>CAXGPR010000045.1:0-28536 GCA_964011675.1 uncultured bacterium
CAGGTTGTAGTTTACTCAAAGATATTGTTCGAACTGCACAGGGCAACAGGTGCTTTATGCGCGAAACGGTCCGCCTGAGCATAATCGCCTCTCTTAGGCGGTTGAATGGTCGAGTGACCGATAAGTATAGCGCAGGTACTCGTCCTTAGCAGGCCCCGTGACGGTCCATTCCAGTAGGAGTGCCCTATCTTGTACTGATAGTTTTGCGTCGTAGCAGTCCTTGCCGCATGAGTGTGGCTTTGCCGCGTATAGATGGTCTTTCACTGCTACTAGGTCGACCAAAAAAACCGGCTGATCTGCTCCGAAGCGCAGATGCGATAAAGCGATCTGGTCATTGCCTAGGCACCAGCGATACACGTTGCGAAAAGGTAGTTGCATGCCCGCATTGCCATTCCAGTGGCCCTGTTCGTTGAAGATCAGAGTGTGCGCGTTGGTCTGTTTGACGTCGACGCGGCCGCGCCCTCGGCCGTTCCAACCCGTTTCCAAACGGCTGCTACACTCACCATGTAGCCTGTCGATGCGCCGTAGCTGCTGCCATATGGTATCGATTAACGAAGTATCCACAGGAGTCTATCGCCTAGGGTATGATGCTGTGAAGATGCGTACATTAGTGCACACAATATGGGATCGTATCTCGATGAGGTCTATGGAATGATGAAGGCTGAACTAGGGCAAGGGAACTGGCGTGAAATGTAGCGCACCCGAATGGCACCGACAGCTCACGTCGACTAACAGCGTCTTGATAGAGCGCATGCGCGCAGGCGAGTCGTTACCTGACGGTTTTATCCTCGCTGCGTATGAGCAGACGGCAGGTCGTGGCCGCGCCGGCCGACGCTGGTTTGCTCGTCCGGGTTGCAACCTCACCTTTTCACTGTTGTTGCGCGGTCCCGTCGTCTTTCCGGAGATCGCGTCGCTGCCCATGGCTGTGGCGCTGGGCGTGGCCACTGCGTTAGAAGCGCTTGGCATAGAAGTGCAGACCAAGTGGCCCAACGACCTTTTGGTGAAACGCCGCAAAATCTGCGGTATTCTAGCAGAAAGCTGTGCCCCAGAGGCCACCGTCGTCGGGCTCGGACTCAACGTAAACATGCGGGCAGACGAAGCGGCAGAGATTGATCAACCCGCCACCTCGATTGCCATCGAGAAGGGCGAAGCGTATGACGTGCAGGAGGCACTGGGTTTCCTATTGCCCCATATCGAAACGTGTATTGTTATCTGGCGTACGCACGGTTTTGCCGGTTTACAGGAGGCGTGGACGCAGCGCTGTGCGCACGTGGGAGAGTATGTGCAGGTCCGCGATGGCCGGCAGAAGCAAACAGGTACGCTACTAGGTTTTGGCTCTGCTGGACAAATGCTGCTGCGCGAAGAGAACGGCGACCAGAGAGAGGTGTGGGTCGGAGACCTGAGCGCAGAAACGTCTGATGAGTTATGATGGACGTAACAAATACCCTTCGCTAAGCTGTAATGCTTTTACAGGCTCATGCGCG
The DNA here is from genome assembly GCA_964011675.1 of uncultured bacterium. GTDB lineage: Bacteria > Latescibacterota > UBA2968 > UBA8231 > UBA8231. The sequence continues at coordinate 1,485 of CAXGPR010000045.1, forward strand.
TGCGCTGACAAGGCGGTGCGTCATATTGCTCCAACAGTATGCGCATCTTTTCTTCTAGAGCGTTCTCAACGGCTTCATCTCGTATGGGGTGCTGTTGTAGTGGATCAGCCACTATATCGTAGATCGGGTTGAAGTCTGGGGCGTTGTGATGGCGTTTGCTCTCGACGGGAAACCGATAGTGCGGCAAGCCGTGGGCGCTGGGCAGAAAGACGCCCATCTCCGCCTTGGCTAGCTGTTCTCTTCCGTGTAAGCTCGAGAAGTTGACCGGCATGGCCGTGTGGTGATCTACGGTGGAATCGACTTCTGCCTGCCTACAGTAGGTGTAGCGTCCGTCGGTCAGATTGACGTCTTTGCCAAAATAGCCGTAGAGCACGGCGTCGTGATGATCGCGCTCTGCATTAAAGAGGTGGTACAGCGAGCGACCGTGAACGTGCGGCGGTAACTGTCCCCCGTGTAGCTCCATGAAAGTCGGCATCAGATCGACCGTTGAGGTCAGTGCCTGCACTCTGCGCGGTGCAGCGTCGGGAGAGCAGATGATCATGGGAATGTGCACCAGTTCTTTGTAGTCGAACATGTAGTTTTTGGCCCAGTAGCCGTGTTCACCCAATAGGTGCCCGTGGTCGGTGCTGAGGATGACCGTGGTGTCTTTCCACAGATCGAGCGCATCCATCGTGTCCAACAGTTTGCCGAGCCACACGTCGGCCATCGTTAATGTGCCGGCGTAGCAGGCGCGAATGTGAGCGAGGGCGGCCTCGTCTTCGACTGTGGGATCTACGGGAGCGTAGTCGGGCCAGTCAAAGTGTAGGGCGCTGTCGTCCCACGTATCGTCGTACTGGTCGCGGTATTTTTGGGGGCAGGCAAAGGGTTCGTGCGGGTCAAAGCACTCTAAGTGCAGGTGCCAGCTGTCGGCGCTGTGGTTGTTTTCTAAAAAATCTATGGCGCGCATAAAGCACTGCGGCGTAGAATAGTCTTCGTCGCGCTCGGTATTCATAAAGTGCCGGTTGGCCCAGTAGGCGCGGCGATTCCGCCCACGGAAAGCCGGCGGTTCAGGCACATCGACCAGCGGGCGCCATACGTCGCCTTCCTGTCCGCGCTGAAACTCCCATGAATCAAACTGATTGTGGTAGCACTCGCCGCCGGCGTGGTAGTAATGATAATGATCCGTGATCATATGCGAGTAAATGCCTCGCTGGCGGCGTAGCTCGGGCTGCATGCAGTCGTCCCAGGGTTGAATGGGACTCCACGGCGTTTCGAGAAAGTTGGCGTGCCCCGTAAACAGGTCGCGCCGTGCGGGCATGCAGGGCATGGAGCAGCAAAAGTGGTTGTCGAATACTAAACCGCGCGCGGCAAGGCGATCGATATGCGGGGTTTGTACCTGATGGCCGTCGTAGAGGGGAAGGTAGTGACGGTTGAGCGAATCGAGCATGATAAAGAGTGTTTTCACAGAGGGCTCCCATTGCGTTGCACTTTGCGGACGGCAAAATGGTATGCTTACTAGTCGATTGGATCAAGTTAATAAAAGGGCCATGCGACTGCTCGTTCTGTAAACCGTGCAAAATTGGGCGTGAGTGCATACGTTATACTGCAAGACAACACCACATGAGGGGAACGGCGTTTGATCATTATATCGGCTATGTCGAGCGATCGAGTTATTGGTAGCGGGGACGGCATGCCGTGGAACGTGCCAGAAGAATACAAACAGTTTCTGCGCTACGTAGATGGACAGGTAGTTATAATGGGTCGGCGCTCGTTTGAAATCTTCGGCGCAGATCTGCTTCACACGACTAATGTCGTGGTCAGCCGTTCGGCGACAGAGATTGAAGGGGCTCGAGTTTGTTCGACCGTTCAGGAAGCAATCTCTTTGGCAGGCGGGTTTGGTAAAACGGTCTTTAGCGCTGGCGGAGCTACGATCTACGAACAGACGCTACCGCTGGCCAGCGATATGTATCTATCCTTTATGAAGGGCCATTTTACGGGCGACACGTATTTTCCCCGCTTTGATGCGCGCGCGTGGGAAGTGGTGCAAAAGCGCGATCACAAGGCATTTGAATTTATTCATTACCGCCGAGTAGTCTAGGCAACAGAATCATCTGTAGTTCCGCTGCCCATTCTTGCCCGCTATGCGTTTCATCGCGTACTCTTTAATGCACTGATTAAGCGGTGCGCGCGCATGCGACACCATTCTACCGCCCAAGTACACAGCAAGGGGGATGCGATGCACGAAGCCCTAAAGAAAAATGTCTTTCTGGTTAAAGAGCACGTAGGCATGTTCAAAGCCGCAAACAACTACGATATCCACGACCCGCAAACTGGTGATCTCGTCATGGAATGTCGCGAGGAGAGCTTAGGCTTTTTGACCAAACTTTTTCGGTTCACCGAGTACAAACGGATGACACCTTTCGATATAAAGATCTGCACGCCGGACGGTCAGCAGCTGATCCGCATAACCCGAGGCGTCTCCATCTTTCTGTCCACGGTCAGCGTCTTTGATGAGAACGACCATTTTATCGGAGGATTCAAACAGAAATTCTTCTCAATCGGCGGCGCCTTCAACGTCCTCGATGCCGACGATCAGCCGGTTTGTGTGCTGCAAGGTAAATGGACCGGTTGGGACTTCAGATTTATGGCTGGGCAGAACGAGTTCGCCCACATTAACAAAGAGTGGGGCGGCATTGGAAAGGAATTGTTCACCAGTGCCGACAACTACGTGCTCCAGATTTCTGACGTCGTTCCCGCAGACCACGTGGCGCGTCAGCTCATCCTCGCTGCAGTTATGTGCATAGACATGGTGCTCAAGGAATGAGCTCGGCTGGGTAACGATCCTTTCCCCTCAACTGTATAACGGCGCATTTTTGCACATAGATCGGAGCGCGTTTTATGGACGGGAATGTAGATTTCCTTAGATGGACGTTGATCTTTTCTTGCGTCGGTAGCGGCATGATGGCAGGCCTATTTGTATCCTTCTCAACTTTCATGATGAAAGCGTTAAGCTCTCTTGAGCGTTCGGAGGGTGTGCGCGCTATGCAGGCGATCAATCGTTTAATTGTGCGGCCGAGTTTCCTGCTGGTTTTTATGGGCACGGCGCTACTTAGTGTGATCTCAGCCTATGTTTCCTATGGCGATGTGGAACCATGGCGCTACATCGCACTTTCTGCTGGGCTCTACGTGGTTGGTTGTCTTCTATCGACGATTCTATTCAATGTTCCGTTGAATGATCAATTGGAAAGCGTCGATTCCCATGCAGATGAAGAACTTGCTTTTTGGGATATCTACCTGGTTCGATGGACCCGTTGGAATCATGTGCGGTCCGTTGCTACTGTGCTGTCTACGGCGCTGCTCGCTTATGCGCTTTTGCAAACCTGACACCCCCTACAGGGTGATCATCCGATGGTTGTGAAGCGCGCAGAGCTAACGGTCCGTCACTTGCGGTTCGCGTGGCAGCAGTTCGAGCGGCTGCACGATTTTGCGTCGTTCAGGCGTTAGGCGTGCGAGCAGCTCTCGCGACGGCTGGTAACCGTGGCGGAAGTTGCCCCATGAAGGTCCATAGCGATAGATGATAACTCGCCGCTCACCCGGGTTGGTGCGCTTGGCTGAACCGTGTGAAAGGCCGTCTACAAAGACGATCGCATCCCCCTTTTCCATATGCATCTCAACGGCTCCTTCAATCCCTTCGACGCTGGCTCCATCTGAATTCATGCGATACTGATCAAAGTGGGGGTGACTAAAGTTCGATTTGTGGCTACCCGGAATGATCATCGTGCCCCCATCGCCCGTCGATATATCGGTGAGTGCCATCAATACGTTGACCTGACCGCACATAAAGCGCCCGCCGTGATAGCGAAACTGGTTGCGGTGTATGGGGGGATGGCCGCCCGAGTGCAGGCCAATGGCTTCGCCGGGTTGGCGAAAGTGGGCGAAGTTTTCGTCGATAAAGAGCGGCCCGTGGTGGTAGTCAAAAGAGCCCTCGCCTCCGACAAAGTGCTTGACGTGGTTCATCCATGAGGGGTGGTCTATCAACGCTTCAAACGGCTCTCCCCCCTCGTAGATTTGCTGCAAATTGAGGCCGTCTTTTGTGCCATAGGAGTGGGCGTGCACGTGTCCGTACCAATGGCCTGGCTGCATGCGCGGTATGTCATCTAGCGCGGCATTGAGCGTAGAGACTTCGTCCGGGCTCAGCGCACCCTTGAGCAAGATATAGCCGCGCAGGTCAAAGAGATAGGTGTCGAGGTCGCTAACCATGGGGCAGTCTCCGCGTATTATAGGGCGCCGTAGGCGCGTTGAGCCGTATCGTGGAATAGGGCTATTTGCTCATCCCGCGTGTACTCGGTACTCCATTCGAGAAATTGACCGTATAGGGTCGGTATGTCGATGTGCTTAAAGCGATCTACCGGATAGTTGCTGGCGAACATACAGCGTTCGACGCCGAATATATCAATGGTCTCACGTACTCGGTCTCGCATAAAAGAGGTCTTGACTGGATCGCTGTGATATCCGTCACAGCCAAACCACAGCATAGACAGTTTCATATAAGCTTGGGGCAGGCTGGCTAACGCGTGCAGACCCTGACGCCACAGATCTTCGTGTGCTTCGCTTTCGCCATCGTGTAAAAAGCCTAGGTGATTGATGGCAATGCGCAGATCGGGTACAGAACGCAGTGCGTCGATGGCGTCGGCGACCTGATGTGGGTGGCACGATAGATCAAAGGACAGGTCATTCTTTGCCAGGAGCGCCAAGCTTCGACGAAAGGGGGCCTGACCAAAAAAATCGCCGTGTTCGATCTGGGGCCAGGTCAACTCGGGTTGGTTGGGATGATGGTTGAGAATCATGCGCACGCCGCGCAAGCGCTCCTGTGACACTTCTAGGTGCTTCGCTAGGTCGCGCTCAATAAGGATTTCTTCTCGGTTTAAATGGACGTAGGACACGATGCCAAAGGGTTGATCCCACGGCTCCAGCTGTTGGCAGACCCAGCGCGTTTCATCAACCGAGTCGACGACTGCTCCGCCGGGCATTTGGCCGACGACGGTCTCTACGTGTAGCCCGGAAACGCGCTGCAAGGGAGCCGGCAACAGATCCATATCGCGTCGGTAGTCGCTTGCCAAGTAGGTGCTATTATTGCCCAAATTAGGATTGGGTCGATTGGGCACGTCCCATAAGTGGAAATGTGGGTCGCATAGAGGCAGTACGCTGTTTTCTTCGGTAGGCATAAAAAGCTTTCTTTTACAGGCCGAGTTCGTCGCGCTGCTCTCGCAGAGCGGCGATCACATCAGCCGTTATCTGGTCAAAGTGAACGCCGAGCATTTCGGCACCCCGTTCAACAATCTCGCGCTGTACGCCCGCGGCAAACCCTTTCTGCTTCCACTTTTTTTTAACGGATTTGACTTCCAAGTCGGCTACGCTTTTAGAGGGGCGTACGAGCGCACAGGCAGTGACGAAGCCGCTTAGCTCGTCGACTGTGTAAAGCGTTTTTTCTAGCAGACTTTGCGGTTCTACGTCGGTGCAGATGCCCCAACCGTGCGAGAGTACGGCGCGAATATAGTCTTCTGGCCAGCTATGGGCGCGCAGAATTTCTTCGGTTTTCTTACAGTGCTGCTCGGGAAATTGCTCGTAATCCAGATCGTGTATCAGGCCGATGATGCCCCACGCTTCTTCATCCTGGCCATCCTTGCGAGCCATATAGCGCATGGATGCCTCGACGGCTTTACCGTGATTGATGAGCGAATCGCCCCTGTTGTATTGAAGCAGTAGATCGAGTGCGGCCTGACGCGTAGGGGCCTGTTGGTTCATGAAGCTATATATCCCTTGTGGGGGCACGGAATGTGCCGCTCTTACAGCGGTTCGCTAAAATGCCGCTCTGTGTGCTTATTAATTGTCTGGAAATTCTATTAATAATTCTGCTTGCCTACTACGTCAACACGCGTGGACACTATCGAGCACATTATTTCTCTTCTGCGCCAGTTCGGTGCCTTGGGTTTGTTCGGCCTAGCGCTTGTAGATTCAGCGGGTGTGCCCACCGGTGGTGCGCCCGACTGGATGCTGGTTCTGCTGCTCAGTGATCAAAGCACGTTGCCAGACCTGATCGTGACCGTTCCTCTAGCGGTTTTGGGGTCTTCGACCGGCTGTATGGTTCCCTATTATCTGGGACGACGCGGGGGCGAACTCGTATTTTGTCGCTTTGACGCCGACCGTTGCCGTGCCATGCGCGTCCGGATTGACCGCTACGGGTTTTGGTCTATGGTGTTTTCCGTAATGGTCCCGCCTCCTTATCCGATGAAGCTCTTCATGATATCCGCGGGCGTGTTCCGCATGCCGGTAAAAATCTTTTTTGGAGCGGTTATGCTAGGTCGCAGCATACGCTATTCCGTCGTTGGATACGTAGCACTACGGTATGGGCAGCAGGCCATAGAGGTCCTCGGTCAACATCTTTCTCTCGTGGTTGGCGGGTTTGTGGGGCTGATCGTCTGTCTGTTCATTTTAAACCGCGTTCGGTGTCGTCTGCGCTGACTTGTCGCTATACTCTCGCTCTTTTATCTTGAGGCAACACATAAGGAGTAGTTAAATGATTGAACATCCCTACACAGAGTTGAGCGGTGGTCGTTGGTTGGCGGGTAATCTGCACGCCCATACGACTGCTAGTGATGGACAGCGTGATCACCAAGCTGTTATCGATGACTACGCTGGTCGAGGCCATGGCTTCCTGATGATTTCCGACCATGACATACTCACCGATGCTGAAGACTATGCCGACTTTGACCCACACGGCATGATCCTAGTCCCGGGTAATGAGATCACTGCCAACGGTCCGCATATGCTCCACGTAGGAGCCAGTGGGTTGGTCGAACCCCATGCCGAACGCCAGCGCGTTATTGACGGCGTCAAAGAAAACGGTGGCTTTGTTCTGTTTAATCATCCCAACTGGCAGTCTCGGTTCAGCCACTGTCCGCAGGACGTGATGGATGCGTGTGATGACTATGTGGGTCTGGAGATCTACAACGGCGTGATAAGCCGCCTCGACGGCAGCCCCTATGCGACCAATCGTTGGGATATAATGCTGAGCTCCGGTCGCCGCATGTGGGGTTTTGCCAATGACGACAGCCACGCAGCGTCCGGCGACGTAGAACTAGGGTGGAACGTCGCATACGTTAAAGACGAGACGCCAGAAGGCGTAGTCGACGCATTGGCAAGGGGACGTTTCTACGCATCGACAGGCGTAGAGATCACTCGAATTGAAGCCAGTGACCAGCGGATCGTGATCGAGACGGAAAACGCATCGCGTATTGTTGCGCTGCGGGATACGGGTCGGCGCGTGGCGACGGTTGATAGGCACACAATGGAGCTGGAAGTGCCCGAGGATGCTCGCTACGTGCGCTTCGAGTGCTGGGGCGATGGAGAGGCTTTTGCCTGGACGCAGCCTTTCTTTATCGTCTAATCGCGAGGCATTTTTTATAATAACCCCCCCTGCTTTTGGGCAGGGGGGGTTATATTGCACAGTTTGCGCTTAGTCTTTTCCCGTGGGGTTTGTCTTCGTTAGGTTGCTATAAGAGCGCTTATAAAGCAAATCTTATTTGAAGACACGTATACAGATAAGGTTAACGTTGAAGACGTTCCTTGGTCAGATGCTATGAATCGGCCGGGTTATAATTGGCAGGTAAAAGACTCTGATTTGCTCGTGGGCGCGCGCCGCTTGGCTGGTTTGTGCGAGCGATATTATCGCTTTCCTACCGAGTTTGTATGGCGCACATACGTTTATCAACGAGCGCGATTGAGAATGCGTGCTGCTCGTATTGGGTCAGCGTCTGGCCCACGATGTGTTCGAATACTCCAATTCAGAAAAATAAACGTGTTCGCAAAGATCGACACGGGCGACCATATTTATCGCAAGACCGATTGTGTTGGTTACTGGGAAAGAGAGTAGCTATGAAGAGTGTCATTGTAGTGAGTTCGAATTTTGACAGCGTCTGGCCCTTTGCCGCCGATCATTTCCACGCGCTTTGGCGCGATCAAGGCGAGGTTGAGTTTGTGCGCCTTACCGAGGGCGACGAGCGTCCGGTAGGAGATATTGTTTCAGAAGCTGGATCCGTCGACCGGCTAGCCTGCCTGAGCGTTAGCGTAACGGGCGCATGTTTGGAAAAATTCACGGAATTGAAAGAGGCGACTTTTCAGGGCTCTTACGGGTCGCAAATAGACGAGGCGTGCGGCGCGCTGTTGGAAGCGCGCGACGTCGCCGTTTATAGGCATCCATCTGAGGGATTCTGGGGGCAGTCTGTCTCTGAGTTTGGTTTGGCGCTAACGCTGTGCGGACTGCGCCGTATTCCCCAGCTTCACAACGCTATATTAACGGATTTGGAGCCGTGGGACTACAACCCACCCGGAGGGTGCGGTTTGCCAGGTGCACGTGGCCATCAGTTTGGTGACAATGCCTCTTTTACTAGCGGCACGCTTCAGGGCAAGCGAGTGCGCATCGTCGGTGCGGGCAATATTGCCAGCCGCTATGCCAGCTTTGCCTCTTGTATGGGTGCGGACGTAGCTGCTTGGGATCCGTTTGCTAGCGAGCCGTGCTTTCACCGAGCCGGAGCTCGGCGCGAGTACTATATCGAACGCTTAATCGCCGATGCGGAGATCTTTGTGCCCATGGTGCCACTAACTGAATCTACGGAGGGTTTGGTGCGAGCCGAACACATCGACGCGCTGCCGCTGGGGTGTCTGGTTGTGTTGGTGACGCGCGCAAAAATATGTGATACGGAAGCGGTCCGTCGGCGCGTGCTGGCTGATGAGTTGAGCCTGGCAGCGGACGTATGGGATGTAGAGCCGCTGCCGCTAGACGATCCGTTTTTGGGACGGCACAACGTCGTACACACGCCGCACAACGCTGGTCGCACAATTGACGCCAACAGGCTGTGGGCCGAAAAGCTGGTTATGCAGTTCCTGCCGCGCTAGACCTTCGCGTTGTGTGCTGACGATTGGGTGTGGGCGCGGTGTGCCTCATTGCTCGTCTCGTGCACTACAGTTATCTTTCTCGGACCTATTTTCACCAGAATTGAAAGTGAGAGAGTTCCTCTATGGCTACCTCTATGTACGCTGCACTCGCCGGACAGAGACGGCGCAACGAAAAGCTTCTAAAAGATGCCCGTTACTTGGGACAGCGCGTGCGCTCGCAGGTGCTGCCGCTGCAGTTGGATATTGCCAAAGACAAGGCGCTGAGCAAAGCGCAAATAGACGCGTTAGGCGGACTGCAGATTGCGGCTGCTCAAACGGCTATTCGCTCTCTGGGTTCGCTAGCCCAAATCGGCGAAGTCGACCATTTAGGTGGCGGATTGGAACTTATTCCGTCACTGCTGCTGACGCTGGCAGTGACGGACTACGAAGCCATTGATTACACAATCGAACACGCCCATACCAGCGTGGGATACTATGCGGCCTTATCAGCATTGGGTTTTATAGAAGAGAAAGCCGTAGTAGACGAATTTCGCCGCGGTCTCGACGTCCCTGGTCACGTTTCTTGGCTACCGGGTGGCACGCAGCTCAACGGGGGGCGACTGGGTGTGATGATTCCGGTTGCGGTGGGGCAGGCGTTGGGAAAGAAAGCGAAGCACGGTATGGGCTCGTGGGTCGTGTGTCATTGCGGTGATGCGGGATATGTGTCGGGACAGGCGCTCAACGGCTTCAACGGAGCAGATGTGCACGGTGCGCCGATCACCTTTGTCATGCATCGCAATGGTATCCAATTGTCCGGTAGCACGGAGAGTATCTTGGATAAAGACCCGCGGTCCATGGTCGCCGCGATGGGTATAGAGATTATCGAGGTTAAATCGCTGCACGATATGGCCGGGCTCTACAGAGCCTATCGCAGAGCTTACAACTTGGCTCAGCGCGGTCGGCCGAGCATGATCTATCCTACGGGCAAGGAGACCACGTTGACGAAATTCGCCAAAGCGCACGGGATCGAAGCCATCGTCAGTGATTTTGCTGCGCAAAATGGCGTTGCGCTTGATAAAAAAGTGTGGATTCCGGGCTCATTAATGAGCTACGGCGATGTTGAAGCTATGCTCGAATGCATTTTCTTGGTCAACAAACTGCCCGGCGGCAAGGGTCATCACGATGGCCATATGAAGGGGCGAGACGTCGATGCGGTGTTGAAAAATCCGATGCTCACGTCCAACGGTGCGCAAAAGCGCGCCCTATCCGATTTGCAGCGTCGCGCCAAGCGCACGGTCGTAACTAAGGCGCGTCCAGCGCCCGGCAGTCGTAACTTGTCTCTGACCAAGTCGGCACGCAAAGCTGTGTCGCTCAAGGGCGTTGGAGAGAGCGATAGCGCGCGGGCCGGCTCCGAGGCGGGCTATGCGCTCGTGGCCAAGCACCATCCTGACAAGGTCTTTGTCGTTAGCTGCGACCTAGATCCATCTACAAAGCTGGCCAAAGCGCGTTCTTTCTTGGCGGACGACCATCAGTTTGAAATGAGCATCGAGGAGCAGGCTGCCACGCTCGTTACGAACGGATTGGCCATGAGCGGTTCTGAGCCACAGCTTAACGTGGTTTCGACGTTTGCTGCCTTCTTCGAGGGCATTGCGCGCGAGGGCTTTGATTTATGGCGCTACCAGCGCAACCTCAACGGAGTTAACGAAGGGCTCAATGTGGCGTTCCACATTTCACATGTGGGTGCCTGCACGGGCCGCGACCACTTTTCGGGGTGGGGCTTAGATTGGATTAACGTCGGTTTGACCTACCTACCGTACGTGCATCGATTCTACGCACCGGCCGATGCGCGCGCTGCCTTTATCGCCACCTGTGACCTGTCGGCTCACTACGGTGCGCACGTTATTGGTATACCGCGTGACAATCTGCCAATTCTCGCCAAACAGGACGGGTCGGGCCCGCTTTGGGAAACGACCGATACGTGGGAAGCCGTGACGACGTATCGCCAGTACAAAGGCGCCAAAAAAGCTATTCTAGCGCTGGGTGCTCCGGCTTTTCTAGCCGGTGAAGTCGCGGAAAAACTGGGCGATGTCGATGCGCACATTATTAACGGATTGCCCATAGCAAAGGGTGCGTTAGAAAAGTTGGTGCGTCGCTATCCGGGCGGTGTAGTAACCATTGAAGACGGCTTTATTGGCACGGCCGAAACCGGCGTGCGCGGTTTTGCTGGCCTCGTAGCGAGCGTGGCATCTCAGTTCAATGTCAAAGTGGCTCACTTGGGCGTGACCGATCCACGCACGGCGCCATCGGAAGGCCATATGGAAACTTGGGCGCATTTTGGTATGACGCGTGCTGCGCTTGCTCAAGCGGTCAAAGGTGTATGAGAAAGCAATTTTTAAAGACAAATAGGAGGTACGTATGCTGCGTTTAGTAGTGCTGTCCTGTGCGCTTATAGCGGCGATGGGATGTGGGTCTGACGGCGGCGTGGAACTCAATGAGGAGGTGTTAATGGAACCGGCCAGTGACGAGATGAAAACGGAAGCTCCGCAAAAATATGCGGTGACTTTCGAGACGACAGTGGGCAACTTTGTGCTCACTGTATATAGAGATTGGGCACCGCGCGGAGCCGATCGATTTTACAACCTAGTGACGAATGGCTTTTACAACGAGCAGCGGTTCTTTCGCGTCGTGCCGGGCTTTGTTGTGCAGTGGGGTATGAGCGGTGATCCGGAAATCACCAAGCAGTGGGCCAATGCGCATTTCCTCGACGATCCAGTTAAAGAGAGCAACACGCGCGGGCGCATCTCTTTTGCTGCAACAAATCGTCCCAATAGTCGAACGACTCAGGTCTTTATCAATCTGGGTGACAACACTAACTTGGACGGCATGCGCTTTGCGCCGTTTGGCGAAGTGACAGAAGGCTTAGACGTGGTAGACAAAATTAACGCTGAGTATGGTCAGCAAGCCAATCAAGGGTCTATCGCCGAGCAGGGAAACGCCTATTTGCAGGAAGTGTTTCCCAATATGGACTACATCAAATCGGTGCACGTCGACTCGGTGCACGTCGACTGAATATGAGCGGAGGCGGATATGAGTGAATCCGCTATTCGCAACGATGCCATCGGCGTGCGCGCCGGTGCGCTGGCGCTGCTGATGGCCGTGCTTTGGGGCGGCAATACGGTGGCAATAAAAGCGGGCTTGGTCGGTTTGCCTCCGGCTGCAATGGCTACGCTACGATTTATCATAGGCGCTCTGACCGTTTGGGTCGGAGCGCTTTTTGTTGGCATACCCGTTCGCGTGCCGCGCGCGGTGTGGAAGGGCTTGGCGGGCTTAGGCGTGCTCTTTACCATACAGATTTGGTTGCTCAACGCCGGCACGCAGTATACGACGGCTGGACGCTCGGGCGTGCTGATAAATGTTTACCCGTTTTTTCTCACGCTATTTTCGCATTTTTTCGTGCCGGGCGATCGGCTCACGCTGGCCAAGTCCGTCGGACTTGTCTTTTCTTTCCTCGGCGTCTTTTTACTCTTTGCTGAATCCGTTTCGCTGGCGGATACGGACTACGTGCTTGGCGATCTCATGGTAGCGACTAGCGGTATGCTGCTGGGTCTACGTCAGGTCGTTATCAAGCGCCTAGTACAAGGCCTACACCCGTTCCAGGTGCTGTTTTGGCAGGCCGTGATCAGCTTGCCACTGTTTGGCTTGTGGAGTTTCCTATTTGAACGCGACGCTCATTACGAAATGAGCGCTGCGGTAATAGGCGGCGTATTGTATCAGGGATTTATCGTGGCAGGGCTGTGCTTTATACTGTTGGTTTTTCTTATTCGTCATCACAGTGCCAGCCGGCTTGGCGTCTTTAGCTTTTCCACGCCGATTGTCGGCGTACTGTTGAGTGCCTGGCTATTAGGAGAGGATATATCGCCCGTGCTGTGGGTGAGCGTAACGTTAGTCGCACTGGGCATTATTATCGCCAACCGAGTTGAGCAGGCTCGCGAGGAAAGGAGTGCTTAAGCGTAGCGTTTAGGTTTGGCGTTGGCAAGCGCTAGAGCGGGTGGACCTTCACGTCGCCGAATGAGGCGTTGACGTGGTGAGCCACCAGTGCGACACCTCCGCGTGAGGGCGTGCGTCCATCTGGTAGCCGTACTTGCCAGTCCCATGAATCAGGAGCGTATTCACCCGCTTCCCACACCGCGCATCTATAGGTGCTCACTCCATTGCCCGCATCTACGCAAGCGGCTCTAAGCACGTACGTTTTTCCCTCAATTATCGGAAACTCACCAAAGTTTTTACGCTCGTTACTGTCGGCACGATAAAACTGTTTTTGGGGGGGCATATCGGGTCCATCCTTCCAGCAAAGCCAGGCAACGGCGCCAAAAGGTCGATAAGACCAAGAGGGCTGTTCTGGTGCGCTGTCCTCCACATGGCCGTCAAAACGCATTATGACGCCTAGCCCGTTGTCGCCGCTGTGGGGACCCAGGAGGGGATCGACCGCGTGGATGGTGATCGGCACGGTGATCTGATAGTCTCCCCATGCGTCACAGCCGATGAGAAACAGGCGTTTGTAGCCGGTGTGCTGCGTGCGCAAGCCCGCCGAACTGATCTCCCAACAGCCGTCTACAAACTGGCCGACGTCTTGTGGGTTATGGATTGCATTCCATTCGATGTGGCAGGGCAGCGGGGTGCTTCCGGTGGATTTCTCAATAATTGCACTTGATGCACATTCGTTGCCGTCGTGATCAATGGCGACGATGTCGATATGGTTCTCTCCGTCGTGCAGGAGGCTCGTAGGAATGTCGGCGTTAAAGTGTCCACTGCGCGCCAAGCGCCGTCCATCGCCAAATCCGTTGGGTGCACGGCCGATAGCTATCGACGTTTTTTCTCCGCCGTTGAGGCAGTAGTATAGCTCGCTGAGGGCGGAGTGGTTATCTACCTGTCCGAGCACGTTAAAATGAGCTTGAGCACTGCCCAAATGGCCTACGCGTTGGTGTGTTCCATGCCAGATTTCTACGATCATAACGGTTGTTTGTCCGATGGGTTGTAGCTGTCCTATACCGTTTATACAATTGCTGTAAGCGTCTGCAGATAGTGCGGTGGGCGAGATTACCGCAGCTGAAGAGCGCAATCGTATGTATAGACGCGCCCCGATCATTAAAAACCGATGGATGCGCCTCCGTCTACCGGCAGGCAGACGCCGGTTACAAACTTGGCCGCCGGTGAGGCAAGATAGGCCGCTGCCCAGCCAATGTCCTGCGGTTGGCCGAGGCAGTCCATGGGCGTGCGTCCCAGAACCTTGGCCTTACGGTCGGGGACTTTGGAAAAGGCTTCGCGGCTCATCTCCGTTTCAATCCAACCGGGTGCGATGCCGTTGACGCGCACGCCGCGTCCGGCCCACTCGGCCGTTAGCGAGCGGATGAGGCCCAGATGGGCCGATTTGGCGGCTGCGTAGGGCAGCACGTACGGTATGCCCATGAGCGAGGCCATCGAAGCGATAAAGAGGATGGATCCCTCGCGTTTGTCCAGCATGCGCTGTGCCGCCGCACGGCTGAGCGCAAATGCCCCGTTGACGTGCACGTCCATTACCTGCTGAAGACCGTCGTTGCGTAGCTCTTCGGCAGGCCCGCGGACCTGGTTGCCCGCGTTATTAACCAGCGCGGTGATAGGTCCCAGTGCTTGCTCTACCTCGTCAATTAGTTCCTCGGTTCGTTCAGTTTGGGTAACGTCGTGCAAGCGATAGGTGGCGCGTTCGCCTAGCTGGTCGACGGCCTGCTGCAGCACGTCTTCCCGGCGACCGCTGATCAAGACGCGGGCTCCCTGTGCTACAAAGGCGTGGGCAATTGCAAGTCCAATGCCTGTTCCGCCTCCCGTTATTAAGGTGACCTGTCCCTGTAGACTGAATGGATTGGACGTCATTTCATAGTGTTCCATATATGTGCTCCTATTTCGCGTATCGATTTCAGCCCATGGTGCGTTTGTCGTCCACAGTGAGACCGTTGCGGGTCCTAGTGACTTTTGCAGATCAGAGTATGCGCGCTTTACCAGCGTGCTGTCAACAAGGCGCCTTGAAAGCTTGACGAACACCTTTTGAGTTGTCACTATGTGGGTGCTGGACTGCCTAACTCTTGTAAAGTTCGCAGGTGTACGTGGATCACTCACGCTGCGTTAAGCATCTTGGCCTCGTTTCTTACTCGCAGCTAAATCGAGCGTATAAAGTTCCTCTATGACAGCATCTACAGACCATACGACTGGCCAGATCTCGCCTTTCAGTATGAGGGGCCTGCTCACGGGCGTTATCCTGTCCATAGCAATTGGTGTGATCGCTCCCTATGGGATTGTGTTTAACTACTACTGGATCGGCTTTAATCCCTCATCGCCCGGTGCGCTTTTCTTCTTTTTTGTACTTACGTTTGTGGTCAATGCGATTGTCGCCGTGCTCGCTCGCAACGTTCAGCTGAGCAAGGCCGATTTGGTGATGATCTACTGCATGTTGCTAATGGCCGTTACCGTGCCGACCTGGGGACTGATGTTTTTTCTTATCGGCACGTTGATTTACCCATTCTACTACGCTACTCCAGAGAATAACTACGTAGAGCTCTTTCACGATTTTATCCCCTCCTGGATGGTGCCACAGGACTTCCAAGCCATCAAGGACTATTACGAGGGTTTGCCACAGGGGGCGGCTATTCCGTGGGGCGTTTGGGTCGAGCCCATGGGCTGGTGGCTAGCGTTTATAGTGGCCATGAGTCTCATGTTGATCTGTATGAGCTCAATCCTCCATCGCCAGTGGTCCGTGCACGAACGCCTGACCTATCCGATGGTGCAACTGCCGCAGAATATGATAGAGAAGGAAGAGGGCGCGTCTATTGCACCCTTTTTCAAAGACGGCGTCATGTGGTTGGGCTTTTTTGTGCCGTTTACGCTGCTCAGCCTCAACGCACTCAACCACTACTGGCCCATCGTACCGCAATATAATCCGAGCGGTCGTTTTTCGTTGTTTAACCAGACGCTGCACCTGCCTATCGCACTCAACTTAGCCTGGGTTGGATTTTTCTATCTCGTGAATCTAGAGATTACCTTTAGCATCTGGTTTTTTTATGTGCTTTCAAAGGTTCAGGAAGGCGTGTTTAGCACGCTGGGGATTGCCAGCACGGAGCGACTGAGCGCTTATGAGTACTCGCAGCCGGCTGATTTGACGCACCAGGCCAGCGGCGCGGTGATCGTGCTGGTTTTGTACGGATTGTGGGGTGCGCGCACGCATCTCAAAGAGGTCGTGCAAAAGCTGTGGGATCCAGACGGGGGCGTTGACGACAGCGAGGAGTTGCTCCGCTACCGAACGGCTCTATGGCTATTTTTTAGCAGCCTGCTTTTTGTAGCCGTCTGGCTGTGGCGTTCGGGCGTGCCCATCGTCGTTTTACCGGTCTTGCTGGTCGTCAGCTTGATTTTTTTTATCCTCGTCGCGCGCGTGGTGGCTGCCAGTGGGGTCGCAACGGCGCGCAGCCCAATTGTTCCGGCCTATTTTGTTATTTCAGGTATGGGCACTTCTATTCTCGGAGCCAAGGGGTTGGTTGCGCTGAACTTCACTTTTATATGGCAGGGAGAATCGCGCACTTCGCCCATGGTGGCAGCGGCCAACGGCCTTAAGCTGGCTGAGATGATAACTGGATCCAAGACGCGGCTGTTTTGGGGTTTAGTGTTGGCCCTGGTATGCTCTCTATTGGGTGCGGCTTATATGACGCTCAAACTGGCCTATACGTATGGAGCGATCAACCTTTCACTACTAGATTGGGCTGGAGCTCATGGGTGGCCGTATATCGGTCCGACGATGACGGATATGCCCGATGTCAATATGCGCGGATGGTTCTTTAAGGGCGTCGGAGCCGTAACGGAGGGGTTTCTCATGTGGGCACAGCATCGCTGGCACTGGTGGCCCTTTCATCCCATTGGCTTTGCCATTGCCGTTGGCTGGTTAACTAGTCAGATCTGGTTCTCGGCGTTGATCTGCTGGATACTCAAAGGTTCAATTGTGCGCTTTGGTGGCGTGCATCTTTTTCAGCGTTTAAAGCCATTTTTTCTCGGGCTTATCTTAGGGGAGGTGGCCGTTTCTGGCGTTTGGGGCATCATTTACGTGATAACGGCTGAAAAAGGACGTTGGATTACCAACATGTGACCGAGCTGCTGGGCTGTCACATGCCGTATGGGCGTGCGATAAGTCTCTAAGAAAAAAACTCAAGGCCGCAGTGCATTGGCCGATACTTAGTATTAAGTGATATTAAGATCGTATAGGCCCCAATGATACGATCTCGGCAAAGACGGCGCAGCACGAAGGCGACGTTGCCGTAGGAGACACTTTACTTGCCGCTCGCACGGACACTCGGCTTGGAGGAAATACGAGTGCTCTACTTAGCGGGGTGGTGGCCTAAAGCGAGCATACTAGAACCGGTCGCCGTCCAAATTATACACTACACCCAAGGAAACGGTACCCACTCCATATGATACCCCGGGGCGCACCTCCTACGCCCCGGGTTTTTTACGTACGCCAATAGGTGGGAACGTCCACGGGGGTCCCGCCGTTCAAAGCGCTCTGATGAGCGCAAAGGCCGGGCACCGACATCTCTAGTGCTGCATCGATGCCGATGGGCGCAGGCCGGCCGTGACGAACGCTGTTCAAGAAATCGCGAACCATATAGTACTCGGCCGTGCCGTGTCCGCCGGAATCGGCCTCGCTGGGTGCTTGAGGATCGTTGCGGCCGAGCGGCCACTGCACCATATTGTCTTTGCCTTGCTCACTTAAAAAAGCATTGGTGCGCAGCGCGTCGGGAGGGCGCTGGCTTTCTAGACAACCGCGCGTGCCGTAGAGCGAGTAGTAGTGAAAAGAGGGTTCGCGGGTAATGCGGAATGCGGTGAGTACCTTGAGCGTGGCATCATCCTCTGTCTGAAAAAGGGCCACTTCGCTATCGTAGTGATCGCGACCGGGCTGCAGGCGCGATGGGGTGGCCAGGGCGACGGCGCGCCTGACGCGCGCCCCGCTAATCCACAGCAGAGGCCCCAAGCTATGGGTCAAGTAATGAATGGGTGGTAACGTTTTTCGCCAAGTCGGCTGGCCCTGCTCGTCGGTCATCAGCGTGCTGATATCGTGTATATACTCGGCTTCGCCGTGTATTAAATCTCCTAGTGCACCCGCGCGCCACATCTTTTTCCATTCCAGTATGAAGTGCCAGTAGCAGCAATTTTCGGCGAGCATGAACGTCTGTTGTGGGTGCGCCTTAACGGCTTGGTAGAGCTGGCGACACTGTTCGAGGGTCTCGGCTAGGAAGACTTCCTGTAAAACGTGACAGCCGGCTTGTAGTGCCGCAATACTCTGCTTTGCGTGGTGCGCTACCGGCGAGGCTACAATACATATGTCGGGCTGTGTATTGAGTAACTCTTCAAAGTGCGTAAAGCGCTGCGCGTCTGAAACCTCAGCGCGGAAGCGCCGTAGAAGCGCCTCATCGGTATCGCACACCGCGCTGAGGCGACAACTGTCAAAAAGGGGAAGGATGTGGGCAAAGTTGGCTCCGCGGCGCAGGCCGCAGATGGCGACGTTTAACATGGGCTGGCTCCGAAATGCGGACTCTTTCCACATACGTAAACGGTGTCATAGCCTGTACAAGGCCCGCCATAGTATAACACGCAGCTACGCACCGACGTGGGATAGACCGTTGAAGCTATGCGGTTCCAGTGGACGGTGCTGGGTTGTACAGGTCGGCTATGTGCACGGCCTGAAATAGAGTTGCCGGCTCTAGCTGGGTGCGCAGCGCGCGCTTGCGCGGCAGCAGTGTAGTCTGCCCGAGAATGGGCGGGCCAACGATGACCTCGACGCGTCCGGGACAGATGTGCAAGTTGCCCTTGGGACATTTAGGCCACAGGGAGTGTATACCGCGAAAGGCCAGCGGAATCAGCACGAGGTCAGGCGGCAGGTGTGCAAAGAGTCCGTGCTGCATAGGCAGGCACTGTAAAGCATAAGATGACGTTGTGCCTGCGGGATAGACTACGCCGGGGCGTTCGTCAAGCAATTTGGCAAAGCGTCGTGTCGGACTGCCCGTATCGGCGGAGCGCGACATGACGACGTGGCCGTCGGCTTCTTCCATCATGCGGTCGACCTCTTCAGGCGTAAAGCCTATGGGGGTAAAGGTGCGACCAAAGACTGTTAGGCTACCCATAGCCGTCAGCTGAGAGCGCGCCAAGATCGTGCAGGGCGTGGGCTCTTTCCATCCAAGTGCGCGCATAAAATGCTCGTCGTTGAGCACGTAGTTCATAACCGGATGATCAAATACGCTCTGGTGCGTAGGCAGGAAGAGTATTTTTTGTTTTCTAGACCCCAGTGCTATGTCTTCTGCTATGGGAGCAAAGAGGGGATCAATGCGTATATCGACCTCGATGCCAAAGATATCTAACGACTCGTGCGCCCAATGGCGGTTTTGCTCCCAGGCGCGGCGCAGACGTTCTTTCTCTTCTATGTCCGACTGCAAAAGCTGCATTTTACGTTTGCCCGTGCGGCGAAAGAGTAGAGCCCAGCGTAGTAGTCGCTTGCGGCGCCCCCATGTAGACAGTTCCTGAGTTTTTCCGACGTCGTCATACTCGATAAAGCGTCCCTTAATATCGCTGCCCAAGAGCGGTGGCAGCTCGACGGGACCCAAGCGACGACGATTGGCCTCGTGGATGAGCGCGCGCGATAGGTCGATCAGGTCGCGTGTTAGGTAGCTATACTCTTGGCCATACCAGTATTCGCGCGGCTTGATTTGCGCTGGATCTTCCAAGTGGGCTTGCATGAATTGCAGGAGCATGGATTTGCCGAGTAAGACGGATTTGCTTAGCTCGTCGTTTTCTTCTGTGCCGCTTTGCGTCAGGGCCAGTTCGACGTCGGTGATGGTTTTCCAACAGGAGATGCCCAACCAGATAAAGTTGCTGAACGTGTTGTAGCGAATGGCCAGTAACTCACCTGCGGCCAAAAAGTCGACTACGGCTTCGGCGATAGATTCCAGTAGCTGGCGCAGTGATCCAGCTCGTTGAAAGTCTTCCCACTTTACGGAATACGAGCGCTCCCAGCGTTCGTCCCCTTCTTCGGAAGCGCTGATTTTTTCGGCGACGGAATGGGCGTGAGACAGCGGCACTCGGGCGATACGCAATTGGACTAATGCTTTCTCTCCCTCGTCTAGTTCGATGGGATCATCGCGTCCGAGCGCCTGCAGATACACCTCCTGGTAGAGTTGGAGAAAATCGCGCTCATCTCCTTCTTCCTGCCGACAAAATTCCGTCTGTAGCTTCAAGTATAGCCGGTTCGCCTGGTGATAGGCCGGTCGCGTTTGTTCATAACGGGCGTGGGCATCGGCCAGTCGTTGTTCTCTGCGCGTGGGAATGCCCTCGTGAATGGTGGCAATAAGCTGGGCGCGTTGCGTGAGTGCTTCTACAGTGAGTTTGCTACCACTCGGCCATTTGACAATATCTCCCCCGGAAAAGTGACCGTCGCTACGTGCAACCTTTAGCAGCTGTTCGGCGGCCTCATCGTACTGTTCTATCAGCTCCGTGCAATCTATGTCTTTTAGTGCGTGGTCCATATGCGCGTCATCCATTCGTATCCCAAGCGCCGCTGCAGCTTGTTCTGCATGTTGAGGCTGGCCATGTATTCGTCTTCGACAATTAGTATTCTAGTCATATAGGTTTTGCCTGGTTACCTTGTGCTTTTCCAAAGATACGGGGGGTTCGGAGCCGTTCAAACACCTATTATGGCAGCGATTAGTCGCCTTTGTCCCGTGCTACTTCTTCTAATAATTGACCATGCGACGACGGGTTTTGCGCGCTTTATCTGTGTCGATATCTCGCAGCACTCAAGGAGACCGGTGTCCTACGTGCCCTTTGGGATTATCAAAGGCATCTACCCAGAGTCGGCACCACTCGTCGTAGTCGCGCATTTCGCTAGCGGGATTCGACCGCGAGCGAGCGACAAAGTCAGGATGCCCCGTGCGGCCTGTGTGCTGTCCCGTTGGTTGGTAGCGCAAGTCCAGCGACCAACGGCACTCATCCGAGTAGTTGGGCGTTGATCGGTGTGGGGTGAAGCGGCTCATCAAAACGAGATCACCTTTCTCGCATTCGGCCACTACGGGTTCCATGTTGGGAATTACTTCCGGATCAATGGTTGTGCCTCCTTCGCGCAGGTGGCGTAGATACCCCGTTTCCACCAGTCCAGGTATCACTTCCATACAGCCCATTTTCTGCGTGGCACGCCCAACAGGCAGCCAGCAGGTAACGACGTCCGATCCTTCTGCTTCTTCCATCATGACGCCGGCGTCTTGATGCCAGGGGGCGTTGTGGAAAGAGGGCCCTGCGTTGCCCTCTTGGCTCAGCGGTGGTTTGGCGCGCAGATGCTGAATAGGGTTGCACGTCAGCTCGGGACCAATCAACGACTCGAGAAGTTCGAGCAGATTTTCGTTGTGTAGAAATTCAAACATCGCACGGCCGCGGTAGTGCATGATATCAAGGCCACTGCCTATATCATGGCATTGGCCAAATAGCAGGCCATAACGCTTGGCAAAGGGTTCGTGCTTGTGTAGGTCCTTTATCTTGCCTTCGGCGTGAAGTTGTTGGGCACGCGTGTCGATCCACCCTGATAGCTCGTCAATAACGGGCTGTAGATCAGCATCGCTGAGTGCTCCGCGGGCAATGAGAAAGCCCTGCGTGCGAAATTCCTTTTTCTGCTCGTCTGTTAATTTCACGCCCCTTCTCCTATTTGCTCGTATTCCTGTGGTTGGTCGAAAAATTAAGCAAATTTGCTTGCTGCTGTAAATCTGCTAGTGGCAAATTAGAATTGTGCCGCTTGGCAGCGTGGACTGTAGGGGAGGTGCTTGCCGAGAGGGTTTGAAATACAGAGGAACCGGGCACTGTCTGCGCGGTTCCTCTGTCTGTGCGTGCTTTAGTTTGCTTCTATCGCATACTGACGAATGTTATTCTCCAAGTGCGATGAGAGCTCCGCCACGCCGTGCGCGTAGCCGAGCTCTCCTCCGGCCACGGCGCGCTCATAGATGAATATTCGATAGCCGCGCGGCGGCAGGCTCGTGTTGTCGCAGATGCGTATAGGGGGGATCAGATAATGATCTGCTCGCTCCATGTCGCGTCGCATCTGTCGTATGCTTTTGATAAGGTTGCCCTCCTTTACATGTTCAGTCTTTACAAACGGTACGAGTTCTAATCCAATTTCTAGCTGTATGGCCTCCATTCACATCGTCTCCTTGCCATATAAAGTCTTCAGCCCATGCGCCTGGTAGGCGAGTGGATCACCAGCACGCGGCGCGTCGAAATCGCCTTGAGGGAGGCGAGCGATTTCGTTCCCACTGTGGCTTAAGCAAGTGCAATGCCAACTTGTTGGACTTTACAAATAATCAGTCTAAGTATATGAGAGAGAGGCTATTGTATTTTTTTAGTGCGATGAGTGAAGCGGCGTGACCGCTGGGGAGTCGGCAGAATGTGCACACCAAATGGGGTGGAGAGAGAAAGGTTCGAACGGTAATCATCCAGTGTGGTGGGTACCGCTCCAGACGACCTACTATAGGTCAACGGCGTGTTGCGTTACGTAGGCGTCGATGTCGGCTCGGCTCATTGAGCCGGTGAAGGTGCCTCCCGGTGGCATGTAGTAAAAGTATTCGGCGTACTGCAGATTGTAGGGCGCGCCGAGTTGTTCATATTCGGTCAGTCCGAAGAGGCGGATATACTGGCGATCCGCTGTCTCGTCGTCTTCGCCCAGTTCGGGGAGTCGCTTGCCTTCCTTGGCCAGTCGCTCCTTGAGTCGACGCCCGTGCGATCCAGCTGGTCCTTGCGATTTATTGGCACTCATTGAAGCGATCTTTTCCTCTAAATAGGGTTCAATATCAACGGCCGTGTTGTAAGGTTGCCCCGGTCGCATCGTCCAGTAATAAAGGTCTTTAACTCCGTGTGGCTGCAGGCCGCAGGCGATGTGCTCCGGGTAATCTTTGCTCATGCCTGCCATCCAACGCGCCGCTTCGACGGCTTGTCCCGTTATGTAGTGATCGGGGTTCTCTTCCCAGTGACCCCACGGACTAAAGGTCGTTATGGTGTCGATCTTTAGAGCGCGAATCAGGTAGACGAGGCGGGCGCGGAGTTCGATGGGTGAGGCTTCGTCTAGAAAGTGATTTCGATAGCTCAGATGGATGACCTGCTTGAATCCTAGTTCCTTAGAGAGCACGTCGATTTCTTCCTCGTTTCGGCGAATGGTGTCGCCGATGCTAGGTGTGGGACCACACTTTTCGTCGTTGGTCGTTTGGATCAGATAGGCCGTATAGCCTTCATCAACAAGCTTGGCCACTAGGCCGGCGCAGAAAAAGGGTATATCATCTGCGTGCGCTTGGACGACGGCTAGCACTTTGTCAGCGTGCGGTTTGCCCTCTTGTTTTTTTTCTACGGTGACTTCGCCAACGGCTTCATAGGCCGGTACGCGCGAATCAAATGTCATGAGACAGACTCCTTTGTAGAAAAGGACACGGTTGTCCAGTAGCGCTAAGTCTGCTCTGTGCTTCTAATGCTGTCAAGCGCGGTGTGCATATGCGATTTGATGGGAAAGCCAAGTCAGATTTACTTGGGAGGGTATAAAAGCAAAGGAGCTTTCTATGGAACTGTGTTGCACCTCTGTGATGCTACCACGTTGGACGTTAGACGAAACCTTTGACCAGCTAGCCGCTGCCGACTACGACGCTGTCGAACTGCGCTGCCGCTACAACCCTGAAGACGAAAATGCCGAGCTAGCATTCTGGGGTCGTCATCTTTCCGAGGTTAGTCCTGATAATGTCGTCGAAAAGGCGCCAGCTATTCGCGCGGCAGCCCAGCGTAGCGGCGTGCGGGTCGCCGCGCTGGCTCCCAATTTTCAGATTGGACAGGATGAGACGATTCGTAAGATTTTTTCCGGTGCCGTGGCGATTGATCCGGACAGTCCTCCCATGGTGCGCATTGGGGCGCCGCGTCACGATCGCACGCAGCCCTATATGCCGCAGTTTCTGGCCGCGCGCAGCGGTTTCGCCGATTTGGTTGAAGTTGCGCGCGAATACGGCGTTAAGGTACTCTATGAGATTCACGTTGGGACGGTGGCCGTGAGCTGCTCGCGCACGTTGGAACTGCTACGCGATTTGGATCCGCAGCATATCGGCGCCATTTACGACGTGCCTAATATGCTGCGCGTTGGCTTAGAAGATTCGCGCATGGGCATGGAGATACTCGGCCCCTATCTGGCGCACTGTCACATTGGCAACGGCATTCCCGTTAAAGATGGCACCGACGAAGAAACGGGCTGCACCAAGTGGAAGTGGCAGTTTAGCGACGTGCGCGAAGGCGTAGCGAACCTAGCCCAGATTATCAGTGACTTAAAGAACGTGGGCTATAGCGGCTGCTTGTCATTAGAAGAATTTGGCTCGGGTGACGACAGGGAGAAGATTGTTTCGCAGGGGGCGTGGATTCGTCGCTGGATGTAACGCGCTATGTGCGATTATAGGTGCACAATAAGTGCCAGTATAGTTTTTAAGGTTAAACGAGTTGTTAGAGCATTTTTCTTAAAGGAGTACACACAAACATGAGGGCATACGCGCTTTTGGTCACGTTGTTTTGCGCCAGTCGGCTTGGAGCCGATTACATTCCTGCCGATGTTTGGCCTGGTTTCTCTTTTACGCCATTAATTCAGGATAGCTATGTCACTGGAGAAGCCATGTTGATCGCAGGTGCGGTGACAGACGAAGCGTTGGCCGACGGCCAGATCCTGTTACAGTTCGTACCCTCAGGCGCGGGGGAGGAAATACAAGTATTTATCAACTTAGAGGGACTCACATTCCGTAGCTATCACGTCTTTTCTCACGACAATGCTGGTGGATACTCTGTTAATTTGTTCGCTGGCGGTAAAGGATCTGGTCAGTTGGATTACGTGGCCACATTTGACGGTTTTGCTGTTCTGCAAAGTGAAGGCCCAATTTTTTTGCCGCGCGATTTTTTTTCAGGCATTGAACTAGATGAGCCACTGTCAACTCAATTCAGTACTAAGTACGGAGCTCTTTTTACCGGGCGCGTTTTAGACGCAGTTAAGGCAGATGGTCAGGTATTGTTCAATTTTGTTGCTGATTCTGGTGAGGAATTACCTGTATTTGTTCGTCTGGCGGGGTTGGAATTTAGCCGTGGCTATCTTTTTCCCACCGGTCTGGCCGGTTCCTATGAACTCGAAGTCTATCTGGGGGGAGTAGACGATTCATCTTTAGCTTTTGTCGGAAGTTATCCAGTAGTCCTCATCGATGAGGGTGTACCGGAAGCGCTGCCTGTCGATTTCTTCACGGGAGTGATCTTCGATCAGCCCTTGCCCATACAGTTGTCTGTGGAGCGAGATCTTACGTGGACCGGTTCTGCAATTCTAGGAGTGCGGTCTTTGCGTTTGGATATTCACACATCACGTCGAGAATTTTCGATTAAAGCACCTGTAGAAGAGGGCCGTTTTTCCGCATCGATGCGTCTGGACGTCAGCGAAATGGGCCCGGTCGATGTTCAGCTTGTGCGTGAAGTGTCAGAAGGACTGTTTGATAGCGGCACTTTTACCTTCAATGCAGCCGAGCCAGATCCTGCTGGGACGTTGGATATAAGTGCTCTGGCCATAGGTCTCTTACCCGGCCAAGAGCAGCGTTTAGAACTGAAGAACGTCGGGGATGGGATTCTAGCGGATATGCAAATCAGCACGGATGGATTTTTTAGCATACTATCTGCGCCCTCGTCTTTGAATCCAGGTCAGCAGAGTGAGGTTGTTGTTCGTTACGATGGTCAAGGAGGAGATCACGGTTCTTTGATATTTGAGACGGATGATCCAAATCGTCCGACGCGACAGATCTCCTTAAATGGCTTAGTGCCAGGGCAAGTGTCCCTCGATTTTCCGCAATCGGAGGCTGATGCCGATGGCCATATTGAACTTGAGCTAGACTTGGAAAAGAATGAATATGGTTTGGTTTTATATGCTGGAAAAGTAGTCTCGCTTGAAAACGGCGTGCGCTTTCCTTTTTCAATCGGTCGCGCGTTGCCTGCTGCTCGTAGAGCATCATTACACAATGAACAAAGCTTCGACGTTGCTTTACGTGCGCGTGAGCAGGAATATGCTGAGCGCTATCGCCATTATGATGGACCATTAGCTAAAAGGGCACACACTGCGGTCTCGGTGGGTCAACAACGCACGTTTTTTTTTCCGGCAGAAGATGTCGTACCTGCACAGCGGGTAACGGCAACGCTGGTTGCCATTACCGAACGAGCGTTGGGTTGGATACAGGACGATTTGCGTCTTCATCAGGACAACGTTGATGCGGCAGATATAGCCCACATGCTGGAACTTTTTAGCGATGAAGACTACGCGCGCACAATTGCGGCCTTTGGTCGACCTTCTGACGTGGATGCCGATGGGCGAATAAGCGTATTGTTTACTCATTTGGTTGACAATCTAGATAATGTGGCAGGCTTTTACGCGTCCTCTTCGGTTTTGCCCGTATTGGCAGGAGGCGATGGAAATATTGCAGACATGCTTTTTATATCGCCGACTCGTCCTCTTGCAGAGTATCGCTCATTGCTCGTCCACGAGTTGCAGCATTTAATCAACTTTAACGAGCATGTGCTGGTGCGACGAGGAAAAGCAGAAGTCACTTGGCTCAACGAGGGTTTGTCGCACTTAGCTGAAGACCTCGTCGCCAGCCACTCCGAGTCGGGTAACGGTAGCAACATCGCTGATTTTTTGCGTGATCCAGAAAAAGTGAGTTTAGAACCAGAGGCAATAGATGATACTGCTCACCGCGGCGCAGCTTACCTGTTCGTACGTAGCTTGGTTGACCGTATGGGGCCGGGAGTTGTATTGCGCCTTGTCGCCACTGGTTTAGCTGATCGTGCCAATATAGAAATGGCTACAGGTGAAAACTTTACGGACCTTATGGCTGCTTGGGGGGCACAATTATATGCGTCAGGATTGGGTTTAAACGACCACCCGCGGTTTAACTTTACCAGCTCTTTACTACGTGAGGGAGAAGACAGGGGCTTTGCATTGCCATCAGAACGGCGGTATATGTTTGATGGCTCGCCTTTGTTGGGTAGTGTGCCGATG
>CAXGPR010000046.1:0-28289 GCA_964011675.1 uncultured bacterium
AAAATAATTTCAGCATGTGCTACTGATTTGGCGTCCGCTGTATTAGGAGTGTAAACGTGCGCGTCTGCATCCGGCCCGACAATAGTTGTCACTTCGGCTAAATCACCTGTCACTTGTCTAACCATATCACCGAGAATAGAAAAGCTAGCAACAACCTTGACCTTTTCTTGAGCAGCTAACAAAGTTGGAGCTACAATCAAGCCACTTATCAATAAAAAGCTAGGAATTCTCACTAAATTACTCACTCTCATTTTAAGTGCCGATCGTTAGTCACCGCATTCCGCAGATAAGTTCTCAAACCTCTAACAAGACAGAATCCCTGTGGTGCCAATATCACGCTAAAAAAGAAAAAAAATCCTGCAGTCAATACAATTGCCGGCCCCGAAGGAACGCCTGATAGATAGAACGAAACGACCAGTCCGATCCAGGAACTTAGCAGCGTGAATACGAAGGTAACGATCACATAGCCTGTCATTGTTTCGACCCAGTAACGGGCCGCAGTCGCTGGCAAGATCATCAACCCAACTGCCATAAGCGTGCCAAGCGCTTTGAAAGAGCCCAACAAGTTTAGCACGACTAAAAACATGAACCAATGGGCGACAAAACCCGAATGCTTAAACTGACTCTCGTGGAAGATGGGATCAATCGTCTTGATGATAAGAGACCTAAAAATTAAGGCAAAACTTACCATTGTCACGGTTGCCGTCACCCCAAGCATAATGAGGCTTTCATCGTCGATACCAAGGATTGAACCAAACAAAAAGCTTTTCAGCGGCACGGCCGAACCTGCGGAAGACAAAATAAAGATCCCAAGAGCAAGAGCGATTAAGTAAAGCGATGCCAAACTTGCATCTTCGCGGATGATTGTTACCCGAGCAAGTAAGCTAGTCAGCGCAGCAACGGTGATACCTGCAATCAAACCACCGATGACCATAGACCCCATGGTCAGCCCAGCAACGACAAAAGCAATGACAATGCCCGGCACAATTGCGTGTGCCATCGCTTCTCCGGCAAGCGACATGCGCCTAAGGACTAAGAATACTCCGATGGG
Organism: uncultured bacterium; assembly: GCA_964011675.1. GTDB lineage: Bacteria > Latescibacterota > UBA2968 > UBA8231 > UBA8231. Next base: position 1,052 of record CAXGPR010000046.1, read on the forward strand.
AGTGACCGAAAAACTTAGCACCGTAGTAGCGACCAATGCTCTAGTCATAAACGCGTAATCAAACCACTCAAACATAATCTGATTTGGACTGTGAGTACATATTCTCAATCCAAGCGGCTTGGCTCTCAGTTAAATATCGATAAGTTATTAAATTTTCAGGGTTTAGCGTCTCCTTTGGCGCACCAAAAAGTGCCTTTCCCTCACCCAGTAAAAGCACTGAGTTACAATGTTGTAAAACTGCGGAAAGGTCGTGCAGCACTAATATGATAGTGCGTTTTTCCGTTGCCCATTCATCGACCAACCTCATAAGCGCTGCTTCAGTCGTCTGATCGATAGCTGTAAAAGGCTCATCTAGCAGAATCAACCGCGCATCTTGCACCATAGTCCGAGCAAATAGCGCACGTTGTAACTGACCCGACGACAGTTTTTGAAGAGGCATGTCTGCAATATCGATTATACCCGTACGCTCAAGTGCACTGCTTATTCTATCTTGGCACGTGCTATCAATACGGCCGAGAAAACCCAAGCTTGGCCATGCACCCATTGCCACCACGTCTCTAACCCGGACGGGAAAGCGATAATCGAATTCTGTCCTTTGGCCAAGATATGCAGTAGGCTGTGGACGACCGGTAGGCCAGTCTATCGTTCCAGCAAGTGGCGGCATGGTCTCTAACAGAGTTTTGACTAGAGTCGACTTTCCTGACCCGTTGTGTCCGACCACAGCGAGTACGTCGCCAAGCGCAAGGTCGAAGGAGACCTCATCAACTACAGTCCTGGAACGGTAACCAAGGGAGAGACTGTTGACCGAAAGAACGCTGGGTTTGATGTTAACACCTATCGTATTTCAAATGCCGAGGGCTAGGACTATGATTCCCCAGAGTGCTGCGCACATAACGCAGACTGTCATTAAGTGGTGCAGCGTGCTAGCGAGCGTAAAATCAAATATCGACGACTCGTAGCCCGTCTTGCTCTGTAAACTCAATATTTTCTTCATAATCCTCTTTTTAGTTACAAATCTCATGATACCCAGCCAGATTTTGAAACTTATTTAAGGACACACTCTTACCTTTGACTCGATAATGATATCCGATTATCATCACTAAGTCAACAATTGAAAAGAATAGCCACCGCTCTATTGACTGAAAACACCTGATCCTGAGTATGATAGAGATAGAATCTCACACCTGCGATGTATGAATGGTCATCAATACGCTTCAGACAAATGATGATAAATTTACAGCAAAAGAGACGATAGAAATGAAACTTAAACTATTCTCAACAGCCTGCTTCTCACTGATATTAATCACTGCTTGCTCACCAACACCTTCGGAAAAAGCTGCAACGGAAGGCGTAAAAAATGAAGCGGTAGTTGCAGAAGAAAACGAACTGGTGCATGCGTCACACCAAAACGAAGGAAAACATGAATACGCAGCGCACCAACACGAAGAAAAACATGAACACGCAGCGCAACAGCACGAAGAAAAACATGAACACGCAGCGCACCAACACGGTCGGGCAAAGCTGACCGTTGCTTGGTCTAACAAAGATTTGGCCATTGACCTGCAGACCCCGGCCTACAATATCTTGGGATTCGAATATGCACCTTCGACAGCTGAAGAAAAAAAACGGGTAATTGAATGCATAGAAACGTTGAAAACGGAAGGCCTGATAGAACCCTCGGCAGAAGCCAAGTGCGCCATTATCGCGGCTGATGTGCAAACTGGTTTTGGAGCAGAAAACAAGTCCGAAAAAGAAAAGACGAACCATTCGGACTTTGACGTATTTTACACTGTAAAATGTCAAAATCCAGATGCACTAAAAACAATAGATACGAGCGGCCTATTTGCAGCTTTCTCAAATCTTACCACGCTTCAGGTGCAATGGATTTCCGATCGTGGGCAATCTGCCCAAACATTAACACCCAAACATCCGATTCTATTCTTTGATTGAGCCAATCGTTCGTATAGAGGGAGTGCGCTTCCGCTGGCCAGGACAACTACACGACCTACTACACATTCCAGACCTCGCACTACACAGGGGCGAGCACCTTTTTATTCAAGGGCCCAGCGGCAGTGGTAAAACCACGTTGCTGAACCTTTTGACAGGCATTAACCTGCCTACTACCGGTGCGATTACGGTGCTAGGCACTGAACTAACAGCATTGAGCAACAGCCAACGAGACCAACTTCGAGCAGATTACCTAGGTGTAATTTTTCAGCAGTTTAACCTATTGCCGTATTTATCTTTGCTAGAAAACGTTCAGTTGCCGTGTGAGTTTTCCAAATTAAAAAAGAGTAAGTGCGGCGACGTACGCACGGCATCTAAAAAGTTATTGTCTCGTCTAGGCTTAGAAGAATCTCTGCTCAATCAACCGGTCTCCAATCTAAGCGTAGGCCAGCAACAGCGAGCCGCTGTGGCCAGAGCACTTATTGGCAGTCCAGAAATTGTCATTGCAGATGAACCTACGTCGGCTTTGGACAGTCGAAATCGAGACCGTTTTCTAGACCTTCTCTTCCAAGAAACAAAAGAGCAAAATAGCACGTTAATCTTTGTCAGTCACGACAAACATATCGCTCGTCAATTTGAGCACGTTGTACAATTAGACCAAGTTAATACAGCAGGGAATGATGCCTCATGATGCTGTTCAATATCGTGCTCAAAAGCGCTTGGCACCGACGCACTAGCTTACTGCTAACTATCTGTTCTATTGCCATCAGTGTCTGCTTGTTATTCGGCGTTGATAAACTGCGTAAAGAGACAAAGAGTAGCTTTATCAATACCATATCCCAGACCGATTTAATTGTAGGCGCGCGCAGTGGCCCTATCAACTTGCTCTTATACAGCGTGTTCCGCATAGGAAATGCCACCAATAATGTCTCTTGGGATTCATATAAGCACATAACCAGTCTTAGCGAAGTCGCTTGGGCGATTCCCATCTCGCTGGGTGACTCTCATCGCGGTTACCGAGTTATGGGTACAGACGCTGGCTATTTCCAACACTACAAATACGGCCGGGGTCAACCGTTAGAATTTGACAAAGGTCAACCCTTTGCAGACGTCTATGATGCGGTTTTGGGAGCGGATGTCGCTCGTTCGCTAAACTATAAACTGAGCGACGAGATCATCATTTCTCATGGCTTAGCGTCAACCAAATTCTCAGATCACGAGAATAAGCCATTCACTATTGTCGGTATCTTAGCAAGAACGGGTACGCCTGTTGATCGCACAGTCCACATCGCCTTAGAGGGTATCGAAGCTGTTCATGTCGACTGGAAAGGGCAGGGCCAGCTGCCGCTGCAGCTAACAGCCAAGCAAACGCGTAAAATAAACCTACAGCCAAAAACAATTACGGCCTTTATGATCGGTTTAAAAAATCGGATCAATACCTTCCGACTCCAGCGAAAAATTACGGAGTTTGGCAAAGAACCGCTGCTGGCAATAATTCCCGGAGCCACGTTGGCTGATCTCTGGCAAAGTATCTCAGTTTTTGAGCAGATCCTACTGGCAATTTCTGGCTTTGTTTTGGTAGCAGGTTTAATGGGCATGTTGACAACTTTGCTGTCGACTCTAAACGAGCGACGTCGGGAAATGGCGGTCCTACGTTCCATTGGCGCCCACCCATACCACATCGTCTTACTCTTTGTATTCGAAACGCTATTCGTCGTTTTTGCTGGGTGTATAGTTGGCGCTAGCTTATTTTATACGCTGTTATTCCCAGCACAGCTGCTGCTCGTAGAGACCTATGGTATTCACGTCGCAATCTCTCCACCCGACCCATCGCAATGGGGTCTCTTTGCGATAGTAATTTTTCTGGGATTAATCGTTAGCTTAATACCTGGGTTGATTGCTTATCGGCGATCATTACAAGATGGGTTAGCTATTAGGGTATAAAAATGACATGAGAAACATACCATGTTTTTAAACAAGCTATTTAAACACAGTCGGTGGCGAGTCATATGCGGGTCCTTATTTTTGTGCACTTTTTTTATTAAAGGGCCGCATCTTAGCACTCAATTTTTTAATCCGTCTGAAGCTGAAGCCGAGGTTGAAAACACCTCTTATGTATTTGACGATATAATATACCAAGAATTGATGTGGGATGACTTGATACCCAAAGGCTTCACGGCCGACCAGATATGGGATAAGTATGAGCCTATATTTGCTCAGATGGAAGATGATTCAGAAGAAGCAGACACGCTGTATGCACAAATGATGACCGAGTTTAATAGTGCTCCAGCCAACGGTGAGCTCAATGACACTCTGGTCAGGTTGCCCGGTTTTATCGCCCCATTAGAAATTTCAAATGAGTTTATTACCGAGTTTTTACTCGTACCCTATTTAGGGGCCTGCATCCACATGCCTCCACCTCCAGCCAACCAAACTGTTTTGGTAAAAACGGCTGAAGGATATGGTATTGATGTTAAAAATGCAAATGATCCCGTTTGGATTATGGGTACATTAACCGTAGAGAGAGCGACCACGGAGCTAGCCGAAGTCGGCTACTACATGGCCGATGCCCTAATCGAATCCTATTCGGATATGTATTAATCCCCAAAATAAAGCCACCATCGCACTACTAAGTTCTAGACAGAGATCAATCGCTCAACTTAAGCTGACAGAACGCAGTAGTTGGCGATCAACAATCGGCTTTCCGCTCTCAGCGTAATAACATGCATCGCTAGCCACCTGAAATGCAAAGGCTCGTCGCACATTTTCCGTATGATTCTCACCGCTGCGATGTAGAGTCTCCCGGTGAAAAAATATCGCATCGCCGGGCTCCATCTCCGGACAGGGCTGCCCGTTTTCCGGATCGGCTGCACGGCGGTGTCCTTCCCCTTCGTTTATATTGGGCTGCCGGCCCAAAAGGTGAGATCGGGGCGCAATCCAAAGCCCGGCATTTTTTTCAGTGATGGTATCCAACGCAATAAAGGCGTTAAGTGCTGGGCCCAATATATGGGTATACTGATTGTCCTGATGCCAAGCCAACCCCCGGCCCCCTTTGGGTCGCACCACAGCATACATGCCGAGCCAAAGTCGAGCAGGCGAACGGAAAAGACGCTCCATCATATCTACGAGGCGTTCAGATTGTAGGAACTGAGCTACTCTGGGATAGGTTTCTGCATGAGAAGAAAAATGGGTAAAACCCGTAGCTTTCCATTCACCGGACGGATCGACTGTGTCTCCCTGAGACTCAAAATCATCGATCACGTTTTCTACGGTCTCTCGGTCAATAAGCCGAGGCGCCACAAAGTATCCGTCTCTATAGAATTGTTCAATATGTGTGTCTTTCATCTCAAATAAGCCGTTAGGCGACATAGCCATGTATACCCCCTCCATGTATTCTAATTGTGTTATCTTTGAACGCAGACATTTATACCGACTTATTCGAATAAAACCCTTTTGAAAAATATGAGCAAAAAGCCCAACATACTCTTTATCATGACCGATCAGCAACGCCTCTCTGCTGTCAGCGCTTACGGTCAGACACCCTGCCAGACCCCTCACATCGACCGCTTGGCCGCCGAGGGCACGCTGTTTGAAAACGCCTACACGACTTTTCCCGTCAGCAGCCCAGCGCGCGCATCTATCCTAACGGGCCTCTATCCACACGCGCACGGTGTCACTGCCAATATCCACGAAGTTGCATGCTCTGTGCACGAACTGCCCGACGGCCCGCACCTACTTCCGCGCCGCCTGCAGACAGCCGGTTACAGCACCGGTTATACCGGAAAGTGGCATCTGGGCACGGAGCACGGTCAAAGTTTCTACGGGCAGCAAACACCCTCGCTTCCCTCGTGCATGGGATTTGAAGGGGAAGACTTTGGCGGACACGGTGGCGATGGACACAACTACGCCCTCTACAGCCAGTGGCTGGCCGACCAGGGTTTCGAATACGCGGTCGCGCCGTGGAGCGAACTAACGACCAACATCCGCGCTGGCCTGCTCGACCTGCCGACCGAGGCCACCGTACCTGCCTTTCTCGTCGACCGCACGCTGGCGCGCATCGAAGACTTTACCCAGCGCGACAGGCCGTTCTACATGGCCCTCAACTTCTGGGGACCGCACAGCCCCTACCACGCCACGCGCGAATTTGTCGAGCAGTACCGCGACGTAGAGATTCCGCCCTGGCCAAACTACGCGTGGGACGCATACGGAACCGAGGGACCGCATCACTACAAGATCCACTGGAATCAAGAAAGACTAGACTGGGATGACTGGGCGATGGCCGTGCGCTATTACTACGCGCGCAGCTCAATGATAGACAGTCAAATCGGAGTACTATACGCCGCGTTGGAAGCATCGGGGCAGTTGGATAATACAGTCATCATTTTCACCGCTGATCACGGAGAAACGCTGGGCAGCCACGGCGGTCTGCTCGATAAGGGCTGGCACCACTTTGAGGAGACGCACCGAATACCGATGATCGTGCGCATGCCCGACGACAGGAGTGCCGGCAAACGGCAAAACGAGCTCGTATCTCTAGCTGACGTCTATCCTACCATACTCGACCTGGCGGGAGACTGTAGCAAAGACCATCCATCGCACGGACGCTCGCTGATGCCGCTGGTCCGCGGCGAGCCCACAGCATGGCGCGATGCCGTAGTAACCGAATTCCTCGGACTAGGCCATATCGGTACTTGTATGAAGACGCTGCGCTGCGGAGCACTAAAGTATGGCTATAACTTGACCTACCAAGACGAGCTCTACGATCTGAAAAACGATCCGCATGAGATACGCAACCTAGCCACCGACCCAGCATACGCGGGGCAATTGGAAGACCTGCGCGATCGGCTCGACGATTGGATGGTGGAAACGTCTGACCCCGCGCTGCGCATGTATCGCTGGCAACGGCGCAAGCTGAAGGCATAGCAGACAACACAGGTCATGTCCACTCGAACTTATAGCTGGACGAGCTGTTTCCCGAGGTTAGCCCCGCTGAGTAAGTTGATAAATGCTGCGGGCGTATTTTCGAAGCCGACTACGGTATCTTCTCAGTACTTTAGCTTATCCTGTTCTATTCACGTGCCGAGACGCTCCAGCGCCTCGGCGCTTCGATCTGCATAATCGGCAACCCAAAAACCTTCCATCTTGGCGCGCTTGGCTAGCAAGATACTTCCAACATCGCGCGATATCGGAGGTGCGGCGGCAGCGTTATACTGAGAGATCTGGCCACAAATAACGACACGTCCGCGCAGGGCCAGCGTCTCCATTGCAGCAGTCGTCAACGAACCGCCCACATTATCCCAATACACATCGATTCCATGCGGACACGCACTTTTGAGACAGACGGAGACATCTTCTGTCTTGTAGTTGATCCCGGCATCAAAGCCGAGCTCATCTACTATATAGCGAATTTTTTCCTCGGAACCAGCTACGCCCACGACCCGACAGCCACTCAACTTGGCCAACTGGCCCACGACTGCTCCAACGGCCCCAGCAGCGGATGAGACGACCACCGTATCACCCGCGCGAGGCTGCCCTATGTCGAAAAGGCCGAAGTATGCCGTCATGCCGGGCATGCCGAGAATCCCAAGCGACGTTGAAATCGGCGCAACGTCTGGGTCTACTTTACGAAGATACCGGGCCTGAATAACGCCTTATTCCTGCCAACCGATCGGTCCCATCCCTACATCTCCCGGCATAAAGCTAGGATCTCTCGATTCGATTACTTGACCGACCGCTTCTCCAACCATGATCGTGCCTACAAGCGAAGCATTCCCTTTTAATCGAAGTCGCATATAAGGGTCCAAGGATAAGTATTTGCTAGCAAGCAGCACGTCGCCTTGGCCGAGTTTGGGAACGGTTGTTTGACGCAGTTCAAAATCCGATAATACGGACATGCCATCTGGATTGTTGGATAAAAACCAAGCGCTATTTTTTTTGACTCAACATCGTATAATAACTCACAAATATATGAGATAGCGGCAAAAAAGTGATTGGACCAAAAGCCTCAGGAAAAGCCGAAAAAATTGAGTATATAGCTCAGCAGCGCACGCTTAACGCGGCCGCGCCCATCCTCTATGGCGGCGTGCTCTCGATCGGCATAACCTATACGCTGCAGGTCGTAGCCCAGCGCAAAGCACCGCCGGCCCACTCCGCCGTTATGCTCAACCTAGAAACGGTCTTTGCCACACTAGGCGTGTAGCTGCTGCTCAACGAGCATCTACCGAGGTGCGAGCTAATCGGCTGCGATCTGATGATGGTGGGCATGCCCATATCGCAGTAGCAAACAAGAAACCGAGATCCCTAGTACGAGCGATTGTCGGCCGCGTATTCGACGTTACCTCCAGAGGGTCCACCAATCGCCCAGACTCCGCGAAAGAGGCTGCGACGACGCGGAGGCATAGCCTCAATCGCTTCGTCACTCAAATTGAGCCGGTGCCACTGTGCCCATATTGAGTTGTAACAATTAAACACCGCGCAGCGCGGATTGTCGGGATTGGTCCAGCTGTTAGCTGCGTGCACCAAACTCTCGCTAAAAACGACGACTGAGCCAGGCGGGCAGCTGTAGTCATCCATCATATCGCGCATGGACTCTTCCCACGGCGAGCCGCCGATATTGGACTGGTAGCGATCGGGACCGCCGTAATTAAAGTGCGCCTTGTGCGAACCGCTGAGAAAAGACGTCGCCCCTTGGCCCGACTTAACCTCCTCCAGTTCCCACACTACACGCGTCAGCCCGGAAAAAATCTTGCCGCCGGCGACCTGATAGCGCATGGCGTTGGCCTGCTGCGGCGGACGCACCACGTGCGGCAAACCGTTGTCGCCGCGCTCGCTTGTGTCCCACCCCGGCGGACGCACCGTCGTAAAAGACCCCTCGCAGCGAAAGCTGTAGCATTCGTCGCGTACAAAGGGGTCCTCGGCCAGGACCTCCGACAGAATGCCCACGATAGCCGGATGGTCGAGCAGGCGCTGTAGCGAGGGACCATAACTCTGCCTCGCGCCGCCGTTAACTTCGGTCTTCATATCTTCGATTTCTCGCTCGTCCGTCAGGACAGCCGGTAGGAGAATCCAACCGCGCAGATCAAAGAAAAATTTCTGCTCGTCCGTCATGGGAACGGGCGGCGTAGCGTAGTCGCCCTGATCGTCTATTTGCATGGAATTTCTCCGTTGTATCAGATCCGCCAAATACGCGTTTTAGACAAACCGTTAACACCACAGTATAGGCCCTTGTCGCTCCTGCATCAAAAGCTGTTCTTTGGAAGTGAGCACGTAACGCAACACCTCATCGAGGATATTTCATGAACCAAAGAATTGGTTTCGTCGACTTCGACTTAAACAACTTTCACGCCGATATCTATCTCAAGCTGCTGCGCGCCGATTTACAGACGCGCGGTTTTACCGTAGCCGGGGCTACGGCCCTACAGGCCGAGCCGAGCCAAGCCTGGTGTGCCCAGAACAGCTTATCCTATTACGACGACGTCGAAACATTAGACGCACACGTCGACTGCTACGCCGTGCTCGCTCCCTCCAATCCAGAAGTACACGAGTCCCTGTGTCAGCGCGTCTTCCCGTGCGGCAAACCGACTTACGTCGACAAGACGTTCGCTCCCGACTTAGCGACAGCTGAGCGTATCTTCGCCCTGGCCGACCAGCACGGCGTGGCCATGCAAACCTCGTCGGCCCTGCGCTACAGCAACGTGCAGGAACGCCTCGCCGAAATAGAAGACGATCTGCTGCACATCATCACCTGGGGCGGCGGTTCGTCTTTTGGAGAGTACGCCATTCACCCGCTTGAACTGGCCTTCAGCTGCATGGGCCCCGACGTGCAGCGTCTCCATCGGCGCGGTGCAGGCGAGTACGCCCAGCTCTTGCTTGACTTTAGCAACAACCGCACAGCCGTGGTCAACGTATACACAAACACCAGCACACCCTTTGCGGCTATGCTAACCACGACCAACAATACGGAGTATATCGCCGTAGACAGCAGCACTATTTTCCGCAACACGACCGAAGCTATGCTTGACCTGTTTGAAAGTGGCACCGAAACCATTAATCGGCGTGAGACGTTGGCAATTCACAGCACCCTGGATGCGGCCAAGACGGACGCCGCGTGCGCCGGCCCTGTCGATCTATAAAATACCAAATCAAATAGAAAGGCCCCTCGCTACGAAACCGCTAAAATTTCTCTACGGCTACGCCAGCCAGTATGCCGGCGTTTTAACAATTACCGTCATCAGCATGCTACTATTGGTCGGCGTGCAACTGCTTATACCATGGATTCTCAAGACCATGGTGGGCGCTATCACGGGTGCCGATGGCAAGGTCCTCACCATGGAAAAGGTGACCGATTTAGCACTGCTGGCTCTGCTGGTCTACGTGGCGCGTGCCTTTCTGCAGTTTCTGCGCAGCTATATGGCTCACGTAGCCGGCTGGGGCGTAGTCGCAGAAGCTCGCAAGCTGATCTATGCGCACCTGCAGCGCCTGTCGCTTCGCTTTTACGAAGACAAACAGACAGGCCAGCTGATGTCGCGCATGGTCAATGACTCGGATAAGTTTGAGCTGCTGATCGCCCATGCTATACCCGACATCGCAGTCAACGTGCTAACGCTGATCAGTGTTACGTTCGTGCTCGTCAATATGAACTGGCAACTGACGCTGCTGTGCATGGTTCCCATCCCGTTTATACTAATATCACTTCGTCTATTTGCACGCTACGTGCGGCCTGCTTTTCGCGAGCGCCAGCAGGAACTGGGCGAACTCAACGCTATTCTCAACGACAATATTTCCGGTATTCGCGAAATAAAAACCTTTACTCGCGAACACATCGAAACCCGCCGCATCGACGGGCGCATTGACCGCTATCGTGACTCGCTGCTGCACGCACTTAAGATGATGGCCACCTTTCAGCCCTTCATACAGTTCACTTCAGCGCTGGGCACCATCATCCTTATCTATTTTGGAGGCAAGCTGGCCTTTGATCAAGTGCTAACCGTAGCCGACTTAGTCGGCTTTTTCCTGTATCTAGAACTTTTCTATCAGCCGCTGCACCACCTCAGCGGCGCCTGGGAGCAAATTCAAGAAGCCTTAGCCAGCGCTGATCGGGTCACCGAGCTACTGGAAGAAGTGCCCGAAGTAGATGACGCGGAGAAAGCCGTTGCACTGCCCCTGCCGATCAAGGGAGGAATCACCCTACAAGACGTGCGTTTTGGCTATATCCCAGGAGAAACCATACTGAATAGCGTCAACCTGGATATTGCCCCTCGATCAACTGTCGCACTCGTTGGTCCAACGGGCGTGGGTAAAACTACGCTAGCCGGACTTATTCCGCGCTTTTACGACGTCGACGGAGGTCGCATTTGCATTGACGGTATCGACATTCGCAGGCTGTCGTTAGACAGTCTGCGTGCACAAATCAGCATCGTACTACAGGACGTCTTTCTCTTTCACGGCACGGTGCGAGACAACATTCTATTTGGCCGTGCCGACGCTGCGCAAGAAGAAGTTATCGCCGCCGCGCACGTGGCCAACGCGCACGATTTTATCAGCCAGCTGCCACAGGGTTATGACACTATTATCGGCGAGCGCGGCGTCAAGCTTTCAGGTGGACAGAAGCAGCGCCTGTCGATCGCCCGAGCCGTGCTTAAAGACGCACCCATTTTGATTTTAGACGAGGCGACCTCTTCGGTCGACACCGAGACCGAACAGCTTATTCAGCAGGCCCTTGATCGACTCATGCAGGGCAAGACCACGCTGGTGATCGCCCACCGCTTGTCGACTATTCGCAGCGCCAACCAGATCGTCGTGCTGGGCAACGGAGGCATTGCAGAACGCGGAAATCACGATGCGCTCATGGCGCAGCGCGGCATCTACTGGCACTTGAATAGAGTCCAGTCACAAGACCCAACGCTGGTAATTAGTAAAACAAGAGAGGCCAACGAATCCACTACAGCACATACCCGCTCGTAAAATACGCACAGAGCGCAAATGCGCTAAGAGATCTCGGACTGCCGTAATACCATTGACTCGGCTGCATTTTATAACAATCATACTCACCGAAGTCCGAACTTCTCATCACGAAAAAGGGAGCAGCCCGAATGCACGATATAAAGGCGATTATTGCAGAAGTGGACGAGCGCGGCTACTGCTACGTCCCCAACGTCATCTCACCCGAACAGGCCGATGCAGCGCGGACAGCATTACACCGTCTACTCGACGAAGAGATGACCGACGCCGATCGCCAGGGATGCACCCAGCGAGTAGGCCGCATCGTGGTCAAAGATCCGCTCTTTCTCGAACTCATGTCGCACGCATTTATCGTCGACGTGTGGAAAGCCTATCTGGGCGATGATATCATGTGCGCAACATTTTCCGCCAACACGGTCTACCCCGGCCATGTAAACATCGGTTGGCATTCGGACTATCCTTACTGGTCGATCCAGCCACCATGGCCATCCGGGCGCTTTGCAGCTCAAACGTTGTGGATGTTAGATGATTTTACAGAAGAAAATGGCGCGACCGCCGTCGTACCCAGCTCACATGCCAAAGGACACCCACCCGACGGCGACATCCGCGCATGGCGCGAAGACGGTCAGATTCTAACGGGCAAGCGCGGCAGTGTCGTCTTTGCGCATGGCGCGTGGTGGCATACAGCGCGCCCCAACCGGACCAAACAATCGCGTTCGTGCCTGCTGGGTATGTATATGAAACCGTGCTTTATTCCCCAAGAAGATATGCGCGGACAACTAGCAGAGTTGGAAAACCCTTCGGAGCTAATACAGCAGCTACTCTGCGGGAAGCAGCACATGCCGCGCAATGTAGGCGCCTAATCTAGCGCTCGTCTGTCTTTACCTGCCCCCACGACTGCGACTCTACCGCCGTCCCATCGTCCACATCGTAAACGCGCACGTAATCGACTTCCATTTTCTGCGGCCAAATGGCGTGATCTATGCCCTGCGCACCGCCCCACATACCGCCAACCGCTACGTTAAGTATCAAGTGAAAGGGACGGTCAAAGGGCCACTGACGAAAGTTGGTCTGCTTACTACCAAACCGTTGATTCTTAAACGTGTAGTAGTGCATCGTATCTACGTACGCGCGAATCTCTTCGGGCGTCCACTCAACGCTGTAAGTGTGAAACGCTTCGCGCGCCTTAGGAACGCGAAGCTGCGCGCTACGCTGCGTGCCCATGGTATGATTGAAGGCTAGCGTGTGTATGGTGGCGTGCACTACGTCTGGATCGTAGCCGACGTGTTCCATGATATCGATCTCGCCATTGTCGGGCCAGTAGTTCTGCCCGTATGTATCGTGCGAGGCGAGCATCCAAATGGCTGGCCAAGTGCCGCGCCCAGACGGCAGCCGCGCACGCACTTCAAAGCGACCATACATCCAATCGCCTTTGCCTTTAGTCACCAAACGCGCAGAGGTATAAGGACGGCCCTCTTTATACTCACGGCGCGCTTCAATCGTGAGCACGCCGTCTTCTACGCGCGCATTCTGCATGCGTCCCTGCGTGTAAAACTGCTCTTCCCCATTGCCCCAGCCGTGGCCGCCTACGTCGTAGCTCCAGCGAGAAGAGTCCGGCAACCCTGTGTAATCAAATTCGTCCGACCACACGAGCCGCCAGTCCGTATCGGCCTGAGTAGGGTGATAAAAACCAACTACAAGAGCAATCAGTGTAAACTGCACATATAAGTGCATTTAATCTCTCCGTTCTCGTAGCACCCTGCGCACCATTCTACAGACGCGTATTGACCACGTTATTGTATAGAGAGCCAAATGTATAGCCCAAACCAATTCGCACGTCGGCTCGATAATCCGTCTCTAATTCGCGACGACGCAGAAGTAAATCTTCGGTTGATACGTTACCGCGCACCAGGTTAACCTGATCATTGATGCGTTCAAAAGACGCATTCAGATTGAGCGAAAAACCGCGAAACAGACGCAGAGAAAGTCGACCGCGCATCTCCAAGCGGTAACGTTTTATGTCGGGCAGGAAATGCGAAGCTTCTATATCAAAATCCGCTGAACCCCACGGCTGCATGCTGTTGAGCCGTACTTCGAGTTCCTGGCGCCAGTGTGGCTCGGCAATCTTATTGAAAATCGTCGTGTCTCTATAGGTCGTATAGCGCGGACCCGCGCGATAGATAAAGAGCAGTTCACGCCGCTCCGCTTCGGCGTAGTCCCAATAGCTATACTCGACGGCGGGTTCAATCTGAATACGACGTTGGATGTTGTCGTACGTGTCGGCGCGTATGGAAGTAGCTACACCCGCTGACCAGTGCGGCCCTAGCGACTTGACCGCCATCATCCAGGCGCCTCCAGAGTGGGCGTCACTATTCAGAGACTTCTCGTCTCCCTTAAAAGTTTCGCGCTCGTAATTGCCCCAAAAAAAACTGCGAATGCGCCACGCTTCCGTAATCCGACGCGCGGAGAAATCTGTGTCGACATCAAACTCTCTCTGCTGCCGTTCTCGATCAACGGACACGCCACCCTCTATTTCAAAAACCCAAGAATCCCAGGGGTCTATTTTCGGCCCCCTGACCTCTTGGCGCCTGTCTGCTATCTGCTCAATACGCAGTTGGTGCACCTGAGGCGTGCCCAAGACGTGCGGAACGAGTCCCAGCTTGAGCGCTTCCACAAAGACGGCACGACGCTCGTGATCCGTGCTATTGGGCTCAACCGTTGTTTGCAACGTATCGCTGCGCCCCACCTCGGAAACTAAGAAGGCGAGTTGGTAGGCCCGGCCGCCGCTGGCCGTGCGCTGCGCTGTGACCAGCACGTGGACATCGGCATCGGACCGGTCACGGACCCAATCGACAAACGTGACTTCCCGACGAACAAAGTCATCGTCGCAAAACTGGCAGTCGAGAAAGACGCGCCGCGCATCAGCCTCCTGAGCAGCAGACCCCTCGGACAGCATAAAGATTAGCAGTAAAGCAGCCCAAAACGTTGGACCTGAGATATGGAACTGCAGGCGCATATAAAACCTTTCCATCAATAAAATCAGACACACAGGACCAAGAGAGAGTCAGCACGTATCTGTGTATGGAACTGGGATACAAACCAAAAATATAAGACCCTTTCTTCTTTGTGCATCTGCTCCGATCAGATGCACGTCACTTGCTCGTTTATGCTGATAGTCCCTAGACTATAATTTTGTGCAAAAAAACGCCTTATAAACGGAGACCAACTCATGAGCAAAGCCTACGTAATCGACAAAAACATGGGTCACAAGATGGATGTGCCCGTCGGCTTTATGCCGACGCACAACGCCGACGGACGAGCAGTCGTGCCACTGACCGAAGAGCAAAAATATCTCTTTGACGCACGCGGCTGGCTGTTCATACCCGGAATCTTGAACAAAGTCGAAGTCGAGGAGATGCGCGCCTACGCGCTCCGCCTGCACGACAACCCCGAATCGCTGCCCGAACACGGGCGCTCTTTCGTGGCCGGCTCCCCTAGAGAAGCTCACCGACCATCCCGTGGTGGTTGGCTTTCTCAACAAATTCCTCGCCTTTCCTCATCTTTCCAGCCCCGGTTGCTACGGCTTTCGCATGGACAGTAGCGGCCTGCGCGCCCCTTCCCCTCCTGTCCGTGAACCAATACCGACAACCAGCGCATCGACATTTTCAATCTCTACAACAGCGTGGGGGTCGCACTGGTCCCCGTGGAATCTACCGGAAAAACTAATCGAGAAAATGCCGCCCATGCGCCAGACGCTCTTCCGCGGCACCTATATCGCCAACAACGTGCCGGGCTACCAATACCACGGACAAAATATGGGCGATCGCCAATTGGCCGGCTGAGTGATTCACTGAGAACCGCTTGCAGCGATCGTACACTTTACCTCTCTTATAACGCACACATTTGAACGGATATAAGGATTCTTAGCGCATGGCACATCTCAACTGGAACAGTCGCAATCTGACGCACGGCTGGCAAAAGGGCGTCACGGCATTTTACTACGGTCTTGGATTTGACGACGACGACTTTAACCGCGCACAAATCGGCATCGGAACGCCGCTACTAGACGGCAACCTATGCAACGTGCACGCCTACGAGTTGGCTAAGCAGATTGCCCAAGGCTGCAAAGACGCCGGACTGATAGGTCTGCCCTTTGGCACGCCGGCCGTTAGCGATAACATTACACAAGGACAAGAGGGCGGCAACGCCAGTTTGCCCTCGCGCAATATGATCGCCAACGGAGCCGAAGCCGTGGTTTCGGCCCACAGCTACGATGGACTCATCGGCCTGCACAACTGCGACAAAAACGGGCCAGGCTTTGCCATGGCGCTAGCGCGCCTCAACTATCCCGGTCTCATTGTTTCAGGCGGTTCGATCATGCCCGGATGCCACAATGATCAGGACATCACCATCCTCGACGTCTACGATTCGCAGGCGTCCCTATCGGTCGGTGCCACCACACAGGAAGACGCCGACCACATCCTGCGCAACGCCTGCCCCGGTGCCGGCGGCTGCGGCATCGCCGCCTCGTTTAACACCTGGGGCATCTGCATGGAGTCCATCGGCCTAATGCTGCCCTTTAGCTCGTCGATCCCAGCCATAGTCGATGAAAAGCGCACCGAGTGTCTGCAGGTGGGTCAGGCACTACGTCATCTGCTCGAAAACGACATCCGTCCGCGCGACATACTCACGCGGCAGGCCTTCACCAACGCAGCGGTGGCCATGGCCGCAGCCGGCGGCTCGACCAACGGCATTTTGCACCTACTGGCGCTGGCCCGTGAGGCGCAGGTCGATTTTGGCCTGAAAGACATTCAGCCCATTCTGCGCAACACGCCCGTGCTGTGCTCCTTTGCTCCGCGCGGCAAGCGCACCATGGTCGATCTACACCACTTGGGCGGCACACCCGTCCTGCTCAAACACCTGCTGGGGGCGGACCTGATCAACGGAGACGCGCTGACTGTCACCGGTAGGACGATGGCCGAAAACTTAGCTGACGTAGCCGACGTGCCGGCCGACCAAGACCTCATAGCACCCCTCGACCAGCCCTTCAAAGAGTACGCCGATATGCAGATCTGCTTTGGTAATTTGGCGCCCGGCGGCATGGTATTCAAAGTGTCGAGTATGGAAGACACTCAGTTTAAGGGACAGGCCATCTGCTTTGAAGAAGCCAAGGACATCGTCGACGCAGTCGAGGCACGTAAGATACAGCCGGGCTCCGTTATCGTCCTGCGCAACTTGGGTCCGGTCGCCTCTGGCATGCCGGAAGTCCTCGTGGCCACCGCAGCGCTGGCCGTGCCTGAACTCGACGGCAAGGTGGCTTTTATCTCCGACACGCGCGTTTCTGGCGTATCGCACGGGGCCATCGGAGTGCACTGTTCGCCCGAAGCGGCCGTGGGTGGGCCGATCGGTCTGGTCGAAGACGGCGACGACATTTCTTTTGATTTACTAGCGAGCGACCTGACACTGCATGTAGACGACGAAACGATGTCCACGCGGCGCGCGGCGTGGAAGGCACCGGACCAGCTGCGCGCCCAGCGCGGCTACCTAGCCGATTTTTCGGGGACGGTCGCTCAGGCACACCACGGCTGCGTAAGCCGCGCGTACTATCCAGACTGTGAATAGAGAGAAAGGAATTCTATCATGACTGACAGAGACTGGTCCGGCGGCATCATCCGCTATCCCGACCCCGCTGTTGAAATTATCGACGAGAAACTATTCGGCTCGTTCCGCATAGGCAACGCCGTAGTCGAACGTCTGTGGACGGGCGCGCGCTGGACAGAAGGCCCCGTCTACTTTGGCGACGGCGGCTACCTTCTCTTTAGCGATATCCCCAACAACCGCATCCTGCGCTACGACGAGGAAACCGGTCAGGTCTCGCTCTACCGCAAGCCGTCTAACTTCAGCAATGGACACACTCGCGACCGCCAGGGGCGCCTGATCAGTTGCGAGCACTTTACGCGCCGCGTCACGCGCACCGAGCACGACGGAACCCTAACCGTGCTCATTGACGCTTTCGAAGGTAAAAAGCTCAACGCACCCAACGACGTCGTCGTACACTCAGACGGGAGCATCTGGTTTACTGACCCAGGCTACGGCATTCTCTACGCCTACGAGGGCCAGCACGCCGATTTTGAGCTGCCAACGCGCGTCTATCGCATCGACGGAGAGACGGGCCAAACCACCGTCGCGATCGAAGAAATGGACATGCCCAACGGCCTGTGCTTCTCGCCCGACGAGTCCTTGCTGTACGTGTCCGATACGGGCGATCCAGAAAGCATCCGAGTCTATAACGTCGACGGCACCGAGCTCAAAGGCGGCTGCGTCTTTGTCGAGATGAGCCCGGGAAAAGCAGACGGTATCCGCTGCGATATACACGGCAACTTGTGGTCAAGCGCCGGGTGGGTGGGCGCCGGCTACGACGGCGTGCACTGCTTCGCGCCAGACGGTGCGCTGATCGGCAAGATCCACCTACCCGAAATTGTATCCAATCTGTGCTTTGGCGGCGGGCCGAAAAAAAACCGTCTTTACATGACAGGCTCGCAGTCGATTTACGCCGTCTACCTAGAGACCAAAGGTGCACAGACGCCGTAGCTGTGTGCCCTTACAGAAGGGAATACCCGATGAAATCGTATTTAGAAGGCTGCGGCATACCGACGGCCCGCATTGGCGCCGTCGAAGTGCCGCGCCTAATTATGGGGATTCATCCCTACGATGGCTGTTCATATCAGCATCCCGATCGCGACGCCGAAAACTTCGCGCGCTTTAGCCGCGTCGACCGGGTCACCGAGGTGCTGCGCTGCGCTGTGGAGGAAGCCGGAATTACCGCAGCGCAGATAGACCACATGCTGCCCGAGCTCGATCGGCTACACTTGCAGGCTGTCTGGGAGACCCAGCAGCAGCTGCAGCAACAAATCGGCCTAGTCGCTTACATCTTTATTCCCATTAACTTGGACGGGGAGCAGGTCTCCTACTCCCCGCGCGCCCACGCTACCCTCTACGCACACGGCGAGCGCTTAGCCGGCCAAGCCTTTCGCGACAAAATGACCAGCGACGCCATTATCCGCTACAACATCGGCGGCGACTCTAACAACCTCGTCACACCGGCCACCGCGGCTCCCTATACAGAGGAGGAAGCTGCACGCTTCGAGATCGACTATTCGGTGCTCGAGCAATATTTAGGCTTTTTTGCCGGCTGCGATATTCTCATCGCCGATCCAGGAGCCGAAATCGACCTACTGACGGCTACGAGCCGCTTTGATCTGATCCGCGACTACGTGCACTTTTTGCGGGGCCGCTTTGAAACCGTCATCACCAGCGTGCATCACGCCGGCCTGACCATCCCCCGCTTAGAAGAGGAAAACATACCCATCGACGGCTACCTGACTACCGTCAACAGCCCGGGCACTTTTATGATGCCCACGCAGGATTTGGCTCTCGACGCCATCCGAAGCGCCAGTAAACCCGTCATAGCAATCAAGCCCATGGCCGGCGGTCGCTTTTTGGGCGAGCAGGCCTTTGACTACGTTTTTAACAAGGTCGGCGTCAGTGCATCGATGTTTGGCATGGGTACCTTGGAGCAAGTGCGCCAGACTACCGGCGCAGCGCGTACGGCATTGGGCATCAACTAGAACAGACCTTTTATGGAAGTCGACCTCGCACAGCGCACACACTGGATTTTTGATATGGACGGCACGCTGACAATTGCCGCCATCGACTTTGCCGCACTCCGCCGTGCGCTAGACATTCCACCCACGGCTGATATCATAGGCTACATTGACGCACTGCCTGCACATCAAGCAGCCACTCAACACCGCAAACTGGCCGAGCTCGAGCTCGACTACGCGCGAAAGGCGCAGCCCCAGCCCGGCGCTTTCGAACTCCTCGATACGCTGCGCGCGCGCGGCGCCCAGTTGGGCATTCTCACGCGCAACAGCGTCGAAAACGCTGAAGTGACGCTCTTGGCCTGCGGCCTGCGCCAATTTTTCTCCGACGCGTGTATCCTCGGCCGCGAGTCGGCCGAACCCAAGCCCTCACCGGCCGGCGTGCTCTCTCTGCTGGCGCATTGGCACGGCACGCCAGAGCAGGCGGTCGTGTGCGGCGATTTTCGCTTTGATTTAGAGGCAGGGCGGAGTGCTAACACGGCCACAGTCTACGTGGACATATACAACCAAAACCTGTGGACCAAGTCAGCCGACCATCGCGTTTGTACGCTAGATCAACTACGCGCTCTGGCCACGGCCTGATAGAGAAATTGTCATGCGCTAGATGCGCCCTATAAGTTTTCTTTTGATCTTACTCACACTGGGAAAGTCACTCGTGTCGCTCGACCCACCATATCAGCGCGCGAACGCCCAGCGGCAGGCCGATGCAAAAATAGGTTATCCACCAGAAACCCGAAACTACCTGCTCACGGTCAAAGGGTGCTCGATCAGCGTTAACTTGAAAAAGTGACCAAGCCGTTAGCACGGCAATAAGCATCCACGCGAGCCAACACACCGCGCAAAAATAGAAAAACAAACGCCGCGGGCTGTCTTTGGCCGTTAGCTCTTTCTTTGTCCTATCGTGCATGAAAAACCTTTTGCAGTGTTCGTCCATACCTATTCTGGAGAACATATTTACATTCTGTTGAGCGCGCGACGCGTACGCGGTATTTTTTATCGTCGAACCCATTTACAAGAAAACCCTGTATGTCGCAAGACTCCCACGCCACGCCGGCCGGCAATCCGGTCCACATGATCCGTCCCCACCTGCGCGACGTGCCCGAAGTAGACCTGCCCAAAGGCTACGAGATCCGCCCGCTACGCGTCGAAGAAGGCGCCTTGTGGACTGACGTCGTGCTCGACGCCGAGACTTGGTTAGACCTGTCGAAAGAGCTCTTCACTAATGAGTTTACGTACGATCTGTCGTCCGTGCCCAAGCGTTGTTTCTTTGTCGTAGACGAGACAGACGTGCCAGTTGGCACCGCCAGTGCCTGGTATAAAAACGACCACCGCGGATTCGACTACGGGCTCGTTCACTGGGTAGCTGTGCGACCCAACTATCAGGGCAAGGGCTTAGGCAAAGCCGTGTTGGCTTACGCTTTAAAGAAGCTGTCCCTCTGGCACGAACGCGCTCTGCTCGGCACCCAGTCCAAGCGCCTACCAGCTATTGCGCTTTATCTAGACTTCGGCTTTCTACCCGACCTACAAAACCCCGACGTCATTGAAGACTGGCGCCTGCTCCGTACGCAGCTCAACCATCCCGTACTCAACGATATGGACTTTTAGGCGACTGCGTTTTCCTTGTGCCGCATATCCCTTTTTCATTAGGTTCCGCTAGGTAATGCTCATCTGAGAAAGGCATCATATGGGCCGTTTATGGGCCATTTTTTTTCTTTTTGCCATGCAGAGCCAAGCCCAAGGTCCCGCGTGGCAGCTAGGCGGCAGCGGAAGCGCTTGGAGCAGGAACGACTCGCTGCAGGTGCTGATCGACTTTAACAGCACCCCGGAATCTATCCAGCCCGTCTACTTGGAGCCCGAGCAAAACGTCCTGCATCTGCTGAAAAAATGGCAGTTCTGGCGCGTGCCTTCCGACTATGACCTCGGCTACGAAGATGGCCAGAAACCGCGCTTCTGGAACCGCTGGGACGGCGCCGGAGGAGACCCCACGCAGAGCGGCATCTTTCTTATCGACGCCGACAGCACGACCTACAACGCCCCCAAAGTAGTCAATATCGACAATACTTTTTTCACCATCGACACCGCCGTACCCATCCCCGCCTACCGCTTTGGCTTTTACACGCCGGACGAGGGATACCGCTCGGACGGCACGCCGCTGCGCACCGACGTCATACCGGCATTTGATGCCTCCATCGGCGACGATGCGGAGCCGGCCGTCAACTGGGACGGCAATGATCTGTTCCAACGCGTCGTCGCCAACGTCGGAACCAACTTCGAATCCGATGTCCGCATTGATTTTTCCCGCCAATATGCGCGTTTCTTTCGCTGGCGGCGACGCGAGTCCCCCGTTGATGCCGAAGCGCTCAACCGTTGTTCGGGCTGCGGTGGACAAGGAAACCAGGCCATTCCACTCAAAGGCACTATAGGCGGGTTTGAGCTCTTTGCGCACGGCGTACCGCAGCGCGCCTTCTATCTGAGTCAGATTATCGATTTAGGACGCATCGTAAACTTCGGCCATTTACACTGGCACGCCACGCCCATGCGGCGCGTCAGCGGCGTTGCCGTAGAAGACCCCACTGCCAACGTCTGGCTCACAGCCGAGGTGCGCGTCGGACGCGACGACGATCCGGCCGTCTACCACGAATACACTAACACCGGACGCGAAAAAGAAGTTTCGCGCGCAATATATGAGGAACTCTCAGCGGTTCTGGGCCGCGACCCGCGACCCGGCATCCGTGCCTCCGTAGGCTACGACACCGATAACTGGTCGTTCTGGTCCGTTCCTTTTACCGAGACCGGACAACTCGTCCGGCTGCGCAGCGGCTCTCATCTACAGATCAAACTGACGCTAGAAAGCCGCGACTTCGACGCGTGGATCCGTATTGACTCGCTATGGATTGAAACACCCCCTCTACTAGTAGACGAGGTCGTCGGTGAAATTGCCCGACTTGATGACCTACAGCCACAACGCGGCTTCACCGAAGTCGAACTCGGTCTAGATACCGAGTTTGCCTACGACTTGCGCGCGGAATTTACAACCGCTAGCGCGCCTGGCTTTGACGCATTACGTATTTATACGGGCAATCGGGCAGACTTTGTGCGCTTGGAAATGGGCGCGCCGCTCTCGTTCATCGAGCCGGCTGCCGTTGCTCAAGAAGAAGACGCGCTCGTCGTTCAGCTACCCGAGTCCGTAACGCGTCGCAGCAACGCGCCCGTGCGCGTGGTATTTTCTACGCGCCTCTTTGAGTTTGCCTCGACCTTTGAAGGTGAAGTATTTACCAGTGATAGCGACGCCCTGCCGCAGCCTATTTTGCCGGGCGACGCCAGCGAAGCAATCGCCACCAACAGCCTGCGCGTGCTCAGCGCTGAAGGCGGAAGTGTCGATTTCGTACGGGATCTGCAGCGCTCAACCGGCGTGCTGACGCCCAACGGCGACGGCGTCAACGATCAGCTGACGCTTCGCTACGCGCTGTTTCGCCTGCCTGGCCCCGTGCCGGTACGTCTCGAAGTCTACACTCTCGACGGGCACCGCATAGCCCTTATCGAAGGCGGCCTGCAGGACGCAGGAACGCGTCAATTTGTCTGGGATGGACGCGATGAAAACGGGCGATTACTGCCGGCGGGGCTCTACCTGTTCTCAATCGCACTCGACACACAGGCCGCTCAGAAACGCACGCTGTATTCACTGGGCATCGCCTACTAATACGCCCGTGCACGCGCTCCTACTCATCACACTCTTCTGCACGGCGCTGGCCGCCGACCAGCTGCGCATTGATACGCCGGCCGAGTGGTCGAGCTGGGAAATGCCGCGCGATCTGATTCGCTTTAACGCGCGCGGTGATCTGCAGCTGAAAAAGTTTCGCAAAAACATCAACGCCGTAGCCAACGCCGCGCAGTTTAGGCATCTGACGCGCACGCGCGGCGATCAAGTCGCCGGCGGGCTCTGGGAAGCCGGATCCAATCCGCGCGCGGCAGCCCGCGTGATAGACGGCGACCCATCCACCTACTGGCAGGCTTCACCCGACGACGTGCTGGGCGATTGGTTTGTGCAAATCGACTTAGGCCGTGCTGTGCTGGCCAAAGAGATTCGCCTGCATTTTCCCGATCGAGACGGCGCGCATCCCTTTCGCCAGTTCACCGTATTCACGGCAACGGGCATGACCTCTGACGCCCTGGACGACCTCTTTATCTTCAGCCCGGTATACTTTACGACGCAGCCCAATCGCTCAACCGAAGTCGTTATTCCGCTGAGCTTTGACCTGCAGGACAGCGCACGGGTCGTCGACGAGGGGCTCGACGTCAACCTACAGGCCATCGACCAGTACCGCCTCGTTCAGTATATCAATTTCACCGTCGAATCTTTAGATCCCGAAGGGGCACTGGGAGAAATAGAGGTAGTTGCCGTCGGCGACAATATCAGCATCGGCACGGTCGGGCGCGGGGGCAGCGTCATCGATGGACTCACGGCGCGCTCCAACGAGAATATCCTAGACGCCGATATGAACACCAGTAACTCGATCCTACCCGTCGGCTTTGAGGGCCGCGTGCGCACCTGGGAAGAGCAGGGCACCTGGTTTTACGTCGACTTGGGCGCCGTCTTTTGGCTTGATGAACTCTTTCTCTACGTGCTGCGCCAGCGCGAGGGCACCGTCGGCTCGGTCGCCGGCGCAC
This sequence comes from uncultured bacterium, assembly GCA_964011675.1. Classification (GTDB taxonomy): domain Bacteria; phylum Latescibacterota; class UBA2968; order UBA8231; family UBA8231. The sequence continues at coordinate 25,288 of CAXGPR010000046.1, forward strand.
CGCGCGCCTTCAACTTTCTCTACTCAGACGGCACGCGCGCGATCCGCTCTGGCCTACCCATTCCCGAGTCCTTTGAATTTACGCCGCTCATCGTCCAGCCCGACCCTACCCCCGTGCGCTACTTCCGCTACGTCTTCGCCCCGCGTCGCATTCGCTACCTTTTTTGGCACGCCCACATCCCGCAGGGCTGGGGATCGCGCTGGACGGAGATGATGCTCTACTCTCCCGGGTATCCAGCCCAAGTCGTCCTCCGATCGCCCTTTATCGATCTGGGCACGCTGGCCAATGACGGGCGACCTAAGGTGATTAATCGACTTCAGTGGGATGCCGACCTTCCAGCCGGCACGCGCCTGCACATGCGCTCCCGTTCCGGCAATAGCCAAAGCGTGGTTTACACTTTCTACAACAAGATTGGCGAGGAGGTTAAAGAGAACAAGTGGCTGAGTCTGCCCAAAGTGCTGCGCGGCCCCGTCGATACCACCGTTGTGGTCAGCGAAGACTGGGACGAGTGGAGTGAGACCTACACCTTTTCGGGTGAGGCGTTTAAGTCTCAAAATCCGCGGCGCTTTATCCAGCTAGAAATGACGCTTCAAACAGACGACCCAACCGTGGCGCCCCAGGTTAATGCACTGTCTATCGAGTATGAGGAGACGCTGCTACAGCGCGCCGTTGGCAGCGTGGCACCGCGCAGCGCACAGGCCAATACGGACACGCGCTTTACCTATGCGCTGTGGCCGAAGGTCGATGGGGAAGATGCCGGTTTTAACAGGATGCGCTTTGGCCTGCCGGCCTTGGCACAAGACGTAGAAGTGCGCGTGGGCGGTCGGATCGTCGCACCTACCAGGCTAGATATCAGCGCCGACTCGCTGCACATAGACCTCCCGCAGCCCGTGCGCAACGATTCGCTGGAGGTCGCTTTTACCACGCGAGTAACGCGCAACGGCACCGTCATCTCGCTGGAGCTAGGATCCACCGAACACCCCAGTCTCTGGCAGTCCGTCGAGCCCGCTTCACGACGCGCCAATGTCGTCATGCTACCCGAGGTTATTGGCGAGAGGAGGCTGATCGAGGCGCTGGATATTTCCTCGTCGGTGCTGACGCCCAACGGCGACGGCCTTAACGACGAGGTGCATATTCGCCTAGTCACCCTAAACGTGGACGAGAGCGCTCCACACGTCGACCTCTTTGACCTGCGGGGCAGACGGCTAGTGCGTTTAGAAGCAACCTCTACCCGCAAGGCCGAATATGCCTTCGCGTTCACAGGACGCGATGCTGCCGGCCGCCTGCTACCGCCTGGCGTCTACCTTTATCGCGTTGACCTCGGCGCCGATTCAGGTCAGGACACCGCGCTGCACTCCCTCTCCATAGTCCATTAGATCAAAGCCCGAGCCGTTCCACCTGCCAAGCCGGTGCGCGTAGACGCACCAGTTCGGCCCGCAGCTTGTCCTGCATGCTGCCCAGCATATCCCCTTCGCGCTCGGCCAGGTTGACCAGCTCGTTCGGATCGCTACGCTTGTCATGCAGCGAAGTAGGTGCATCCCATGACGCACAGTTACTCACCGGTCGACGTCCCCCGTCAAAGGGTCCCAAATCGTACTTGATAAAGCGCGCCAGATGGTAACCGTGCCAGTAGAGCGGCTCGTTGTCGTCAACCGGCGACTGGTGCAGCGTCCAATCGCCGTCCGTAACCGTCACGCTCTTGCCAAACATGCCCATCAGCGCGCAGGATCGCGTCGGCGCATCGGCATTTTCTAAGACGGGCAAGAGGTCGATTCCGTGCAGGGGGCGCTCGTCGGGCATCTCGGGCAGTGGACGGCCCACCGCCGAGAGCACCGTTGGATAGAGATCCATCAGCTGCACGAGCTGGTCGCGGCGCTGACCGTGACCGGCTTCCGGGTGACACATGATAAAGGGAATATGCGCACAGCCGTCATACTGATGCGTGCCCAGCTTGCCCATGCGCTCGTGGTCTCCGTTCCACGTGCCGTGATCGGTAGTCAGCACGACCAGCGTGTCCTTCCACAAATCGAGCTCGTCGAGCGCGTCAAAGACCTTGCCCAGCCACTGGTCGAGAAAAACTACTTTAGCCGCATAGCGGGCGCGCATGTTTTGAAACTGCGCTTCACTGTAGTGGTCGCGCCACGGCGCATAAGGCGCGGCGGCTCTGAGCCCTTCAATATCGTAGCCGCGCGGGTCAAACTGTTTGAGGATCTCTTCGGGTGGATCCCACGGCTCGTGCGGATCAAAGATGTCTAAGTGCAGATAAAAGTCTTCGTGCGTGCTGTTGCGGCGCAACCAGTCGGCGGCCTTGGTGCAGACCTGCGCGCAAAAGTAATCCTCGTCGCGCTGGCGAATAAAGTGCACGTTGCGCCAGTGGCGTTCGTTTTTGCCCATTCGATCACCCGGTGGACAGGGAAAATCTATCGGATCGGTGTAGAGCGCATCCGACTCGATGCCGCGCACAAACTCAAAGCCCGTGTAGCCCATATGATAATTGCCCGAGCCCTGCTCCCACAGGTGAAAGTGGTCGGTGAGCAAGCAGCTGACGGGATAGCCTTGTTCCACGCTCCACTGAATTGAGCGGTTGGGCGGGCCCGACACCTGACGCGGCAGGTCGCGGTCTTCCTCTTCGAGCGGTCCCCAGCCGCGCTCCAGAAATTCTAGCCGACCGGTGTAGATGTCACGGCGCGCCGGCATGCAGGGCGTCGAGCCGATATAGGCGTTGTCGAATACGGTGCCGCGCTCTATCAGGCGATCCATATTCGGCGTGGGCACCGACCAGGCGGGCGCTTCGGCGCTCCAGCACTGATCGAGCGGACGGCCTCCGCTGTAGGCACCAACGTGATCGCGGCGCAGAGTATCACATAAGATGGTAATGACGTTCATCGCATTCCTCCATCTGGGTTTTGTATCTCAGCGCGCATGCGGATCGAGCCGCGCGCTATCCCCGGGAAATAGGCGCAGCCAGTCTTGGGCACTCTGCGCCACGCGGTCCGGGCGCC
>CAXGPR010000047.1:0-28197 GCA_964011675.1 uncultured bacterium
TTTGACGGCGTAATTCGTCATTTCAACGACCCATGGTCTACGGATTGGAACAAACTAAGCTATTTTGGCATAGGTGGAGTGGTTTATTCCGTGCTGGCTCTGTGTCAGTATCGATTTCACTGGTGGCCGCTTTCTCCTGTAGGAATTGCGGTGGCGCCACTGTGGATGACGCGCTATATCGCTTTCTCTGTATTTCTCGCCTGGGTGAGTAAAAGTGCGATCATGCGATACGGTGGAGTTCGAGCCTATCGAACGGCTCGTCCCTTTTTTATGGGCTTAATTGCTGGATATTTCTTAGGTGTTGGTATCTCTTACTGTGTCGATATTGTTTGGTTTATGGGAGATGGCCACGTTTATTTTCACGGTTAACTGAATGCTGTATGGGTAAAGTGAAATGAGTCGAATCGAGAGAAGATACGCATGAAAACACTGCTCAACTGGGCCGCCATTTTTTTGGCTTTTGCTATGATATTAGTCCTCGGATCTGGGGATCCTCAGCGCATAAATAGGTCAGTTAATGCATTCTGGGGGTGGGAACCGTCCCAGCCCCGAGCAGAGCGTCTCGTTGGGCAAGAAGAAGCCACCGCACTGCAAAAACTGGTTGGAGGTATTACAGAGAAAGAGATCGAAGCTGAGATCGAACACATCGTTGCGATGGGATCGAGAGTCACGGGTTATCCAGGCGAAAGAAAAGCACATCACTTTCTGAAACAGCGTTTTACCGAATTGGGCTTGGAGCGTATTCAGAGTGAATCTTTCGACGTGTCGGTTCCCATAGACAAGGGGGGACAGTTGCGGTTACCCGACGGCAGCCTTACGCCTGTTTATGCGCTTTGGCCGAACGGGGTGCGTACTTCGTCTCTTCCCGCTGGAGGAATAAAAGGTCCGTTGGTTTATGGGGGTAAAGGTACCCTAAGAGAGGTTGATGGAAAGCCTTTAGAAGGGGCAATCTTGTTGCTCGACTTTGACGGAGGGCAAAACTTTTTAAACCTAGCTACGCTAGGAGCGCGAGCCATTATTTTTTTTGATAACGGGGGTGTTAATCGAGAACAGGCCGCCGATAAATTTTTAAAAGTCTCCGTTGATGTGCCTCGATTTTGGGTCGATAGTCAAGATGCTCAAGCCCTTCTCTCGGCGCTTGAAAAGAGCGACATGCGTGTCCACTTAGAATCGCAAATGGACTGGGAATCAGTGCGCGCCCAAAACGTCTATGGATGGCTTCCCGGCACAGAAGCGCTCATGCCTTCTACGAGCCGTGAAGATAGACAGGCATGGAAAGAGCAGGTTATTGTCATTCAGGCCTATTACGATGCGATGTCTGTTGTTCCGGCGCGAGCGCCGGGTGCGGAAAACGCGGCTGGTATCGTAGCGCTTTTGCAGTTGATAGAAACGCTTCAAGCATATCGTCCGAACTATACGGTGCTGTTTCTTGCTACTTCAGGTCATTTTCAGGGTCTAGAGGGAATCAACGATTTTCTCTACCGTCACAGTCGGGGTAGTGAGCACTTTAGAGAGCGGATGCCGGAAATAGATCGTATTGATTTTGATTTAATGTTATCCCTGGATCTGTCAAGTCACGGCCAGCGTAGTGTCACCTTTGGATCAGGCACCTTTTATAACCCGGAATGGCAGACAGACAGCTACGTAAAATACATGCTGAATCCCTATTCTAAGCGGCTTTCCCTGGCGATTGAAGAAGTTTTTTCAGACTCGACTAGACACTACGAGGGGATTGCTCCTGCAAAGCGCACCTGGAAAAACTTTATGCCGATACCGCTGGCTTTTGCCAGCGAGGCTGCTGCGTTTGTTGGGCAGAAAGCGTTGGCTATTGCTACGGCCAACGATGCGCGGAAGTTGGTTGATACGCCGGTAGACTTGCCGAAATCCATGAATATTGGTAATCTGACGCGCCAAATACGCACGCTGGCCGCTATGATTGCCTGGGCTGGCCGCGATGCTGACTTGCTTAAGCCAACCAAACTGCAGCTGGAAGATTACGGTCATAGTTTAGCGGGTTCCATCTACTGGTTTGACCGAGACGTAAATTTTGCCGTGCCTAAATCGCCGGTGGGAGGGGCGTTAGTAACGTATCAACAGCAGGGGCCGAATTCGGTTGGCGGTGTGCGCACGTTAATGGTGCAAAAGGCTGATAGCGAGGGGCGGTTTCGGTTTAACGTAATGCGTAATCGCTATGAAAACACCATAAAGGCTTATGAAATTGATGAGCGGGGCGAGATTGTTTCAGCGCCAGATATGGGCCAGGAGGGAGATGAAACATACCCGATGGCTCATCCATGGGGATGGTGGGAAAACGAAATGCTTCAGGTTTTGTTTAAATGCAAGGCCTTAAGCCTCTTTGAAACGGTAGACTCACGCTATCTGTCTGTGTTAGACCATATGACGGTGTTGGATGAGCGCGATGGCGTACCTCAATCCTGGGGAGCCGACTTTGTGGAGAGGCAAAGTAACGAAGAGGGTAAAGTTACGCTGGCTTCGGTCGTGTACGCTGAACCGAGTACTCGAGTAAAAGTGTTAATGAGTACGAGTCTATTTGGCGTGCGGTATCTATTGAGTGGAGCCCCAGATGATTTATTGGAAAACCCATTAAGGCCGGAAGAAATTGATGAGACGGTGTTAAAGAGGGCTCTGGGGAATGGGTATTCAGTTGATGATCGGGCGGTTCTCCTGCCGAGCTATGCGGCGGCAAAAGACATGTGGACATTAGACGATACGCGTATAAAGCAGTTGGCAAAATACGGCGTGCGAAACGATAAGTTTATGCGTCTACACGAAGAGGCGCGCATTGCACTCATACAGGCAAAAGAACATTTAGAGGCGCGGCGATACAGCGAGTTTAAAGCGGCTACGCGTGAAGCGTGGGGGTTAGAAGGACGGGGCTATCCCGACATAAAGGCAACGGCTGACGATACCGTATACGGCGTAATTTTCTACTTCGCTCTGCTATTGCCGTTCTCTTTTTGCTGCGAACGGCTCTTTTTTGGTTTTGCTGACGTGCGTAGACAGATGGGTGGAGCCGCTCTTTTCTTTGTTGCGATATTTCTCATAATGCGCTTTATCCATCCAGCCTTTAAGCTGTCTTCTTCACCTTATATCATCTTTTTGGCCTTTGTAATTTTTGCCATAGGTAGCGTTGCGTTGATGATGATATTGGGGCGCTTTACGCGTGAGGTCAGCCAGAGAAAGCGGGCTTCTTCGGGGGTACACGAAGCGGATATTGGTCGACTCAGCGCTACGGCTTCGGCGGTAGCATTAGGAATTTCTAACCTGCGTAAACGCAAGGCTCGAACTTTACTTACAGTTATTACGCTAACCCTTTTAACCTTTACAGCACAGGCATTTACATCTGTCCAAAGCTATTTGAAATACTATCAGATACCGCGCCCGAATAACCCGGCTTACGAGGGAGCTTTGCTGCGGGATAGGGGGTGGAAGGGTATGCAACTCTCCGTGCTGGAGTATGCGGAAAGTGCCTTTGGTGAGCGTGCTACTGTGATGCCTCGTTCTTGGCTGTCGACTCATCTAATTGGAGAGCGCGCTTATATAGAAGTACATCGCCGCGACGGACAAGCCGATAGCTACGCCTTTGCCCTAATGGGGGTTGTTCCAGCTGAGCGAGATTTGATGGGTTTTGGCGATGTGTTGGTGGGCGATCAGAGCCGGTTTTTTAACGAAGGTGAAATCGATGTGTGTATCCTCCCCTCTGCCATGGCTAATATACTCGGCATCGAGGACGATGAGGTTGGGCGGGCTGAAGTCATGATAATGGGGCAGGCCTACCGCGTCGTTGGGTTGATAGACGGGGAAAAAATAGACGAAATGCGGGACCTTGATAACGAAAGTCCCATGCCAGTCGACACTGTGGCCGAAGCACAGAAAATGCAGGAAATGGCCAATCTAGATCCGCGCCTAATGGATACCGCAGCTATTGAGACCTTTACCCATTTGCTGGCAGGAAACGTCGTCCTACTCCCTTACCAAAAGGTGATTGATCTAGGAGGGACACTGCGGTCGATCGCTCTAGCAGAATTTGACAGTAGGGAAGGATTATTAGAAGAGGTTGAAGACTTCGTTGCGCGCGTGGCAGTGCCCCTTTTTGTCGGCATAGACGGACAAGTACGCGTCTTTACCTCTATGGGTTCAGCGTCGCTTTCGGGGATGAGTAATCTATTTGTTCCGCTTCTAATAGCTGCGCTGATTGTGCTCAACACCATGCTGGGATCTGTGTATGAGCGCTCATCGGAAATAGGCGTGTATAGCTCGGTGGGATTGGCACCTGGCCATATTTCATCGCTCTTTATAGCTGAGAGCCTGGTATTTGCGGTTATGGGGGCTGTTTTGGGTTATTTGGTAGGACAAACTACAACCCTACTCATGACGCGATACGATCTCTTGGGAGGTATGTTTCTAAACTACTCCTCGCTCTCTGCGATAACGTCGACACTCATTGTTATGGCTACAGTTGTCTTGTCTACGCTGTATCCCGCTCGTAAGGCGGCCTCCATGTCGGTGCCCGACGTTACGCGCCGTTGGAAATTTCCGGATCCCGATGGAGATCTTTGGACGTTTGATTTTCCCTTCACCTTGGCGCGTAACGATGCGTTGGGTAGTGGGGCGTATCTGCATCGCGTTTTTTCGTCCTATGGCGAGGGATCCGTTGGTGATTTCATGACCGAAAATGTAGACCTAATACGTGAAAAGGCAGGAGAGGATCCCATATATGTGTTAGAGCTCATGGTCTGGTTGGCGCCTTACGATCTGGGGGTAAGTCAACGCGTGCAATTGCGGATGGTGCCAACGGAAGATATTGCGGGAATTTACCAGATTGAGATTCAGTTAGAGCGCGTGAGCGGGGACGTTGCTTCTTGGAAGCGTCTCAATACAAGCTTTCTCAACGTATTACGCAAGCGCTTTCTCGTATGGCGTACGATTCCTCAAGATATGCGAGAAACGTACCGATTACAGGGAGAAAATCTCGCACGGGGCGAGGCGCTCTCTGCTTAGAAGAGTGTGCTAAATCAGCACTTCTCTGCCCTTGCGAGCCGACTCATAGCAGGCATCAATTACCTTTTGTAAGTTGAGTAGTTGCCTTGCATCCTGCAAACTCCAGGGCTCTCCTCGCTGGAGTTTGTCTATGATTTCAGCATCTTGAGTCCATATACTCTCAGACCAATTATCTGCTTCTAACGAGGGCGTAAAGTCTTCGACCTCGCCTTCGCGATCTATTTGCACCGAATAGGGAGATCCGGTGATGGTTCCCCTTTCGGCTGTAATTTGAAAACTGTGAAAATCAGTCACTTCGCTGCACCAGTTCCCTTCTAATGCACAGTAGCTGCCATCGTCAAAGCGAATAAAGCCGCCAATGAGGTCTTCCGCGTCGTAGCGTTCGTGGACGTGTGGGCCTAGCTTTGGGCCTCGCTTAGTTGGAAAGAGGCGAGAAGTAGATGCGCTAACCGATATGGGTTTAGGAGAGAGTGCAACCCACATGGCTAAATCCAGCGTGTGTACGAGGGTTGAAGCTAAAACACCACCGCCAGAAGTTGCAAGATGATAATGGGGAGCCCAGGCCGGTGGGACCCTATGGCATCCCCAGGCCTTTATATAAACGGGTTTGCCAATTTCCTGCGACGCCATGAGTTGTCGAGCGTGCCGAGAAGAGGGCAAATAGCGCATATTCGTGCCGAGTTGCACCTGCCGTTTACTCTGTGCTGCTTTGGCAAGGACTTCTTCAGCCTCACCAGCATGCATCATAAAGGGCTTCTCGCACAGGATGTGGGCTCCTGCTTCAAGGCTGGCTAGGGCCATTTGGTGGTGGGTATTGGGCATGGTCGCTATGATAACTAAATCTAACTCATCTCCCTCTAACATGTCTCGATAGTCTGTTGAAGTGCGAGCCTCGGGCCATAGGTTCGCCGCTTCCGTCAGGCGTTTTGGATCTAGATCGCAGATGGCGGTTACTGTTGCCTTATCGCGTCCGAGATTCTGCAAGCCGCGAAAGTGGACATGGGCCTGCGTGCCGCAACCAATTAGGCCTATCCGTACGGGGTTAGACGCCACGTTGGGTTCTCCCAGTCAGGTAAAAATGGTAAAAGATAGGTTATCCGTGTAAAATGGGGTGTCCGTTGCCGGGGAAAAAAATCATGTCTACGATAAAAGAAATTCCTACAGCGCTGAAGTGTCCTAAGATCAGACCGAGAAAAAAGGGTGAGGCCTTGCGGTAGAGTTCGATGCCACCAAAGCGCATAATGAGACTTTTGGCCGCCCATGCAATAAAAATAGCTGCAGCCTGATTGCGGATCATCCAAACGGAAGCAATTGCAAGTCCAACGGGGTGCAGAGGCCACCAGGTGAAGCGGTACTGCAGGAACGTAAGCACAGACATGGCGGTTGAGCCAATGGCAAAAAACGTGAGTTTCTGCGCGTGAAAATCGGCCGGGCTCTTAATTTTGGCCATCACATCGTCAAATGCGCGGACGCCTGCTCCCGAGGAGACTCGGAAAAACCAAGAGTTAAAGTTTGAGGCACCTTGGTCGTAGGCCATTATCAGCACATAGGTAAGGGTAGAGAAAAAGCCCACTCCAAGCGCGAGGACGATGGCAATGCACAATCCGCGTCGGGTCATACGCATGGCGTCGTGCAAACGCGCTGCATGCGCAGCCGAGGGCATAAAAATGGACTGGACATCGCCGAAAAAGGAGTAAGTGAGGCCGAGAGCAGCAAGTCCAGAGGGGGAGATGGATGCCGTTCCGAGCGTCATCATGGTCATTCCCTGACTAACCATAGGGGTTGTAATGTAAAACATCCCCGTTTGTACTACGAGCCGGGTTATGCCAAGGTAGGCTATTAGCACGCCGAGGAGGAAGAAGGAGGCGACCGTTAGGTCCATCCCCGCTCTGTAGAGCCAGGCTAGCATGTAGCATACGCCAAGTATAAACCCTAAACTGGCCGACCTATAGGACAGGAGTTCGCGTGAATCATCCACGGGATGAGAAGTATTCCAAGCCTTGCGGACCACATCTCTTATGTGGTCACGAGCCATCCATAAGCTCCAGGCAACAAGGGCTACAAAGGCGCCCCAGGATTGCCAGGAGGTCGATGGTAGTTGCCCTAAGACAAAAGTGTCACCCTCGGTAATACCCATGCCAAACCTATTAAACAAACCCTCCTCAAGCATGATGATCACAAAGAAGAACCAAATGCTAAAGGTGATATTGAGGTTGGCAAAATACATGAACCCAATAACGGGAAAGTAGTATCGCACGCTAAGTGTGGGAAAGCCGCGTGCAATTTGAATCGGGTGTTCCCAGGCAATCTGCGGAAAGAAGTGGAAAAAGAATCCAACTATGTTCCACAGCGCAATAAAGAGAGGGATTGCAGCGCCTGCCCAAAAGACTTTGCTTCGCATGAGGGTCGGAAACAGGCCGGGGCCATCCGAATCGGCCACCAAGGATTGCGGCACTTCCATTAGTGGGTAGGCGAGTCTTTCGCGCTCTACCCACTGTTTGCGCAGGATCACAACAAGGCAAAAGCATACAAAATAGAGAGTCCAAATAAAGCTCAACCACCAAAAAAGAGGCATCGTCCAGGCGCTGAGAAGCGTGCCCCATGGAGTCGGTTCGCCAATGGGAAGTCCCTCAAAAAACCAAGTCATGGCAAGGCCCTCGTTGGATGGAAGGAGCCATGCAGGAAGGTGGGGGACGACATAGGTGCCCCACTGGTTTTCAGCAGAAGCCAAGTAGTAGGGCGTCGTCGGAATAGATAGGATGAAGCCCATCATGAAGATGGGTATACCGGTGGTAACGAGGCCCATTACGACGACGGTTATAATTTCGGCGGGTTTGAGTGCTGATTGCGTTCTAAATGACTTGATCAGGGCATTGAGAAGGAGCAGGCAAACAAGAAAGAAGCCGACCGAGATCGGGAAGAAGGACCAGGTGATCTCCGATGAGCCTAGGACCCAAATAGCATAGGGCGCGCCAAGACACACAACAAGGACCTGAGCCAATCCGAGTAGTAGAGAGCGAAGCGTGAGGCCGCTAGACATATTGTAAGGTTCAGCTATGGAATGTTCGGGTTCAGGAGTCGACAATAGAAAAATACCGTTAACGTGGGCAGGTAGGCATACTATTCAACTTATTTTTGTGTATGGATTGTGTCAAGATTGTCTGACAATAAATTTGCTTATGCACGTGTTATTGGCCTAAGCGATCTACGGGGTCTTGTGGACTAACAAGAACAGCATGTCCCCACGTGCTATCGTCGTCTCCGTTGCCATAAATCATGAAGTGGCCTCCATAATCGCCGCCGTCTGGATCGGTGTGAACGATTTCGACTCCGTATTCGTGTCCGACCATTGCGGGGGTCCAATTCGGATCGCTTTGGCCGAAGGTTGAAGCCATTTCTACCTTCGCCTCTAATGTGTAGTTGCCAGCTTCTCCAGTGAAATGTACGTGCCATTCGACATCGGGTATGGGCTCTTCTATATACGTTTTTCCAGGTGCACCGTGTCGCCACCAAGCATGACGAGGCAGCATTTGGGTAGAGGCGGTGAAACAGAATGCATTATCGCCTTGACCAAACCATTCGGGTGCTAAGTCCCGCGGTCCTTCCATAAACCAGCAAATGGCGTCTCTAAAATACCAACGCTTGTCGGCGGGGATGGGATCTTCGGTGTCGTTGATATTATCGTTTACTTCGGCACCAAAATAGAAATGTGTTTGATCCCAGGCCAAATAGTAACGAGCACTCAAGTCGTTTTCTATGGGGCCTTCGTCTCCGTGTACCGTGAGTCTGTTTCGCGCTCCGCGATCTAACGTATAAAAGCCAGTTTGGGTGATGCGACGCATATCCCAGACGCCGTCATTGTGAGCGTAATCTTTCCATTCTGATAAGTCGCCATCTATGATAGGTTCCTGCACCAGTTGAGGAATGTAGAGTGGGGGAGTAGAGGGTTGTGCAAAGAGAGGTGAGCAAAGAAATACAAGAAGAAAAGTCCGTTTCATTATGGAAGCTCCGTTAAGTGTGTGCTAAGAATACAAAAAAGAAGCTGGTGTGGCGAGTCTAGTAGGGGAGTGTTTTAGTCGTTTAGAAAGACCCTTATTTGAAAGAGAGCGGGCCGTTCAATTTGCCAATGGCCCTTGCTACCGTTTGTCCACATCACTATATATATGCTTCTGGTGAATGAGGCAATCTATGAAAAAAAGAGTAATGACAAATCTGTTAATTTGCGCCCTTATGGCATTAGGAGTGGGGTGTGATTCCCAAGAGCGTATTGTGCCGGGACAGCCTGTACGCGTTGTGTTATGGGAGTTCGGGGGCTTGCCTGGCATGCAGGAATGGGTAAAAGCCGCCGTCGAGCGGTTTAATGCGGAGCGAGATGACATACATATTGAGCTTGAATTCCGCGATTGGGCTACGCAGCGTGAAAGCCTCATTAGCACAACGATACTTGGCGATGGACCGGATATTGTTCGCGTGCACCACAAATATTCGGTTGAGTTTGGAGAATTGGGTGGGCTCTATGCGCTAGAAAACTTTGATGACTTTCCCTCTGTTAGGAATCGGATACTCGACAATGTCTGGGATCCGGTTTCCTATGGGGGTAAACACTACGGTGTGCCTGTGACCATGTTGCCATTTATCCTGGCGGTCAATCGAGATATACTCTCCCAGCACGGCTTGGAAATACCTCAAAATTGGGAAGAGCTTAAGGCGATGGGCCCTTTGTTAAAAAAGCAGGGGATCGACGCGTTTACGATGCCGGGTGGAGTCAACTTAGACACGGCATACCGCTTTCTTCCTCTGCTCTTTCGAGCGGGTGGGCGCGTATTTAATGCGGATTGGTCTGCCGCGGCGTTTAATGGGCCTGCGGGCGTGGCTGCGCTCTCAATGCTCGTTGATATGAAGTCACAGGGGTTTATGCCCGCCGCCAGTGCAGCCTACCGCTTTGACGAGAATGCGGCCCATTGGGCTATGGGCAAAGCGGCTCTCTCAATTGAGGGGCCTTGGTGGCAGAATGCTATGACTGGAAATTACGACTTTGATTTAGATAAACTCGTGTTGGCGCAGGTGCCCGGTCCGGCAACGCGCTATGAGGAGCATCCCTCTGGAACGCTGCTGGACGTTGTGATGGTTGCGATTACAGGCTACAGCCCCGTCCCTGACCATGCCTGGGAAGTGCTCAAGGCACTCTATGTTAACGATCCGGTTTGGCTAAAACCAAATCCAGATCTGGGCGGTATCCCGACCCAGAAAGCGGCCTATGCTCCTGGGGTTGAAAGCGATTACATTGGATTGGATGAGCTTGCGGAGGCTGGACGCAACGGGATTAGCTGGCCTGGACATCCCGGCATAACGGAGATACAACGCCATATCGCCGATGCGGTAAATATGGCGCTGACGGGCACACTCACGCCTCAGGAGGCACTCGATCAAGCCGCTGAAGAAGTCAATGAGATACTGAGCGATTATTGAGATGAATACTAAGAAAAGAGACCTCACTCCCTATTATTTTCTGCTTCCAGCTCTGATCGTTCTCGCTGTGGTCATTCTGTATCCGATGATCAACAACTTGACCATGAGCTTCTACAAGGTCAGGCTTCTCAAGGCAAGCGGGGGAGACGTATTTATCGGCTTGGAAAACTATGCCAAGCTTTTGGGTAGCCGGTCTTTCGGCAATAGCGTTTTCGCTTCTTTGCGCTTTACGCTTATATCTCTTCCGCTAGCCTTTATACTAGGTTTGGGCATGGCCCTGATCTTTAATGAGATTAAAAAATATCGGCCCGTGTTTACCGGCTTCTTGCTCGTGCCATGGGCCATTGCCCCCGTAGTGACTGGTTATATGTGGCGTTGGCTTTTCCATGATAGTTTTGGTCTGATCAACTACGGCCTGCTAAGCATGGGATTCATCGAGGAAAACGTAGCTTGGTTAGCCGAACCCGATGCCGCAATGGGAGCGGTTGTCGTTGCGAATATATGGCGCTTCATGCCGTATATAACCATCATGCTCTTAGCGGGCCTACAGGGGGTTTCGACGGAGCTTTATGAAGCGGCACAGGTAGATGGGGCTAACGTATTTCAGCGCTTTTTTAACGTGACTTTGCCTCAGCTTCGCCATGTGATTGGCGTGGTCTTTCTCTTTGCCACAATCTGGATGGTCAACGACTTTGCCCTAATTTTCATAATGACAGAAGGGGGACCGGCAAAGGCGACCGAAGTTGTTCCCATTACTATCTATAGAATAGCCTTTGAGCATTTGCGACTCGGCAGGGGAGCTGCTGCAGGGTTGTTACTACTTGTCTTCTTGCTCTGTATGAGTCTGTTTTTTATACGGATGCTATTTGCTGAACGGAAGGCCAATAATGCGAACTAAAACGCAGGCACGGGTGAGGGCGAGCTTAGGGTATGGCCTGGGAACAATCTTTGTGTTGGCCTTGGTGCTGCCCTTGGTTTGGGTGGTTACCACATCCATTCGCCCTCTGGCTGAGGTGACTAGCTCACCCCCGGTTCTCTGGCCCGAGACCATTACGTTTAAGGCGTATGTAGAGCTGTGGGATGCGGGGCCTTTCCTCAAATACTTTCTCAATAGCGTCATCATATCGCTGAGCACGGCCCTGATAGCGCTGGCCTTTAGTATCAGCGCGGCCTATGCCTTTGCCCGGTTTCAATTTAAAGGGGCTACCCTTCTTTTGATGGTAGTGGTAATGTCGCAAATGCTGCCGGGCTCTTCTATTCTCATTCCACTCTTTCAGGTGATCCGGGTGCTCGGTTTGCTCGACACCCATACGGGTATGATTCTAGTCTACACGGGGTTTGCCATCCCCTTTTGCACTTGGTTACTCAACGGCTACTTTCGCGCGATCCCCGCTGATTTAGAACAGGCTGCGCTTATTGATGGGTGCAATCGGTTCGAACTCTTATACCGCATAATTTTGCCCTTGGCGGCTCCGGCTATTATTGCAGTAGGGACCTTCGCCTTCTTGCTCTCCTGGAACGAATTTCTTTTCGCTTTTGTGTTTACCAAATCAAATGCACAAACCATTGCCGTTGGGCTGCGGTCAGCATTTTTGGGCCAATATGTCAATAAATACGACCAACTATTTGCCGCCTCGATCATTTTTAGTTTGCCGCCCATCGCCATCTTTGTCGGGCTCCAACGTTATTTTGTGCAGGGCCTTACCGCCGGAGCAGTAAAAGAATAGGAGAGTTTCTTAATGCTTAAAACGATGATAACATGCCTCGCCGCGGCCTTGATGGCCATTTCTTGCGGATCTAAAGAGGAAAAGCCATCAGACGGATCGCTTAAGGTTGGCTACGTCGTCAATTTTATGTCCCACGAGTGGTATCAGAATATTTGCAAAGCGGCTCAGCGACACGCCGAAAACAGCAATGTCGACCTGATTATTGCCGATGCGAATATGGATGTGGCGGCTCAAATATCAAAGGCTGAAAATCTGCTTGCTCAGGGCGTAGATGTATTGGTCCTTACGCCCGTCGACGCCAAAGCTATGGGGCCCGTCGTGCGGCAGGCAAAAGACGCGGGCGTAAAGGTCATTACTGAATCAAATCCGGTTCCTGGGAGCGACACCTACGTTGGAATTGATAATGAAGCAAGCGGGTATAAGGCGGGGGCTTGGTTTGCCCAGCACGCCAAAGACAATGGAATTGATCCTCGTATTCTCATAATTGGGTTCCCCAATTTTGAAGACTGTCGACAGCGGGTAGCCGGGTTCAAGCGGGGCTTAGAAGAGAGCGGCATAGCTTATCAGGTCGTTCAAGAGGTGGATAGTCAGGGGCTCAAAGAGAAAGCCTTTAAAGTCGCACAAGATGCGCTTACCGCTCATCCCGATATAAATGTGGTTTTCGGCATCAATGACGACTCGACGTCGGGGGGAATGGCAGCTTATAAAGCGGCGGGTTTTGATGAGAACAACTTAACGGCTATAGGGTTTGGCTTCGAGGGCATTGTCGGGCAGACGGCTCTTATGGGTGATTCTTCTTACCGAGCCGCGCTGGGTATGTTTCCGGATTTTGTAGGTGTTTCTCTGGTAGATGCCGCAATGAAACTCCACGCCGGAGAAGCGCTTCCCGCGCATTATGAAACGCCCACCATTATGATTACGCGTGCCAACGTTGACCAATTTTACGACAAGGCTGTGCAACCCTTTGCTATGAAGCTCGATGCTGTCAGAGGCTTGCTTCAATGAGGACATGGGTTAACCGTCTCCTGCAGAACGAGCAGGCGGGTCTGTTGTTGGCCCTGATTCTACTGTGTGTCGTACTGTCGTTTTTGAGCCCCGTTTTTTTTACGGCGCTCAACATAAAAAATGTGCTGCGCGATGCTGCGCTCGTCGCAATAGCGGGCATCGGTATGGTCATGGTCATTCTACTGGGTGAAATTGACCTGAGCGTGGGCTCGGTGCAGGCCGTCGCCGGCATCGTTGCGGTAGCTGTCCTCAACAGTTTTTCTAGCGTATTTGTAGCGCTTGGAGCGGCCCTCTTCGCAGGCGCCTGTATTGGCTTAATTAACGGACTGCTGATTACTCGTGCACACATAAACTCGCTGATCGCTACGCTGGGTATGATGGCTATCTTGCGTGGGGGAGCTATGGTGTCTACGCAGGCCGTTTCGATACAGGGATCGGTGGACTCATTTATCGAAATTGGCACCGGTCACTGGGGGCCGATTCCCATACCCGTACTCATCGCCTTCTTATTGCTGGCGCTCTTCTTTTACGTGCTACACTACACGACCTTTGGCCGCTACGTTTATGCGGTTGGAGGAAATCCGCAGGCAGCTAGGCTCTCCGGCTTGCCCGTAGATAGAATACGGATTGTCGTATTTGTCATCGCTGGCATATTGGCCGCGCTTAGCGCTTTTATCCTCGCTTCACGTCTCAATTCTGGCCAGCCCAATGCCGGGCTGGGCTTCGAACTGCAGGTTATTGCCGCCGTGATTCTAGGGGGTATTAGCCTAACAGGCGGAGTTGGAACGCTCGCCGGAGCCTTTATTGGCATACTCATTCTCACCGTGCTCAGCAATGGACTCGTCCTGCTCAACGTCTCTTCCTTTTATCACGACATTGCCCGAGGGATCGTAATCATCCTGGCGGTATATCTCGATACCCGCAGAAAACAGAGCCTGGTCCGCCGCATGTTAAGTGGAATAAAATAATGGCTCCCGTTATCGAACTGCGAGGCGTGCATAAGTTTTTCCCCGGAGTGCATGCCCTGCGAGACGTGGATTTTGAAATAGAAGCGGGAGAAGTGCATGCCTTAGTAGGTGAGAATGGCGCCGGTAAATCAACGCTGATAAAAATCATTGCTGGTGCCTATACCTTGGATGAAGGGCAGCTTGAAGTTGAAGGCGTTGCAACCGTTCTGTCCCATCCCCGTCAGGCACAGGATCTCGGTCTGGTCGTGGTTCACCAAGAGCTGGAACTAGTACCTTCTCTTTCTGTTGCCGAGAATATTTTCTTTGGCCGGCTACCCAACCAGAACGGCCGCGTTCTTTGGAAAAAGCTGTATGCCGACGCCCGCATTCTATTGGATCAGGTCGGCCTAGCGGTCGATCCAAAGACGCAGGTGGGCTATCTGGGGATTGCTGCACAGCAACTCGTCGAAATCGCGCGCGCGCTATCTCAGCAGGCCAAGCTCATCGTGATGGACGAGCCAACGTCTGCGCTTAGCCCCCAAGAGATTGATCGGCTCTTACACCTAGTGGACCAACTGCGTTCTCGTGGTGTCTCCGTGCTGTATGTATCCCACAAGCTGGAAGAGGTACTGCGCATCAGCAATCGGGTTACGGTGCTGCGGGACGGAGCAAAGGTCGCCTGCCAAAAAACGGCAGAGCTCGATGAAAAACGCCTGGTCGCGCTGATGGTTGGCCGCGAGCTTGGCTTGGGTTTTCCCGATGCAAATCGCAGAGCTGAGAGCGTTGTCTTGCAGGTTGAAGACCTGACGACGGATTCGGTTAACGATATTTCATTTCAGGTCCATGAGGGAGAAATTGTCGGCTTTTCGGGGCTTATGGGAGCCGGCCGCACTGAGCTTGCGCAGGCATTGATTGGGGTGGATCGGAGAAGAGGTGGCAGCGTGAGAGTCGGCGGCGAAGAGTTAGCGCACTCAAGCCCGCAGGCCGCCCGCCGCATGGGGTTGGGTTTAGTGCCGGAAGACAGGCGGGAACAGGGTATTTTCCCTCGGCGCAGCGTGCGTGAAAACGCTAGTATTGCAGCCTTGGAAGCCTTAAGTCGGTGGGGAAGGGTTCAGCGTGGGATGGAGCAGAGCAGAGTGGAGGCCTCGGTCGAACGGCTACGCGTTCGGACGGCGAGCACGGAAACGCCCATTGCCAACCTGAGCGGTGGTAACCAGCAAAAAGTGCTGCTTTGTCGCTGGCTGCTGGTTGATAATTTAAAGGTCTTGTTGGTAGATGAACCCACCCGCGGTATTGACGTGGGTGCAAAAGACGAGATCTATCGCGTGCTAGATGAGTTGGCCCAAACTGGGTTAGCTATTGTTGTTTTCTCTTCTGAAATGGAAGAGGTTTTGGGGCTTTGCGATCGCATTTACGTGCTGCGCGAAGGCTCAATTAACGCACATTACTATCGTGAGGAAGCAACCCCTGAAGCGCTTTTAGAGAGCGCCTTACCCAATTAAGTATGGTATGATTAAAATCGTTTTTTTGGCTCCTCTCCTTTGCGTCTCTCTCATTGGACACCTAACTAGTTGTGCGCCTTTAACTCTGCCAGAGGATCTTTCACAAGAGGCTCGCATTGAAGGGCAGGAAGTGGCCGAAGAGGAGGAAGAGAGTGCCTTAGAAGTCTACTTTCGCCTGAAGCGTCTCAGAGAGCGAGAACAGGCGGTCTTGCCTCCTTACGTAGCCGTTTTGCCCTTTGTCGATGAATCCGGTTTTCGCAAGGATATATGGGATCTGGGGTGGGAGATGGCGCGCTTGCTAAGCGGGGAAGCGGCCGGTAGTGCAAAATGGCACGTCGTGCCCTATGAAGCGGTGGATGAACTGCTAGGTAAACGTCGCGTATTGAGCATGGAAGAGCTCGTTGAATTGGGAGAGCAGGTTGAGGCTGACATGCTCTTTCTTGGCACTATTGACGACTACGATATGAAAAGGCTCTCCGTTGGCGATCCAATGTTGGGAGGATATAAATCCTATGTCGGTGTGGCAAAGATGCGTCTAGGCGCTCTGCGCGTGCAGGATCAGCACGATATGGGCATGGTCTCTAGCGAGCAGGAAGCCAGCGATCGCGATTTGGGATTAGACCTGCTAGGTAAGCCGCGCGACCAGGACCTCAAATTTGCCGAACTGAGGAATATCGAATTCGCTAGCGTTGATTTTCGGGAATCGCTTTTGGGCCAAGCAACGCTGGCAGCGCTCGAGGAAATGATTAGCGGCATGGAGGCTCTATTTGAGCCGGAAGATCTGAAACTTGACGGCCAAATGCCGGAAGTGCTCTCTGTTTACGGAGATGATGTGTACATAAATATCGGCAGTGAGAATGGGTTGCGCATTGGATATCGCTTTGCAGTTTTCCCGGGATTTGGGCGCGTGGAAGAGGGAGGCGCGGAGGCGCGGAGGCGATTGGGCGTTGTAGAGGTTCGAGAAATTATCGGCGCACGTCTTTCTAGCGTGCGGATACTTGACGGCATGGGACAAATCAGGGCGGGTGATCGACTCAGTGCACTGATCCAAGAGTCCGAAGCTGTTCCCACAGAGTAAAAGGGGAAGATCGTGTTGCAGAGAAGAGTTGCCGCTCTAGATTGTCATGGCCAGGGAGTTATTGTCGAACAGGATCTGCCGGAATTGGGGCCCGGTCAGGTCCAGGTTAAGGTAGTCGCTTCCCTGATTAGTCCTGGGACGGAACTGGGACGAGTAAAGCAGCTGCGGAGAGAAAAGGGGGAGGAGCGTCCTGCGCGTCCCTTTGGATATGCCAATGCGGGGGAAATAGAGCGCGTGGCAGAAGGGGTTGAGCAGTTTGCAGTCGGAGACCGCGTTGCCTGCATGGGCGGAGGATATGCGCTCCATGCCGATAGGGCATGTGTTCCGCAAAACCTGTGCGCAGGTATTCCCGATGGGGTCTCATTCGAAGCGGCTGCTTCGGTGCACCTAGCGGCTACGGGGCTGCATGCCATTCGCCGTACGCTGCCGCTCTTTGGAGAGAATGGTATGATAATGGGGATGGGGCTAGTGGGACAATTTAGCGCTCAGTTTGGACAGCTTTCCGGCTGCCATATCATGGCAGTAGATGGGAATGAGATGCGGTTGGAGCGCGCGCGGGCATGGGGGGTGGAAAAAACGGTCCAGGGATCGTTAGAAGATCCCGTCCAAACGGCGAAGGATTTCTCTCTCCACTTTGGGATGGACTTTGGAATCATCGCGTTTGGCGGGGATGCTTCATCGGCCTTTGAACAGCTATACGGAAGCCTTAAGCAGACGCCAGACGGCCATCGCATGGGGCGGATAACCATCGTTGGCGGCGCTCATATAAGCCACGGTTTTGCCGCAGGCTTAGGAAACGTTGACGTGCGCAGTGCTGCGCGGACAGGTCCCGGCTACCACGATGAGGCGTATGAACACGGGCAAAACTATCCCGCCGTATTTGTCGAGTGGCCGACGCAGCGAAATCTCGATGAATGTCTTCGCTCCATGGCCAGCGGTGCCCTACAGGTCGAACCGCTTTACACACATGAATTTGCACTCGACGATATTGCCGAGGCGGTAGACGTACTGGTCGAGACCCCAGAAAAGGCGCTAGGCGTAGTCCTTAAACCGTAACGGCTAAACAGCTTCCCCCGTTACAAGGTTGCGCTTACCTTCGGGCATAAACGTTACCGTTGGTAAATCTACTTCTTCCCCACTAATCATCTGTTCGACTAGCTGTGTTACGCCGGCAATCGCCGGACCGATCAACGCTTCGCCTTTTTCTCTCGTGCCAAGCGCTGCGGCAGAGTTGTCGATGGTCTCCGTTTGCACGCGTTCGGGTGCAAGGTAAAGCATGGTTGAAGTTTCATACTCGTCGGCATGACCCGGGAGACGGCCGTTTTCCATGTGCTGCTGCACCAGGTCTGGATCGTATACGTCCCAATAGGATTGAAAGCGCAGGTTTATATTGAGCTTCTCTTTGTACTCATCGATTCTCCGCATCATGGGCTTTACATTGCCCCCGTGTCCGTTTAGGACAAGGATGTTTTCAACGCCTGCGCGCACGAGAGAATGGCAAACGTCATAAACGTACTCGCAGAAGATTTCAGGGCGCACAGTAAGCGTGCCAATGTGCTCCATCCAATGCTCAGAAACGCCGATGCTTATGGGTGTGGCAACGACCACGTGGGGCAGGAGGTTCTTTGCCGCCATTTCAGCCATATAAGACGCGTGCAGGGTGTCGTGGATCATGTGTAAGTGTTCGTTGTGTTGTTCCGTAGCAGCGGTCGGCACAATGGCGGCCTTAATTGTGCCAGCCTGCATGCGTTCGCGAAATTCTTTTCTGGTTAAATCGCCAATAAAAACGCGTTCGTCGCTCATGGAAAATTCCTCAATTGATTGTCTGTGAAGGGGACGTGCTCTCTGACGGCCGAACATAACTCGGCCCTTTGGCTGAGTCAAGAAAAGGCGTTAGGTGATTTTGCGGCGAATTTTGTATGCTAATACAGGGTGGCAGGGAGCCGTTTGATTGTTGATACTTGTGCAGTATTGGATAAAAAAGCCATTAAGTCTGAAGCAAATGTTTTCACACATCTCATTTAAAAAGGAGAAAACGGGATGAAAATAGGAACGAGAATGCCTCCATTTGCAGGAAAAGTGGGGTTTGATAACTATGCAGAGTGGCTGGCAGAAAATGGATTTGAGGCGATTGATACGCCGCTATTGACCAAGGAAATGGCCAGTAAATGTGTGGATTTAGGGCTCGCTATTGGGACCTGTGATGCGGGAAGCGGTGGGCTCTTAAGCAAAGATGCGGCGAAAAGGCGGGCGGCGTTGAGTCAGCTTAAGAAAGACCTCACCACCATCGCTAAAAACGGTGGGCACACCTACTTTACCGTACTTGGCCCCGATGATCCGACCATGAAAAGGGGAGAGACCTTTGAAGTGTTTAGAAAAGTGTATCCCAAAGTCGTAGCTCACGCCGAGAAAGTGGGTGTAAATATTGCGATTGAGCCCTGGCCAGGCGGCGCACCCCATTATGGAAATTTGGGATGCACGCCCGAAAGCTTGCGGCGAATATTTGAAGTGTGTCCGTCGCCCAATCTTGGCATTTGCTATGATCCGTCGCACTTTTTACGGATTCAAATCGACTATATCCGACTGCTAGCAGAGTTTGGCGATCGGGTTCGTCACGTCCATCTCAAAGACACGGAAATCATAGAGGAAAAGCTGTATGAATCGGGCATTCTTGGTGAAAGCTACAGCAATACCTATGTCTGTGGCGAAGGGTGGTGGCGCTATACCATTCCGGGCGAGGGTCAGGTAGATTGGCAGCAGGTTATACGCCGATTGGAAGAGAGCGGTTATGATGGGGTATTGAGCGTTGAATTAGAAGATCACCACTTTTGGCAAACTCCTGAATTACAGCAGGAAGGATTGGTTCGCTCGAAAGAATACATCGAGCAATTTCTCAAGGGGTGATTTAGATTGGGAAGACCTACACGGGGGGTAGCTAACTCTCCGTGTAGGCGCATGCTGGGTTGGTTGACACTCGATATTGTGCGGTCTATTATACAGCCCATCCTCTGTAAAAGCCTGTTAAAAAAGGAGAACACATGGTTGGTTTTGCCGTGGTTGGACTTGGAATGGGAAGAAATCGTTCACGCCAGGTGGTCGAGACGACAGGAGCTGAGTTAAAGGTCGTAGTTGATGTTAACGAGACGCTCGCCCAAGAGGTAGGCGAAGAAATGGGCTGCGACTGGACTCCTTCCCTCCAAGATGCTCTTGGGCGAAATGACGTGGATGTCGTCCTCGTTATGACGCCAAGCGGCCTGCATGCCGAAGTGGGCATAGAGGTTGCCAAGGCGGGCAAACACGTGATTACAACCAAGCCAATGGACGTAACAACCGCCGCGTGTGATGCGTTGATTTCCGCCGGTAAAGAGGCTGGGGTGCTGGTTGGCGTAGACTATCAAAGTCGATATGTCGACAATAACTTCCGAATTGCCGAGCTGCTTAAACGGGGTGAATTAGGGGATTTGTTGATCGGAGAAGTCCGCTTTAAGTGGTTTCGTTCAGATGAATATTTCGCGCATAATGGAGGTTGGCGCGGCACGTGGTCAATGGATGGAGGAGGTTCACTTGCCAATCAGGGGTCTCATCTAATCGATCTCATCCTGTGGTTTATGGGCAATCCGATCAGGGTATATGGTGAAACGGCTGTCTTGAACCACGACATCGAGACAGAGGATGTTGGTATGGCGCTGCTGACCTTTCCAGGCGGAGTAAAGGGAGCCATTGTGGGCACGACCACTTTCCCGGAAAACACCTATTTCAGCGCAGAGGTCCATGGAAAAAAAGGGGGCATCCTACTCGATTCTGCCCTCAATGGTGAAATGCGCGTTTTTGGAGAGGGCGTAGAGGAGCGGCTAGCAACGGTTGATAATACCATCCACAATGTCGTTGAAGATGTGGTCTCAGCAGTGGAAAGGGGGACCCGCCTGCGCGTCGATGGTCGAGAAGGCCGCCGGACGGTAGCGCTCTTGGAACACATTTACCACTCGGCAGCAGTTGGTTACCCCGTTGACTTTGGCAGCGTTCATGGCCGGTAGAATAGCCTTAATCGGCGGGGATAATCCGCACGCTAAGGGATGGCTGGAAACCGCTACAACCTGTCCGGAATTTTCCGAAGTTGTTCTATGCGGAGATTGGGGAAACCACGGAGGCAGATACGATACGGTCTCTGATATAAAGGGCTTAGAGCAAGGACCATCGGTGGACATGGCGTTGGTCTGCGCTCGAAATGTGGATGCGCCGAAATGGGCTAAGCAACTACTGCAAGCTGGAATCCCTACGCTCGTCGAAAAGCCGGTGGCTCGGACATCCGCAGAAGTCGCGGAGTTAAATGCGCTTTCTGCGTCTACGGGCGTGTTCTGGAGCACCTGTTTTCTCAATCGCCTGCATCCAGCCGTCGTGAAGATGCGAGACCTTTTAGATGAAGACACTATTGGCCGTTTGGTGTCGGTGGAAGGGCGTATGGTAACCAGTTCTGTAGCCCGGCGTGATCCCGGGCACTGGCTCTTTCAGAAGGATGCGGCCGGGGGCGGTATTCTGCACTGGTTAGCTATTCACACGGTCGATCTAGTTCGCTTTATTGCTCGGTGCAACTACAGCACTGTATCAGCACAAACGGCTACTCTCGTCCAATCTATTGACGTAGAAGAAATCGCTAGCGCCACGTTTGGATTGCAGGGAGGCGCTATTGGGCATATTCATGCAGCCTACGCACTGCCGCGTAGGTACGGCGATATTTCCATGGTATTTCGCGGAGAGAAAGGCGATATCACCTGGCAGAGTTGGGACTATGCCGGGCGACAGGATCGCTTGATTA
Organism: uncultured bacterium; assembly: GCA_964011675.1. GTDB lineage: Bacteria > Latescibacterota > UBA2968 > UBA8231 > UBA8231. The sequence continues at coordinate 21,564 of CAXGPR010000047.1, forward strand.
TTCAAAGTGCTGTCGAGCCATGGGCGAGTCAGGAATATGTGGAGTTGGCGTGTCCTGCGCCTGGGGGCGGCGGCTACGGCGGTGAAATGGGCACCCGTTTTCTTCAGCTTTTCCTAGTCTCTTCGCGCGGAGACCAGTCCTTTGTATGTGATGGCAATGATGCATTGAGAGCGCTCCAATTTGTGGAAGGCGCCTATAAATCGGCCCAAACGGGCAAAAGAGTGGAGCTATCTAGTTGAAAATTACAGAAATTGACGTACGACTCATCGATGCCAATTTTCGCAACCTCATTATTACTCAGATTCATACTGACGAAGGGATAACAGGGGTTTCGGAGGTCGTTACCAAGCGTTTTGATGATGCCACGCTTAATGGCGTCCGCAACCTCACAGAAAACATTGGCCTCATAGGCAAGGACCCTAAGCAGCCCAACCTTCATCTCGAGCGGATGTATCGGGACAATCAGTGGACGATTGGAACCATATCCGTTTCAGCTATCAGCGCTATTGAAATGGCTATGTGGGATATAAAAGGCAAAGAAGTGGGCAAACCGGTGTATGAGCTTTTTGGAGGACCTACCTTTGTAGACCGAGTGCCTGTTTACTGTCACGTCCCAGGCGGTTCGACTCCAGAGGAATTTGCCAATAATATTGCCGCTGCGCGCGATCGCGGGTATCGAGTGTGTAAAACAACGCTCCCGGTTTATTATGGTCAGGTCCAGAAAGTGTCGACTGACGGGGCCGAATACAGAATCGGTGGAAACGCCTACTCGGGCACCAAGGGGAAAGTGGATGGCTCGCACAATGAACACCAATGGCTGGACCGGCGCATTTTAAAGGAGGTCGTATCGTTCTTTGAGGAGGCGCGTAAGGTGCACGGCGACGAAATGGAAATATGGGTTGATTGCCATGCTCGGCTCAGTGGAGCCCATGCAGCACGCCTTGTGTATGAACTGCGCGGACTGGCAGATTTGATTGAGGAACCGCTGCCGCCAGAGGATATAGACGGATTGAAAGCGCTAAAAGAAGCGTCCTATGCCTGTGGCGGCCCCAAAATCGCAGCAGGGGAACGCACGGCGACCCTGTACGATCGGCATATGATGCGGATGGTAACAGAGCAGATGGTTGATATTTTTCAACCCGATATCGGTAATTGTGGGGGCTTCACCTCGTTTTACGAACTTGCAGCCGTTGCAACGATGCACAACGTGGCGATGGCTCCGCACAATCCCAACGGTCCGCTCTCTGTCGCTCAGGGGATACAGGCGATAGCATCGGTTCGCAATGGCCACATTTTTGAAACGGTCGGAAATGAAGCCGAAGAGGAGCTTGCGGCTCAACTTCTTATAAATCCTGAAGTAGTCAGGAGTAAAGATGGCTTTATAGAGCTGCCTACAGGTCCCGGCATTGGAGTTGAATTAAATCCCGAAGGCTTGGAAGGACGGCCCTTTAAACGGTATTATCAGACCACGAGATAGGAGTCCGCTATGAAAGTTGTAGACGTTGAACGCATTATTGTCGATGTCCCTTTCACTAAACGTCAGCAAAAGATAGCTGCACGCGAAGTCTATAATTGGGCCGTACTCGAGCTGTGCAGGGTCGAAACTGATACAGGGCACGTTGGTTGGGGGGAAACGGTCATTCATTATACGTGGGCTCGGGTTACTGATGCCGCAGTCGAACGCGTTATGGGACAAAGTCCGGCCGCACACATGAACGACGACAGCCTTGGGGCCGGGCTTCAGATGGCTCTCTTTGACGTAGTGGGTAAGGCCTTAGAGGTGCCCGTATACGAGCTACTCGGGACCAAGGCTCGCGACTGGGTACCCATTTCTTGGTGGTCGATTGATGCTTCGCCAAAAGACTGGGCAGCTGAAGCGAAAGATGCCGTTAAAAAGGGGTACACCAGCTTCAAAACTAAACCGAGGCCTTGGTGGGACATCGTTGCTCAGGTAGATGCTATTTCGAAGGTGGTTCCAGCGCATTTTAAACTGGATCTGGACCCTAATGCGACCTGGCAAAACGCCGCTACGGCCATACCTATCATAAAGAAACTAGAGAAATACGAACGCGTCGCGATGTATGAGACGCCTATCCCTCAGCACGACGTGTTGGGGAATCGGCAAATACGCGCCGTTTCGAATCGGCCCATAGCGATGCATTTTGGTTCGCCTCCCTACATGACGCACGTGCGCGAAGAAGTATGTGACGGCTATGTAGTCTGTGCCGGTAAGAGCCAAGTCATGCGGCAGGGCATGCTTAGCGCAGAGGCGCAGATGCCCTTCTGGCTGCAGTTGGTTGGTAACGGGCTCACCACGACTTGGGCTGCCCATTTGGGCGCAGTGCTGACGCATGCTACGTGGCCCACTATAACCTGTATGAATTTGTATAGTCATCAACTGCTCAAAAAGAAAATTAACGTCGTGGGCGGATATCACGAAGTGCCTAACGGCCCGGGTCTTGGGGTTGAAATAGACGAAAAGGCCGTAGCTAAATACAGGGTTAATGAAAAGACCTTGAAGAAGTTTTCCGACGAGGGAACGCTCTATGATCGCCCAGATCCACGCATAATCAACAGCATCGTTTACACCGATGGGTCGTGCATACACATGGGCAGATCTAGTCAGGGCTATAGTTATTTCGGTACGGGGAATGGTCCTGCGTATGCGGAGGGAGTGCGACTTGTCGCTCGGCCAGACGATGGGTCGAAAGAGTGGGCTGCACTCTATAATAGGGCGATTGAGCATCCCGTCCGTGATCGCTGGAAGCCCTAAGGTGGGCATCTTAGACCTTTGTTCCGATGACCGAATTAAGTCTCGAACGCACTGGTCAGGCAACACATTCGATCTCTGATGAACAGTACTGAAAGTCGGTCTTTTTCACGGGGGCGGGTTTGGGCGCTGCGCATACTGCGCGGGCTTGGCATTATAACGCCATTCGTTTGGATCTTTTATCAGATTGAGCTTGAATCGCTGAGGCGTGCCTTTGCAGCGGTTCCTCTTTGGGTCCTTCTGCCCACGCTCGTATTGCCCCTCGTTCCTATGGCACTGCAGGGAACCCGCTGGTGGATCTTGTTGCGCACATCCCTTCCTTCACTTTCTATCGGTAAGACCTTAGAATGTCATTTCGCGGCTTCGTATTATGGGTTGGTTTTGCCGGGGGCAAGTGCACAAGAAGTCGTGCGCGCTTTTATGCTATCGCGTCAGGTCGAATATGCCGTCGTTTGGGGGTCGACCTGGGTTTCTAAAATCCTCGGCTTGGTAGGCTGGATCTTTGTGGGCCTTGTTGGATGGGGTATGACCGATCCTTCATTCGGCTCACAAAACAAGGATATGGCTTCCATCCTATGGGTGAGTGCTCTCTTTATGGTCCTTTTATTGGCCGCTTCGTTTTCAAAAACGCTTACCCGCCCTTTGCGAGAGGTCGTCGGACGGTTTGTACCGCCTCGCTTTCTGGAAAAGGTGGCATCGGTACGCGACGCCATTTACCTATATCGAACAGAATATAGGGCTCTCATAAGCGCGATGCTGCTCACGGTTATTCTTCAACTCATACTGATATTTGGCACATCGATCGTGATCTATGCGATCAGTGGAGTATTTTACTTCTGGCCTTTTGCCCTCGTTTTGGCCCTAATTGAAATCACAGTAGTCATTCTACCACTGACGCCGGGTGGAATAGGGATAAGAGAGGGCCTTATGGCATGGCTGTTTGAGAGCGTGGGTATCGGTATAGAAGAAGTAGGAATTTATATCGCCCTGAGCTTTCTGGGGAATTTCGCTCGATTGGTTGGGGGGATTCCGGTTGCTATGGGGCGGGTGGGGCGATCGGCGGACAGGGATAGGACGAACTAACATTATGGGACCTATACTACGTTTCCCCCGCAAAATGGCCCTGCTGTGGAGAGTGGCAACGGCCTGCGGAGCGAGTCTGTGGGACCGAGGTCGACTGTGGTTATGTGGCTTTATTTTATACGTGTGTGATGTATTGCCATTCCAAAAAAACTTTACAGTCTCTGTTTACTTAAATGGACGAAGTGCCGACCTACAGGTGAGCAGTTTTGGCGATTATACGACTATAGAAGAGATATTTCTTGAGAGGGTCTACGAACTGCCCCACGGTCTAACGCCGGAAGCAATTGTCGACTTAGGCAGCAATATTGGAATCGGTGTCGCGTATTTTACTCTATGCTATCCCCAAGCCCAAATATGGGCTTTTGAGCCAGACCCCAACAATTGGCAGCGGTTAAAAAGTAATGTTAATAACTTACATCAGGTGCAGATATTCAACGTGGCCGCTGCGGCTGATAGTGGAACGGCTCTATTTTCTGCGGATGCTCACCGGGGTACTTCGTCTGGCCTATTTGGGGAAGATATGAATCAATCTGTACGGGTCAAAACGTGGTCGTTAGACTACATACTGGAAAAGATAGATCGTCCTCAGATTGATATGGTGAAATTTGATATTGAAGGAGCCGAATACGGGGTATTTGAATCTTTTACCGGTTGGGATAGAGTGGGTGTTTTCTCTGGCGAATTGCACCAAATGGATACCCAGAGCACCCCGGAAGATCTTTGTGCTATTTTTACCGCAAATGGATTTGATGTGAAGATAAAAGGCGATGATGAAACAGGTGTAATACACATGTTGGCTATTGCCCGATGCGGCGAATAGAGGGGGTCGCTATGGAAGATAAAGCAAGAGAAGTCGTGGATTACGGAAGGTCGTTTGTAACCTTTGTTACCCCTGAGCGGGGCAATAATGCCCGATTGCAAATCGAATCCAAGACAACGCTGCGCAGGCGCGGTGCTGATCCCCTTGAATATTACTTTTTTGCCTCCTGTAAATCTGAAGACACCTACGGCACTGGTAACTTATTTTACGAAAACAACTACGATTTTTGTGGCATGTTTTCAGCCCATGAATACGCTATATATCGGACTAAATCGACACATCACGTTGGGTATGTAGAGTCGGGATTATGGGCGGAACGGTTTGATGATGTAAAATGGCATATAAGAACGTCTATGGCTCATGAGACTCAGGTGGGAGAGGATATTGTTGCTGCAACGCTCACCGGCAAAGTATTAGTCGGGTGCGTAGAGTGGGAAGAAAGCGGAAACCATTGGACGATTGAATTTCCCATAAAGACGATGAATGTGAACGATCAGAGAATGGTCTGGCAGGTGGATACGGGCCCCGTTGGTTTTCCAATTGCGAGGCCTGATGGGGATGGGCGGCTTATTGAAAGGCTTCGACCAGCTTACGTTGCCTATAACAATAATCAAAAGGTTGATTTCATCGTGCAAGGGCCCATGACGGTTGGACATATAGAAATTACTCATTACCACGACAGGTTGCGGGTAGAGGGACGAACACACATTTACATTCTTTGAATTACGCATCCGTCATTCCAAAAATCTGGTGTTCTGCGGCGCATATCTGACGGCAATTAACCCACTTCCCAATGGGGAATATATGAAGATCACGCATATCAATGAGTACGTCACGGCTGTCCCCCATATTCCTTCTATTGAAAAGAGTCGCCCGGGAGATTACCGAGAAAGGCCCATTAGTATCATTGAGGTCTATACCGATGAAGGGATCGTTGGTATTGGTGAGGGGGGGCGAGGGCAGTCTTTCTCAGAAGCCGAGAAGGAGTGGGTCGGTGTAGAGCCACTTTCTCTTAATTTGACAACTATGGGGGGCGCTATCGGCATGGCGCTTTTTGATATCATTGGCAAAGCGTTGGGTGTTCCGGCTCACAAACTTATGGGGGCTAAGCATTGGGATGCAGTGCCTGTAGGGTGGTGGTCGCCGCCCTTGGAGGCGCACGAATTTGCGGCCATGGCTGAGGAAGGGGCTCGTAGGGGGTTTAAAACACACAAGCTAAAAGCTCGTTCAAGGAATATTGTTGAAACGGTTCGTTTGATGACCGAGGCGGCAGGGCCTGATTATGGAATCATAGTGGATCCAAACTTCGAGTTTGGCGATCTAAACAAGAGTCTTCGGCTGGCAGATGCTCTACAGAATTATAATATCGAGGCCTTCGAAGACCCTTTTCAGTATCTACCCGGATGGCATCAGTACCGGGATTTCAGAAGGCATTCCCGCATTCCAATCGCGCCCCATTTAGGAGACCCGCAAAAAGTAATGAGCGCCATTCGTGCTGAAGCCGCTGATATGTTTAACCTTGGAGGTTCGGTCGAAAGCGCTCAAGCAATGGCCTCTATGGCCGAAGCTGCAGGAATGCCCGTTTGGTTACAGGTTGTAGGGTTGGGGTTGGGTATTTCGGGTGCTTATGGGACCCACGTACATGCAACTATACGGAATGCCACCGTGCCCTCTGACTCCCTTCACTTTACACGGGAGAACGACTTGGTTGGGGGTGTGATGGAGCCAGTGGATGGGTTTGTAAAGGTCCCAGACCGACCGGGTTTGGGAGTTGAATTAGATCGTTCAGCCTTAAAGAGGTATCGGATTGGATAGGGGGCGATTATAAGGTTGACACTTGCGATATGTAGCCTATTTTCTATGGCTGCTCATAAAGTGTGAGCCCGTAGCTCAGCTGGTAGAGCACCGGACTTTTAATCCGTTGGTCGTGGGTTCGATTCCCACCGGGCTCGCCAAATAAA
>CAXGPR010000048.1:0-27698 GCA_964011675.1 uncultured bacterium
CAGCGACAGGACATCGAAAACCAACGCGCCGATTCCGATCCAGAGGAACATACGGAGGATTGGACTTCTGGACCAAACTCTCTGAGCCTTATCGTTGATTCTGTCGAAGGAGACGAAGTCGTCATACGGATCGAAATAGCCGATAGCGACCCGATTAACGGTTGGGGTTTGCAGTTGGACTACGATAATAGAGAACTCGAGTTCAACCAATTCATTCCGGGTGGATTTATCGGTGGTAGTTTCATTCCTCTTTTTAAGGAAAATGATGATGGTGTTCAAGTTGGTGGAGCGCAGTTAGGTGGCCAAGGAGAAATGAGCGATGGAAACGGAGTCTTGGGTTCGGTCAAGTTAAAGGTTATTGGATCGCTCCCAACATGGATCAACGCCAGTAGTCTGGACCTTAAGGGTAACTTGGAAAATGAAATAAATCTGACCAACAGTCAGATTGAGATTGAACGTTGAAAAAATGCACCGATCACTATTAACTCGGTCATGCTCTTCCATACTGTGGAGAGTCTGCATGACCGAGTTAATTTTCTAAGCAATAGTCACTTAGTACGTCTCAGACTGTCTATTTTGCAGATGCGCACCAAATGGCCATTTGCCTCTTCATGGTCATTTGGTGCGGCAATCCGTCAATTTTCGACCTAAACCCTCACCCACACGACAAACTAAAAACCTCTACTAAACTATACTGCTTACAATCTGCTCAGCTGCTTGTTCTATTGACATTACCGTCGTATCGATTCGAATTTCTGGCGCTTCGGGTAGCTCATAGGGACTGTCAATACCCGTAAAGTTTTTTAATTCTCCGGATCGTGCTTTGGCATACAACCCCTTCACGTCACGCTCTTCTGCCACGTGCAGCGGCGTGTCAATAAAGACTTCGATAAATTCTCCCGGTGCCACCATTTGACGAACCATTTCTCGTTCAGATCGGAAAGGCGATATGAACGCCGTAATCACAATAAGACCTGCGTCCGTCATCAACTTTGCCACTTCGCCAACGCGCCGAATATTTTCAATTCGATCCGCTTCTGTAAAGCCCAAATCCTTATTTAGTCCGTGACGCACGTTGTCTCCGTCCAGTAGAAACGTGTGGCGATTTAAGCTAGCGAGTCGCTTTTCTACCGCATTGGCAATCGCCGATTTACCCGCACCAGACAGACCCGTCATCCACAGCACAAGCGGCTTCTGGCTTTTCATTTCTGCACGCCGCGTTCGATCGACCTCCGTGTCCTGCCAGTGAATATTCTGCGAACGGCGCAGAGCAAAATGAATTAGTCCAGCCCCAACGGTGCCGTTAGTCATTTTGTCGATAAGAATAAATCCGCCCAGTTCTCTATTATCGACGTAAGGCGCAAAAGGCACCGAGCGATCGGTAGTAACAGTCACCACGCCTATGGCGTTAAGCGACAGGGTCTTTGTCGCCGTGTGCTCTAGCGTATTGACGTTGATTTGATGCTTGGGCTGCGCAACCGTGGCGGAAACGGTTTGCGCCCCCATTTTCATATAGTACGAGCGCCCGGGTATGAGCTGTTCCTCGTCCATCCAGATCAGCGTAGCATCAAATTGATCAGCCACCTCCAGAGGCGCTTTAGCTGCCGAGATTACCTGTCCTCTAGAGCAATCAATTTCGTCTGTGAGCGTAAGAGTAACCGACTGCCCTGCTGTAGCCTGTTCCAGATCTCCGTCAAAGGTGACGATACGATCCACACGCGATGTCCTCCCTGATGGGAGAATACGCACCTCGTCGCCTTGCTTGATGGCGCCGCTGGCGACCTTGCCCGCAAAGCCTCGAAAGTCGAGATCGGGTCGGTTAACCCACTGAACCGGCATTGAAAAGTCGGCCTGTTGACTAGCTGCTTCCTCGAGTTCGACCGTTTCTAAGTGATGCATCAACGGCGCCCCCTGATACCAAGATGTATTGGTCGAAAGCGCCGTAATATTGTCTCCTTTAAAGCCAGAAATTGGAATCGCCGTAAAATCTTCGATACCAATGGATTGGGCAAACTTAGTGTAATCCGAGACGATCTCTTCAAATATGCTCTGGGAAAAATCGACTAGATCCATTTTGTTAACGGCCAGTATAACGGAGCGAATCCCGAGCAGATGACACAAATAGCTATGGCGTCGCGTCTGGGTCAGCACGCCTTTTCTGGCATCGATGAGAATAACGGCCAGTTCTGCAGTAGAAGCACCCGTAACCATATTGCGCGTGTACTGCTCGTGACCAGGCGTATCGGCTACGATAAACTTGCGCTTCTCTGTGGCAAAGAAGCGATAGGCCACGTCGATGGTGATCCCTTGCTCGCGCTCCGCGGCCAGCCCGTCTACCAGCAGCGCAAAGTCGATTTCCTGGCCCTGCGTGCCCTGCGTCTTGCTGTCGGCTTCAAGCTGGGCTAGCTGGTCTTCAAAAATCATCTTGCTGTCGTAGAGGAGACGTCCGATCAGCGTTGACTTTCCGTCGTCAACGGATCCACAGGTAATAAACCGCAGGAGCGATTTGTTCTGCTGCGCTTCTAGGTAGGCGTTAATATCCTCAGCTATCAGAGCGTCTGTTCTATATACGGGATCGGTCATTTATCTCCACACTATTTTCTAGAAATAACCTTGCTGCTTTTTGATTTCCATAGACGCGCCCGGATCTTTGTCTATCGATCGGCCCTGACGCTCAGAAGTCGTGGTTAACAGCATCTCTTGAATGATATCGGGAAGCGTTCGGGCTTCGCTCTCAATTGCTCCCGTAAGCGGATAGCAGCCCAACGTTCGGAAGCGAACCGAGCGCATCACCGGCTCTTCGCCTTTTTCTAGGGGAAAGCGCTCGTCGTCTACCATGAGGATTAACCCATCGCGCACCACCGTTGGACGCGGCGCCGAAAAATACAGCGGCACAATCTCAATACCCTCCAGATGGATATACTGCCAGATATCTAGCTCCGTCCAGTTGGAAAGCGGAAAAACCCGAATGCTTTCCCCCTTAGCTTTCCGAGCATTATAAAGCGACCAGAGTTCCGGTCGCTGCGCTTTGGGTTCCCATCGATGCTGGGCCGTGCGGAAGCTAAAGACGCGCTCTTTTGCACGCGACTTTTCCTCATCGCGTCGCGCACCACCAAAAGCAGCGTCAAACTTCCATTTCTCCAAGGCCTGCTTTAAGCCTTCAGTCTTCCAGAGGTCTGTGTGCAACGCCCCGTGATCGAACGGATTAATTCCCTTCTCCTTGGCCTCGGGATTCTGATAGACCAAAAGTTCCATGCCCGCCTCTTTAGCGGCCTTGTCTCGGAGCCTATACATATCCTGAAATTTCCAGGTAGTATCGACATGCAGCAGGGGAAACGGCGGAGACGATGGATGAAACGCCTTCTTGGCCAGATGGAGCATCACGGCACTGTCTTTGCCAACTGAATACAGCATCACGGGATTTTCGGCCTCCGCTGCAACCTCGCGCATGATGTGTATCGTCTCAGATTCTAGGCGCGAAAAGTGGGTAGAATACGACATAAATATGCTCCAAAATATCTTTTAATTTCAAAACCGAAGGGCAAGGTGCCCGCCTAGAAAATGCGACAGGGGAGAGACGTTGTAAATCTCTCCCCTGTCGGTGCTCCAAATGAGCATCGCCTCAATAAGGCAATCACGCTCAGTCCAGCAGTTCCTCCACGCGTTCGGAAGGACGGGCAATGACGGCCCGCGATCCGCACACGACAATGGGCCGATTCATCACTTCGGGGTGAGCTAAAAGCAAACCAATAAGCGCTTCCTCCTCGTTATATTTGCTTATATCCAGCCCCAGCTTATTGAACGAACCCAGATGTAACATGTCTTGGGGCTCAACGTCAAGCATCTGAAAGAAGTTTCTGAGCTGGGCCTCACTCGGAGGGTTTTCTACGTATTTAACGACGTCGAACTCGACGCCTCGGTCGCGCAGTATGGCTAGCGCACCGTTTGACTTGCTTCAGTTTAGGTTGTGATAAACCGTAATCTTTTCCACGCTGTATTTCTCCTTTTGAGCAATACCTGATCGGGCACAGGTCCGCCAACCATCAATCGCAATTGTCTAATCTATTAAAGTATGGGCATCATACAAGGCACAGCCTCTATTTACCTCACCATACCCTCGGGAAAGCCGCGCGGGTCGGCCTCGTGCGGCGTTACGTCACTTGTGCATAGCTGCCAGTTGAGCAGCCTGTACTCTAAAGTGTGTTGCACCCCGTCGTATTCGGCTCGACCATACGCATTGTCCAGTTCGTGCGGGTCGGACGATAGATCGTATAACTCGTGACGACCGCTCGATCGACGCACCAGCTTGTGGTTGGCAGTGCGCACCATGTGCGCGCGACAAACGCTCTCTGGATACTCCTGCTGCTGCAGACCCTTGGGATAGTAGATTCCGTTAGGATCGCCTGCCACTCCATCCGAAGGCTTACCCTCAAAGCAGTGCGGTTCGTGACCATCGTATCCGCCCTCGGCAAATACAGCGCGATGGGGGTCGGCGTTCCCCCCACGCAGTGCGTCTACCTGCGAGCGCGCAAAATGCGTGTGCTGCGCTTCGATCCCAACCAGCTCGAGCGTCGTGGGGACAATATCGAAAAGCTCCATCGGAGGTGCTACCACGTGGCCCTTCTCCATACCCGGCACGCGCACAATGAGCGGCACGTGCGTGAGGGTATCATCTAAACCGCTTGGCCACTTCTCCACCAAACCATAGTCGCCGGCCCAATCGCCGTGGTCGGAGAACGCAACGATCGCCGTATCGTCGGCCAGACCCGTTTCTTCTAGGGCATCCATTAACCCACCTAGCAAATAATCGACGTAGGACGTCATCCCCAAATAGACGGCCATTACCTTGCGCAGCACAGCTTCGTCGGTGTGCTCAATATCGCGATATCGGCGAATCAGCGCGTGGAAATCCGGCGCACCTTCCCCCCGCACGGGACGCAGCGGCGGCAGATCGTCCGGATTATACATATCGTGCCACGGCTGCGGTGCGTGATAGGTCGGGTGGGGAAAGCTAGTCGCCAAAAACATAAAAAAGGGCGGATCGTCTACGCGTCGGTTGCGTATGACGTCGGTTGCCCGTTCGTAGAGCAGTTCATCGCGCGAGGGACCATTCATCGGACCGCGCAAAAAGCTGTAGTAGCCCGGCTGGCCGCGTTCGAACAGAAAAGGCGACTGACCGGCAGGCCTATCCGTTCCATATACGTTGGTCACGGAAGAGGCAAATGCGCCAGGAGCCAAGCAGTCATTTTTACCAAACCAGTGCACGTCATAACCGGCCTGCTTGAGATAGCGCATCGTATTGGGCTCGTGCGGCTGCAGCGGATTCCACAGGGTGCGATGGCCGCTCACGTGCGGATACCACCCCGTCATAAAAGCACAGCGCGAGGGCGTGCACACCGTATGCTGCACGTGGCACTGGTCAAAGCGCGTACCCTCTGCTGCCAGCCGATCAAAGTTCGGCGTTTGCACCAGCGGGTGGCCGTAGCAGCCCAACACGTCGGCGCGCATCTCGTCGGGGTTCACATAGATGATGTTCAAGGGCAACCTCCCAGCACTATTTCCAATTTGGACGGTCCATGCTGAACGTCTCCGTAACGGCGACGTAGTCGAGATAGCCCAACCGACCGAGCGGCTGCATGCCCCTCGTATCGACAAAGCCGTCTCGCAAAAAACGATCGTCTATATGCACGCCAACGACTCGACCAAAAACGGCCGTGTTCGGCTCATCGCCCTCTGCTTCTAGTTTGACAAACTGCGTAACAACACACTCGAGATGAGCCGGGCTCTCGGCCACGCGAGGCGGTTTCACCCGTTCTGATTGCACTTTACGCAAGCCGGCATATTCGAATTCGTCGACGGTGGACGGCGCGGACACCGCCGAGGCGTTCATGGCCTCGCGAAGCGCCCACGTTGCTAGGTTGACGACAAACTCCCCTGTCTCAATTGCATTTTTAATCGAGTCTTTCAGGCCGCCAAAATCGTGGCTACCCGTGCCCGAAAACATCACCTGCGGTGGCGTGTAGGCGACGGCATTAAAAAACGAGTACGGCGCTAAGTTGACACAGCCCGATGCATCCACCGTAGAGATCCAACCAATCGGTCGCGGCAGCACGAGCGCATTAAACGGATTGCGCGGTAAGCCATGACCCTCTTCTGGACAGTAAAACATCTAATCGTAATTGCCCTGTCTGTGATCTCCCAGCAAACGAAGCTGGCGCGGAGTTGCATGTTCTAATAGCTGTTTGTCAAATTGGAAACGATTTAAATAGGGCGGAAACTTTTGCGTTATCATGCGCTGCGCGTAATGCACCTGAAGCAAGTAGCGTGTCTGTGCGCTGGTGTTAGCCGTGCCTCGATGCCACACTTCCGAGCGAAAAAGTACAGCGTCTCCCGCTTTACATAAGATGCTTTGCTGTTCGGCTCCCTCCCAAGAATTCTCACCACGTTGAGGCGGCCGACCAGCCCGATGGCTACCGGGCACAAATTGAGTCGGTCCCAGAGCTGGGTAGATATCATCAAGATAGAAGTGTAAAGTAGAGATAAAAATAGGAATCTGCACACGCTCGTCGCGCATTATATCTTCGGGAAGGTTGAGCGGCTGCCAGTCGGCGTGCAGTGGCTGGTCTGGTCGACCTGGACCCGTAACCCAAGCCGTCATACCAAGACAGTGACAATCAGCACCGTGTATGGACTCAACGACATCAATGATGTCCTCGCAGTCGAGATACTGGGCAAAAAGCAAGTCCTTATTAAAAACGTTATTAATACTCTTTTCTAAAAAAGAGTCTTCAGTGGGGCTCGTATAATGGTCGTAACTGTCTGGATCAACTGTCAGCGCATCTATTGCCTGACGCAGTGCGGCGATTTGGCTTGCGTCCAGCACGGCCGGAAAGTAGGCAAAGCCGCTTTCGCGCATAGCGCGCACGTAACCTTCCAAATCGGCCTGAGGCTGAAGTGGAAGCGGAAGTGTAGTCAAAATAATAACGCTCCTATTGTAATACGGCTAACGAGCCGGTGAGTAAACTATTTCGTCTTTGCACGCGTCCCCATCGCCTTTACGTAGAGGCGGCTGATTGCTATTCGCCGCCCCTTTTTTGTTCGCTAAATAGCAAGGCAAACAGTATAAAGACTACGATTGCCATGAGGGCGGGTATCGGCCATATTTGCGACCAGGCGTGTCCGCCATCGGTGCTGAACTGCTCAACCATATACCCGGACGCTTTGGCCCCAATCAAGGCGCCCACGCCGTACGTCAGCAGCGCAATAAATCCCTGTGCGCTGGCCCTGAGTGAAGGACCGGCATGCCGGTCAACGTAGATTTGACCCGTGACAAAGAAAAAGTTGAAGCATATCCCGTGCAATAAAATACCCGCATAGAGCATCCACTCCGCGCCCTCCGCAAAGAGTACGTAGCGCAACGCCCACGCACCTATGGCGACCAGAAGCATTTTTTTAACGCCCAAATGGCGAAAGAAAAACGGCATGAGCAGCATAAAGACGATCTCTGACATTTGGCCAAACGTCATTTTACCCGCCGCATTTTGCACCCCGATCTCATTGAGAAAAAGATTGGCAAAGTTGTAGTAAAACGCCAGCGGAATAGAAACCAGCAGCGATCCTATGGCAAATACGGCAAACGATCGGTCCCGCAAGAGTGCCAGCGCATTTAGCCCCAATACGTCTACTATACGCATGCGCTGACCGGACGCACGCGGCGGCGTATGTGGAAGGAAAAAAGCGAAAACGCCCGTCAATACGGAAGCAAAAGCCGCTATTTTCATGGGGAGCGCAGTCGACTCGATTTCCAGTATGCCGACCAGCCAACCGGCGGCAATCCAGCCGATAGTACCTAACACGCGCACCTTGGGGAACTCACTCCCGGAATCGCTCATCTGGTGAAAGCAGACCGCATTGGTCAGAGCAATAGTTGGCATATAGCATAGCATCATCAGCAGCAATCCAAAAAAGAACGTCGTGGGCTCTTCAAGCGTGGATACCCAGAAAAGACACGCTGCTGCAATGAGATGTAACAACCCCAGAATGCGCTGTGCAGAGAAAAACCGATCGGCGATCAGCCCGACAAAAAAAGGCGAGACGAGCGCAGCCCACGCGGCGGCACTGTAGGCATCGCCAATATCCGTGCCGTCAAATCCCATTGTGGAAAGATACGTGCCTAGCGTGACATACCACGTTCCCCAGGCAAAAAATTGTAGAAACATGCCGACCGAAAGCTGAAGTCGTACTCTGGAATCCATATGTGTATCAGTCTCCCCTAGGCTCTCTCCGCAGAGACGGCTTCCTCAACTGCAAGCAGCAGGTTGGCACTCTTACCGGCTGGCGTAGTGGTCAAACCAGCTGTCTAAATAGGATTGGGTTAACATGTCTTGCACGGGAACGCACTTAATGGGTTTGGGCATATACTCGTCCATGCCCGCTGCAATACACTGCTCCCGCGTTCCTTCCATTGCATTCGCTGTCAGCCCTACAATGAGCGTGTGCTTACCATGCGGCTTCTCCAACGAGCGAATACGCTACGTCGCCTCTATCCCCCCCCATAACGGGCATCTACATATCCAACGGCCTGCTTGACAATTCGAAACTGAATCTCTTCAACCTGCTCATCGGACCCACTGAGCGCGATAACGAGATCTCTCTGATCGACCTCGCACAACAGCACCTGAATTTCGCGATCCGTAAAGTCTACCAACGCGGCAGATGCAGGCGAATCCGCACATAAGCGTCTGCGTTACCGTTTTTTATATTCTTTTTGAAGATTTTTGGCCTGTTTTTCAAGCGCCTCGCGGTTGAGCCGCAAGAATGAGTGCTTGCTCATCGTACACTCTCTTGCCGTTGTGGGCACCAACTGTCCGCCCGCGGCACGTCAACAACGCAAAACGGCGCGAAACGCTCTATTGCGTTCGCGCCGTTACACCACAGTCTACCGCTCTTAGTAGTAAGGATCTTCCCCCGCTCCGTGATCGGTCACGTCAACAACTTCTTCAACCTCTGGCACGCCTTCTTTGATCATGCGCACCACACCGTCTCGGAGCGTCACGCTCGCCATACCGCAGCCTTGACAGCCACCGCCTAGCTGCACATACACTGTATTCTCCTTAACGTTCATCAAGCTAACCATACCTCCATGTGCCGCAACGCCCGGGTTGATCTGCTTTTCAATAACCTCGTGCACGCGTTGGGCTAAATCGCCCTCTAAATGCTCGGGTAGCTTGCGCGGACGTTCGATCTTAAAGCCACTGCCCATCAAACCATCGACGTAGTCAACGGTAGCTTCTTCGAGCAGGCTGACGCTATCCAGATTTATAAAGACTTCAAAGCCGTCAAAAGATAGGCGCTGGTCTGAGTCTTCTATTTGATCTTCAGAAACAAAGGCGAGCTTATAGTCTACCTTAAGCGATGACTCAGACCGCGCGCCTATGCGCAATCCTTTAATCGGTTTTTCGTTCTGGGCGACTAGCTCCGCTATCTTTTTTTCTGCAGCTTCTGTTATCGTGATCATGCCATGCCTTTCGCGGATTCAACTTCACACCGTCAAAGAAATGTACGCGCAACCGATAGAGGGTCAAGGAGCGGACAAATGTGCCGTATTACAAGTCCACCATACGCGTGGTTTGAGAGACGACATATCAGCCAATATATTAGTCGTCATTCGTTCATAATGAAGTTGTAACCGACTGGAGATGCGCGCGATGGAAAAGTTTGCACCACTCAATATGACCCCAGAAGAGCTAATTGAATACACTCCTGAATGGCATGGTCAACGCTTTGAAGACGGCCGGCCCAAAGTACCCGACGACGTCATCGAACGCATGCGCCAAGTCACTATCACGCAGGCTTGGGGCGTAGTGCGCGGCGAAGGCTACGAACACCAATTTGAGGGCAACTGGCAGTGTACGCACCCAGGCGGCACGCTGTGCGGACGGGCAGTGACAGCGATGTATATGCCGCGGCGTCCCGTTATGCGCCGAATTATGGACGAAAAAGGAGAACACACAGGACAGGTTGGCGACCAGATATCTTGGCCCATTGACGCCCTTGTGCAGGGCGATGTGTATGTCGCCGACGTATTTGGCAAAATTGAACAGGGACCCGTCATAGGCGATAACTTAGCTACGGCAATCTACGCCAATTCGGGCAACGGCGTAGTGCACGATGCGGCAGTGCGCGATTTGGAAGGCATCGAAGAGTTAGAGGGCTTTACAAGCTTTGTCCGCGGCTGGGATCCGTCTTATGCCTCGCCGACCATTATGCTATCCGGTATGAACTGTCCCATCCGCATTGGAAACGCGACCTGCATGCCGGGCGACATCGTGTTAGGCAAGCGCGAGGGCGTTCTTTTTATACCGCCGCATCTGGCCGAAAAAGTTGTCATGACCTCAGAAGTAATCCGCCTGCGCGACATGTTCGGCAAGCTGCGTCTAAACGAGGGTACGTATACACCCGGACAGATCGACCGACGCTGGTCAGATGATATCGAAGCAGACTTCTCGCGCTGGCTCGAGGATCACATAGACGAATTGCCGGTCCCTAAAGAAGCGATTCAGGAACTATTGAAAGAGCGCACGTGGTAAGCGAATCGGGCCGTTCTTTTCTCGGTTTTGTAGACCGTTTATTCCAACCATGCAACTGATCGTTTCCGAGGACGAACGCGCAACGGGTGCGCTCACCCCCACTAGCTTGTGCACCGTCCTGCGCGATTTAAACGACCAAGGTTTTGCAACACTTTGGAACGCCGTTCCACCGCGCAACGTGTTAAAAACAAGCTGTGTAAACTAAAAATGCCACACCTATGGGAATTGAATCATCCTATGGTCGTGGCATTTTTATTGGTCTGTAACGGTCTGTCCAAGCGAGACATTCAGCGCAACATGTTGCTGCTGATCTCATCCGACCTGCGGTAGCGTCACATCCGAGTCGCATTTGCGCGTTCTATGGATTTAAAGCGGCCCAGAAGAATGAAACGACTCTAGGACAGACCGTAGAGGGAATATATTCCACTCTCTCATATTTACCACCCCGGCCCGGCCAAATCTGTTTGGGGCTCCGAGTATCACCACCTAAGGCGCTTTTTGCAAAACGGGCGCAACGGTCGATCGCGCATGAACAGGTTGAGTGGGAACCAAGCCAGTACGTGAATCAGTTTGAGAACGAAAAGCAGCACTCTTTTCACGATATAGGTTCCCTCAAAACAGCTGGCGGGACACGGCAGCCATATACTCCGGCGAGTCGCCGTGGCGAAAGAGAAAACGAACTTGGCCCTGTTGATCAATCAAGTACGTATAGGTGGAGTGATCGGCGAAATAGTCGGCAGATTCTTCCTGTTTGTTCAGCGTGTAGTAGCCGCCATATTGACGCACCACGGCGTCTATTTTATCAGGCGTGCCCGTTAGGCCCAGCGCACCAATCTGAAAGTATGCCAAATACTCAGCTAGTTTTTCCTTCGTATCACGCTCTGGATCGACAGTAATAAAAATCGTCTGCAGGTCCGTTGGTTGCAGATCAAGCAACCGGTAGACAGCCGCCATTTTTGATAGGGTTACCGGGCAGATATCGGGACAGTACGTGTAACCGAAAAAGAGCATGGCCGGTCGGCCTTCGAGCTGTTGTAGACGAAACACCTCACCGCGCTGATCCTGTAGTTCGAACGACCCACCAATGCCACCGTAATCCTTGAGCGGAGGCACGTCTCTGGGTAACTCAACGGTCGGCTCAACCCGAACGGCAGCCTCGTCGGATGAGTCTGACGCACAGGACAGCAGCGCCATACCACACGTTAGTACACAGAGTCCGCGCTGCACCGAAGCCCATTTTTTCAATGATCATCTCTCCTATAAGCCCTTACGCACAGAGGCGCTAACCGCTCGCACAGAGCCGTCGGCAAAACGCAGCGTTAGATCTATTGAGTCCCCTGCGCGGGGTGGATTAGACAGGCCCATCAGCATAAGGTGTAAACCGCCCGATTCCAGAACCACCCGGCCTCCTGCCGGCAGGGGCACCCGCTCAACTTGGCGCATGCGCATCTTGCCATTTTCGTGCGTCATAGAGTGAATCTCGATGCGTTCGGCTGCAGATGACTCGGCGCTAACCAAGGCCGTCGCCATGTCTGAGTTATTTACCATGGTCATATAAGCAGCGGCAATCGGATGGCCTCCCGGAGGCTCGCGCACCCACGCATCACGCACGACAACCAGACTTTCGTCCCTACTCTCACAGGCTACCCATAGCAGTGCCAACCCTACACCGCACAGCATTAGACGACCCTGCACGTTAAGCTCCCGGAGGCATGACCAGATACTCACCCTGACGAATGCCGTAGTTCGAATCCATCTGGCGATAGTCCGCGGCGGCGCGACCATTCCAGTCCCACACGACGCGACCGTCTTTGAGCGTCATTTCACACTGCAACCGCTCGCTGCCGTCTAACCGACCGCCAAATGAGTCTGCGTAGCCAAATTGCCCACTCATCTTGTTTAGCACGGCTACGTCACCAACGGCGCCAATGCTGAGGTGACCCAGTTCCGGATGACCAATTTCATCTGCGGGATTAATAGTAGAGCTCCGTATTACTTCCTGCAGGGGCATACCCATTACCAGAAATTTGGACATGGTCGTAACCATGTCTAACATCCCCATATTCATGCACAACACGTGTAGGTCGGTCGATATGGAATCTGGATAAAATCCTTGGGCTATAGCCGGCACGGCGTTGCGAAAACAAAACGAACCGGCACCGTGTCCCACGTCGAGAATAATGCCCCGCGCCCGCGCTTCGTACAGGTAGGGGAGCACTTTGCCATCTGCATCGAACCATGGTGTGGGTCCTCTAAAAACGTGCGTACTGATATCACCTGAGCGCAGCTTCTCGCCGAGGAGCTGGTAATAGGGGCGCTCTTTTTTAAAAAATCCGAAGTCGATCATCACGCGCGTATCGGCACGCATAGCCGCCTCTAAGCAGCGATCAACCGAAATCCATTCTGGACCGTAGTAATGGGCCGTCTTGATGCCGACCACCACATTTTCGTGATCGCGCGCGCAGGCGGCCGTCCGCTCAACATCCATGTCATAGGGATTCTGTTCGTGGCCGATATCCGTCATACCGACACCGCAAATATTAACCAACGCAAACAGGCGCGTTTGCACACGATCGATTACGCGGTGGCGAAAGTCTTCAAAGTTGCGCCAGCCGGCACTGCCCGTATCAACCATCGTCGTCACTCCGGTGCGAAAGGAAAAGCCGTCGGGCAATATGCTGTTGTCTCCAGCCCAGGCGTCGCGATGACCCGGCGTGGCGTAAGCATGCATATGTATATCGACCAAACCAGGTACGACATAGAGCCCGCTCACATCGATGCACTGCCCCACGTCTTCGGTCGGCAAATCTGCCGCAACGGCGACGATCTTACCGTCGCTCAGCGCCACGTCTAAGGCTGCATTGACGCCGTTTTTTGGATCAATTACATGCCCACCCTTTAAGACGATATCAAAAGCCATCGGCCTCTCCTCTACTCCAAGCGTTATCCGCGATCAAGCGCTGGTTTTCAGCGCGCGCTGTAACTGGTCCCTTTCGGCCAGAGACTGCAGAACTTCCTCATCACCTAAGTGTTCATCGTTAACAAAAACTTGCGGCACAGTCGTGCAACCATATCTCGATGTGCGCGAAGCGGTAGCTTCCAGCCCAAGATCATCGGCACATTCTTGATGTGGTAGGATGTACCTTGAGCGTCGAGTATTCTGCGCGCCTGCCAGCAGTATATGCAAAAACGGCTGAGGTAGATCTCTATATGAGCCATTATGCGCCTTGTATCTCGATGCTATACCGCCACGTCCCCTCGCGTCCACGCACCGTCAATTTGACGCCATATATCAGACGGATTCTGATCGCGCAGTTCGGGTGGCAAACGGTGTTCGCGCACGTTATCATAGCTTTCTAGCATGGCAAAGCGAACGATGGAAGCGGGCATACCCACGGCTGTGAATCCAGGATGACCAGTCGAGGGATAAGGGCCGCCGTGATTCATAGAGGGCACAACCGCCACACCCGTTGGCATCTTGTCATTGAGCAACCGCCCCACTTTTTTGCGCAAAACAGCGGCCACCCGCACATAGAGCGACTCGTCTGCGCCTGCGCTATCGCTGTAAATGCATCCGGTCAGATTCCCTTCAAAATGACGTGCAACCTCTACGGCTTGATCGGCATCTTTGGCAACGACCAACAAGCTCTCGTTACCAAAAGCCTCCGTTTGCAATGCTTCTGGATCTGCCACAAAAGCATCGCCAGAAACCCGCAGCAGTGTGTTGTTGAAACTGTAGCCGTTGCCACCACCGATCTGACCGCCGATTACGATCTCCGCTCCAGCCTTTTGTAGCGTCGCAACGCTTTCGACCATACTGCGCTCAACACTACCTGTCAGCAGCGTACCCACAGGCGCACTGCCAAACTGCTCTCGCGTCTGCTCGATAAAGGAGTCAGATTCAGGACCGTCAATCAGCACGACAACACCCGGATTGGTGCAAAACTGACCGGTGCCCATCAGACACGAGGTAACAAACTCTTCGACAATTTCCGCGCCACGCTCTTTGAGTGCTCCCGGTAAAACGTAGACCGGATTGATGCTGCTCAGCTCCATATAGACTGGCTTACCCGCCTTGTCGGCTGCCTCTTTCAGCACGAGCCCCGCACCCCGCGATCCGGTATAGCCCGTCGCGGCGATTTTAGGATGCGACACCAAACGTTTGCCAACCTCGTGGTCCGTGCGGTAAATCAACTGCACGGTTGCGTCGGGCATACCCGTCTCTCTGGCAGCGGCAAGCGCTTCTTCTGCCAGCAGTCGTGTCGTGCCTGGATGCGAGGAGTTTGCTTTACCAACAACGGGATTTCCAGCGGCAATGGCCGCGGCAAAATCGCCCCCGGCCACGCTGTTAAAAGCGAGAGGGAAGTTGTTGGGGCCAAACACGGCCACGCCGCCCCCAAGTGCACCAAACTTAGAACGAATACCACTAGCGGTGTCGATAATGGGATGCGTCCAAGAGCGTTCGCGCACGGATTGCGCAGCCTGACGAAGCTGCGACGTCGTGCGCGGCAGCTCAATATCTTTGAGTCGCGGCGAAACAGGCAGACCAGATTCGGCAAAGGCCATTTGGCAAATTTCGTCACCCCGCGTCTCGATGCGATCGGCGAAGCGTTCGAGAAACTGTGCCACGATCTCATCGCCTATCTCAGCAATTTGCTCTGCTGCCACCGCCGCCGCTTCGACGGCTTCTTCCACGTCTCCAGCGGTGCTAACTGGATAGACATCGCCCGTTTTCTCTTTTGTTGTCGGGTTGTCTGGCTGAAACGTGCCCTCGGTATCGGCGGGACGCCAAGTTCCAGCAATCAGTACGGGTTGTACTTTGGCCATTTATATATCCTTTTGTTACGCTGTTTCGGATGAATATACCGTCTTGTCTACGCAGATCCATCAAATTCTAAGTATAGCGAAGAGCACGGACGACAACGAATTGGTCAACGCAGTAGAATGCGCCTGCCAATGGGGGCAGCAAACCGCATTTTTAAGCGGGTCCTGCGTTGCTAAAAACGCCTTGTCCCTTGGCTGGCGTTCGATACCCCTCAACCATCATGCCCGGTCTTCCCTTGCTCTGACCACCGATCTGTTCATTGTCGGGTGCGCGGTAGCCAATGCGCACCAGACGCCGTTCTTTTTCAGTCTGGTTGATATATGAACCGTGGATCGTGTGTATGCAAAAACACACCACATCGCCGCGTTTGGCTGGAACGGCCACCGTGTCGTCGAGACGGTACTGATTCGTGGGCAGGTGCGGCGTGCAGGGTCCCTCTTCGGTCTCGATAACATGTTCCAGTGCACCTTGTTTGTGACTACCCGACAAGAAGCGAATCTCACCATTTTCATGGCAGGTATCGTCCAAGTGGACCAACACATCGACGTAGCGACCGTCAGCGTGTTGGTAGAATGCCCAGTCTTGATGCATGGGAAAGGGGTGACCCGCCTCCGGCGGCTTGATGTGCATAGTCGAGTGGTGCAACTCCACGTCGGGACCAATAAGCTGGCTCATGGCACCCGTTAGACGCGAGTTGGTCACTGCGCTAGACCACGCTTTGGAGTAGAAGTACAGATCGTGCATCGCTGTCAGCTTCGAGGCCTTCTCCGTCTCCTCGTCCATATATTGCTCGCGCCAAGGCCCTGTCCATCCTTTATCCGTGGTAGCCCAATCGACCACCAGACGTTCTAGTTCGGTCTCTAGCTCGTCCGTTTCTTCATGCGTGAACACTTCGGGTATGTGCACGTAACCGTGCTCGTTGTAAAAAGCTACCTGTTTTTCGGTCAGCATGTTGATACTTTCTCCTGTCAATGCGCGCTGATTATTTCTGTAACTGAGATCTCTTCACGAGATCCGCAATTCGAGTGGCCAACTAGTCAAGCGGGATCTGTTCATCGGTCAAATCGGCTTTTGCCGCCTCACCCGGCATGACAAACAACATGCCACTCTACTCGTCTTGGGCCAAAATGTGCAATCCCTTCGCCTTCATTGCCTCTAGTCCGTCCGTGCCGCCCAAACCCATACCGGTCATGATAAATCCCAGCACACGGGGTCCATACATATCAGAGACGGATCGAAACAGATAGTCGACCTAAGGTCTGCAAGGTCTGCAGTTTTACTCAGGCGGAACCAACGTCGTCTCAATCATAACGCCGTCCGCGCGCTACGCCTGTTGATCATAGAAGCCAATAGCGGCATAAACACAAAAGACATATGTTGGACGATGAGCAACGAGACGCCAAGTCATCGGGTAGAACTCGGCATCAACCCGTCTAACTCACCGGGA
Organism: uncultured bacterium; assembly: GCA_964011675.1. Classification (GTDB taxonomy): domain Bacteria; phylum Latescibacterota; class UBA2968; order UBA8231; family UBA8231. The sequence continues at coordinate 16,862 of CAXGPR010000048.1, forward strand.
CCTCCAGTGGAAAGCCCTAGGGCTACTACATCTATTTTGGCAGGGCCTCTGCAATAGAGGCCGGCCGCATAGTCTGCTTAAGTAGAAGTAAACGCTTCAGACAAAGCGCCGAGTGCGTTGCTGATACGAATCGGCACGCGTCCAATCCGCCCCCAAGACCTTAAGCCCGTCGACCGTATCCCATACCTACCTTCCCAGTTGTCTAACTGTGTATTTTGCTTAGTAGGCAACGCCGACAGGCTGCAGGTGGCGAAACGTTTTTAACTCGGCGCGTAGGGCTATTTCTAGCAAGTACATGCCGGGCGGCAAAAGCGCCCCCGACCCATCGCGACCGTCCCACTCTACACGATGCGGTCCAGCACTCTGTAAACCGAGGCCTACTCGGCTTAGAGGCCGCCCCTGCAGGTCGTATACATTGAGTTCCACGGGAATCGGCGCAGGCATCCGGAAAAGCGTGTAGTTGATGCGCAACGCATCGTTTATACCATCCCCATTGGGTGTCACCGCGCTCGAAGCAAACGAAAGGTCTTGTATAATATCGCTCGTTTTTTCGCTTCCGCCGAGCACGCGTAGGTTGTTTGTGCCGATCGTATTCGACGCATCACCTGCTTCTATTTGCTGAGGTAAACTCGCACTCTTCGTATCAAATACTTCGCCGGCGAACGTATTGGCAAAAACAAACACTTCTGCTCCAAAGACGACGCGAATTGCACCACTGGTCTGCCTCGTGATGCGCCGCGGTAAATAGACGACGAGTTCACCGTCTTCTTCCAGGATTTCTGCAGGCTCTACTGCGACGAGCGGATCGCCCATTTCCAACCCTTTAAAGCGAGGACGGCTCCCCGTGCGAATCCGCAGCGCATCAAAGCCGCGCTGGCTCACATTATCGAACTGAGCTTGGATGTCATAGGTGAAATCGGTCATTTTGCCGAGCGCAACTTCGGTAAGACCGCGCTCGGGGTCGGGCTCATCGGAGCGAGCAATTTCACCCACTACTTGTAGAGCAAGTGGCGGTGAGGTCTCAACCCACAGCGAATCCAAGCGCAGGAAATCAAAATACGATTCGCTCTCTAACGTGATGCGCGCTTGAATGTGAGAACCGCGCTCCAGCGGCGCCTGAACGCCCGGTTGCTTGATCGGGAAAGACCAGAACGTCCAGTTGTCTGCGTCGTAGACGACCGAAGCACGCAAACCCGGCTTGCCCTCTTGAATACCGCCTCCGGTCGCTTGATCAGGCTGCTTGAGCTCGTTTTCGTAGCGCGCACGCGTGACTACGCGCTCGGCACCCGTGTCGGTAAATTCGTGGTAAACGTTCGGATCGCCATCGCGTCCTGAACGCACCTCCACTTTAATCGACGCGCCAGCATCCGCCACCTCTTCGGGCACGCTATCGACATAACGCATTGGCGTCGCTGCCCAATGAATCTTGCCGAAGTTGACCGTATTGCCCAGATCCATGATTTGTGAGATGTAAATAACGCGGCGCGGCACGCCCGATCCCTTGAGCTCAAACTCTCCAATCGTTCCCTGCTGAACCCCGCGCACTCCATCGTCTATAGAAGGTTTGCGTTGCAGGCGGATAAAGCGCACATACTGTTTGGGGAAATCAAGCTGAACGTTGGATTCGTAGTTGAGAGGGAAATCTGCAACCAGTGTTTTCAGCCGATGGTAGTCGCCGTCGCCGTTCTCCTCGTTGAGCACGGGGTCAAATTCTTCGGATATCGATACTTCGAACGCCTTAAAGATGTCGTCACTGAGCGGCGTGCCGTCCGCACGAAAACCCGTCGGTGGCGTGTAAAAACCCACGACTTCAGCCGGTACGGGTACCCCCACGTCAAAGGTATACCATTCCGACGTGATACCGCGCCGAACGGGCGGACTGTACGACGAGCTGTCCCCGTCGACCCACTCCGTCGTCAGCGTGCCAGCTGTGAACCAGTAAAACCCGTTAGCAGCGCGCCATACGCGCGGTATGAGACCATCTTCATAGTCCAATTCCGTGGGAAATTTAAAAGGAGACCACATGGGCAGCTGGTCGAGAATATTTTCTCCGTTGAAATAGGTCGGCGCAATCGAGCCAGAAAACGTATTGAAGTCCACGAATACGGAGTTGCTATCACTCGTACTCCACGCGTTGCTCCGACCGCCAAACTGGAACGTGTCCACCTGCGCATCGACACGGACAGCGAGCAAAAAGAATAGGGGAAAAATGGGAAGATACCTACGCACGACAATCTCCTTCAAAAAACCGAATTTTGCCTCTTAGTTGACTGGGGAATTTACAATCAGCCCATCACAAACTCAAGTCATTTAAGGAAAAGACCTCACCGGAACAGAGCCCCGTTACAGAGGCAATCCGACCTCGCCCGCTTGGCAAGCGAAGAACCGTAGCCTACTTTCTCAATCTTAAATGACTGAATACATACGAAACAACCCTCTATTTGCCCTACTATCGCTGTTTCTGATCGGCGCATGTCAGGATAACGATCAACTCGTAGGACCCGACACCGTCGAGCCAGCAGGCAAGCTGGTCGATCTTTCTACCAGCGTCTTCACAGCCAGTCATCAGGGTCAGGAAGTCTTCTCGATTGAGGCTACTAAGTGGCGAGATGGGCACCGAGCAGCCGTCTCGATCACTTATGACGCCCCATGGGGCATCCATCCCGTCTTTTCCCTTGCGACCGACGCAGCCATATCGCGTGGTATGGCAATGGATATAGAGATCGTCAGCAACAAGCTGTCCCACTTTAAGCGCGTGCCCAACGTGCAGCGTATGCATGAGGAGCTAATACCGAACAACATCGGCTTTTTCGGACATGGGCATGCGCACATAGATCACGACGCGCTGGGCTACCACGCCGCCTATCGTTCTTTTCGCATCAATTTCGTCATGATGCGTGCGTGGGGACTCAATCCCAAGACGTATGCCTACCCACTCTTTGCTGGTCGAAATGCCCAAACCCAAGCAGCCAACCGCCAGGCTGGGTTTATCGCCGCGCGCGGCGGCACGCGCGATGCAAGCGCCTACTACATTTGCGCCAACAACGTGCGCGATCCTGACAACTGGTACAACCTACCCTCTGTCATCATGGGCAACGCCAGCACGCGCGATCCCAGCACACACGACCAACTTCGGCCCATCCTCATGAAAACGCTACGCAAGCGGGCGTGGACCATAATGACCTATCATTCCATAGGACACCCAGAGGGATGGGGTTATTACCCACACGCCGAGTTTGTACGCGACCTCAACTTTATCAAGGCCAACGACTTTTGGAGCGGCAACTTTGCCTCCATTGCCGCATACATTCAGGAGCGCAACGCACTCGACATACAGATAGCGCGCTACTTTGGCAGAGACCTGCCCAGCAAGTTCGAATTTATTCTAAGCGACGGGCTCGACAACGATCTCTACGACGAGCCACTAACCTTTGATATCACATTTAATCCGGATCTAAAAGTGCGCTTTGCGCGTATCCATCCATCGCAGGCCGACGGCCAAAGCCGCTATGCCGTAGTCGAAGATCGTCTACGCTTGAACATGGTTCCAGACGAACGACTGTACACGCTAACGATGGAGCGCGAATCACCCAGCGACCTTTCGGCGGCTTACGGATTGCGCAGGTGACGGTCAATAACCTCTTTGAAAACCGCAGCCGGATAGGCTCCCTTAAGTGATACTCCGTTGATCAGAAACCCCGGCGTGCCCGTAAAGCCAAACGCCGCAGCCTCTTCCATATCTGCCTCAACTCTACCTCGCACCACCTCTGATGGAACGTCGGCCTGCAAACGCTCCATGTCGACTCCCAGACCGCGCGCAACGCTTTCCATCCAAGCCCTTCCCTGCGTGCGCAACTGTGCCTGATTTTCATAGAGAGCATCGTGGAAGCGACGGGCCGCATCGTCTGACTGGAGAGCAATAGCTTCAAAATAAAGGGCTGCCGGTAACGCCTCTTCGTGCATCTCTAAGGGTAGATGTTTGTAAAGGAGACGTACCGATTTACCGTACTCGGCTATGAGATCTTTAATCGTACGATAGCCACGCGCACAGTAGGGGCATTCAAAGTCTGAATATTCGACAATGGTGATGGGTGCATCCGATTGCCCCCAATAGACACGATCAGGTGATAGGAAAGGCTGCTTAGGATCTTTAAATTCTGCTTCCCGCTCCACCACTTCGCGTCGCACCTCTTCGGCCTGTGCCTTGGCTCGAGCCGCCTGAGCAGCGACATTAACCACGGCCATAAATCGCTCTGGATCTTTTTCTATGGCAGATATTACAGCCTCGGAGTTTTCTTCTACAGCCGTGGCGATAATCTCTGGATTCTCTGCCAGAAGATGTTTAATTTGCTCTGCGCTAGGCGCACAACCAACCATAAGAAAAGCGACAATGGCGACACGTTGTATGAGCCTTTGCATGGTAATGTCCTTTCGTTTTTCCATTCTCACTGAAGGTATAAAAGAGGTTTGCCCGTGGCGAATACATCCATGATCGAAACAGGTATACCGATACGCAGACGAGCACCTGCGCGTGCTCTTAGGTTTTTTATCGGGAGGTGCATAGGGATGATATTGGGTCACCGAAGTTTTATAAACACGGGCCTCGCCCTACTGCTATCTTGCGTATTTTGCATCATACAAGCCCATCCGTCTCCTGCATCCGACTTTAGAGTGCCACCCTACCTACAGAATCCGACCTCAAATGGTATGACGCTCATTTGGTTTTCCAATTCAGATACGCCTGGACAGTTAGAGGTCCGTGGACCCGGGACCTATCAATCGGGAACACCGTTTGAATCGGTACCCTACCACGCGCTCGAACTAAGTTATCCGTTATGGGAGAGCAACCGCTTTTTTGGCCGTAAAAACGTCGCTCTCTCCTACACTCGATCCCCTCAACAACCCGTTTTTATTCCACACCTCCGTCGCATCGTACCCCTCGTATATCAGGTGCGCGCACATCACCTTTTTACCCAATATGCACCGGCTCCACCCTTTCGTCATCGCGTTCGCATCAAGGACCTTTTACCTTCCACAACATATCAGTATACCATACGCCAAAGTACGTCCCTGTTTTCATCAAATTTCACCACGGCACCAACGGCTAAAGAACCCATCCGATTCATCGTGTATGCAGATAGTGAAACCGAACCCGAGTCGACTGGAAAACATGGCAAATGGCCTGACAAAGAGGGAAAAATACGCCCTTACTTACTAGATCAGACAGACGGCTACAAAAACAACTTAGCTGTTATTCAATCGCGAAAACCTCATTTTATAGCTATACCGGGTGACTTGGTCGAATCGGGAGGAGAACAGCGCGATTGGGACGAATTTTGGCGCCATAATACCAGCCTAGATGGACAGATAAGTATAGCGAGTAAAGTCCCTTTTTTAGCGACACCTGGCAATCACGAATATTACGAAAGCCCCATAGGAGACCGTTATAATCAGCCGGGTTCGCAACGAGCAATCAATCGCTATCAAACCTATTTCGAGTTTCCAACAAATAATTCTCCCAATGCAAAACAACATGGTTTATACCACCGAACGGACTTTGGTCCGGTAACGATGATCGCACTCGACGTAGCCAACGACGGACCCCATAAGACAGACCGAGACACCAACTTTTTTCTTCTTGGTGAGGACGATGAGCAAGGGGGTAATGCACCTGCATTTAAGCCGGGTTCCACGCAATATATTTGGCTTGAGAAACAGCTTGCAGATGCTCAGCAACGCAGCGCATTCACTTTTGTCTATTTTCATCACGTGCCCTACTCAGTGGGACCTCATGGTTGGGCCGCAGGAGAATCAATCTGGATCGACTGGTGGAAGTTTGTTAGTGATTTTTTATCAATAGATCCCCCCGAACTTCTTGATACACAATCTGGAGTGCCCGTAAGAATACTCACACCGCTTTTTATGCGCTACGGAGTGGACGCCGTATTTTCTGGTCACGACGAGATGTTCGAGCGATCAGAACTACACGGCAACGAACGCACGATAGACGGTTTAGAATCACCCCATGTGATACACTTTTACGACGTCGGTATCGGGGGCGATGGTCTGCGCGGACCACAGACGGGTTTACACAATCCACATCAGGCCTTTTTGGCCCATACCCACGCGCCTGAAGTCTGGCAAGACAGCGTGCTGATTGATGGGGGGAAGCATTACGGACACTTGGAAGTAGATATTCTGCCCGCACGTGACGGGCGATGGCAAGCCGTTATGAAACCCGTCTACGTATTCCCCGTATTCGATTCACATCACAACTACCTTCGCAGCGAACGCCGTCTATACGATGATATCGTCACGCTCGCAGAACGGAGAACGGGCCAGGAATCAACTCTTTTTGGCTTTGAATCAACGGAATTTCGATTCGACAGTCTATCGACGGTCCTGCTGCGCTACCACATAACGGAGGACACGGCAGTACGAACCACGGTTTACAGCGATGAGGGGAGACCGATCCGGCATTTGGAAGCCGCTACAAAAAAGAGCGGTCTATACAGCGTAGAATGGGACGGTCGCAACGATCGTCGGCAACAAGTGGGGGAAGGCTCATACACCGTTCTACTATTAGCCGATGGAAAACGAGATTCCGTCAACGTACACATTATGCGTTAGTACGCTACACTCACCAAATGTATCGCTCCCGTTATTCGTTCGGTATCGACTCCAATATGCGCGACGTAAATACCCGGAGCAACCAGTTGATCGCGTTCATTTAAGCCATCCCAGTCTATTTGGTACAACCCGTTGGCCTGGGATCTCACTTCCCGCAGCGTCCGCACGACCCGGCCGCGCACATCACTTATCGTAATCTCCACCGGGCTGGCGGTATTTATTTTCAGCACTGAAAACTCAAACTGGGCATGGTCGTTTATACCGTCACCATTCGGCGTAAAGATAGATGTGATCCGTTCAGACTTTATGATTTGGCTATCTATAGGCGTCAAGACCGTGAGCCCCTCTCCCACCGCCAGTTCGTCACCAACTCCCTCTCCGGGATCTACACTTTGCCAATTATCTGGGTCCTGTGAGTTGCCCACCTCAACTGCAAACGTCGACCCACTCTGATATACGGTCGACGTAAAAGAGAGACGCAGCACCTCGGCCCCACCACGCTTCTGCACTCGAGGCAGTTCGATAAAAAGCGAGTCTGTACCTTGGCCACTTACCGTTAATATCTGGCCTGCTGCACTGACCAGCGCACCGTCTTCGCGACGCACATAGCCATCGTCCATACCCATAGTCGTCAACTCACTTTCGCGGCCTAGATCTACGCGAGCCAGCAGCATAGCGGCACGCGAGGGCGCTACCACGCGAACGCGATCAAAACCTGAATCGCGGGTGGCAAACGACGAGCGCACGAAAAGCTCAAAATCGGCCGGTACCCCAATGGGCACTTCCTGTTTGGGCTCAATTTCACCGACGATGCTCTGCGCTAATGGTGGGGTAAAATGAACCTGAATAGAGCGCAGAGTGGCTGCGGCTTCTTCCGAATCACTGGAGACGCGGGCCTGCACCATCATGTAGCGACGCGGGCTGGGCGAAAGAACGCGCGCACCAGGCGCATCGTAGGCTTGGCTCCAATTGCTCCAACCCTGACCCGGCTGCAGTTCGACTTGGATTTCACCCTGAAAAAACGTCGGAAGTTTGTTATACTCCTCTTCGTTGGCCACTTGCGTGCCGTCAGCTTTGAAAAAGCTTTTAACCTCGCGCAAATCATCGCCGCTGCGCGTGCGAATTTCTACCTCTGTGCCAGGAGGCGTATCGGCCAGCCAATCAATAGTCGTCAAGTTCTTGGCTGCACCCAAGTCGATGAGGTCCGACTGCATCTCCAACCTCGGCAGATAGCCCTCAGCATAGACTTCTATCTCGGTGACTACACTGGGAACGCGGTGACCCAAATACGCTAGTGTGCGGCGAGCAATATCCAAGTTCCTGAACTCCAGAAAGCGCAAAACGCGTGCGTCAAAACGATCCTCAAAGAGTCGGGTGTTTTGATTCAGCAGGCGATCTTCACTGCTGAGATCTTCCCAAATAAAGCTTCCATCAGGCGCGCGGGCTCCGTCTGACCCACGCAGCAGATAGCCGTAGAGTACGCGCCCTCCTCCATCGAGCAGACGCGTCACGAAGCGCACGGCATTGACGCGAAAATGAGCGCCCAGATCTACGTTGAGTAAACCCCATTCAACTGTCTCGCCCGTTATATCATATACTACTCCCGACCACTCACTGCTCATATTGCCGTCAAAGGCCAGCTCCGGCGACGCGTTGGGATTGACGTCGTGCAAGCTGCCACCGCGCTCTATAAGCCCCAGCGAAATGTTTTCGCCCACGGTCTGGACTTCCACTTCAGCTAGGCGCGGGAGTTCGCGGCGAAAGTAGCGAATACCTCCCTGCTCTGCCGCTGTAAGCTGACCATAATCCTCTTCGCTGACCAAGCGCTCCTCACCGGCGATGCGCCAGATGTATTCAACGGCACCGCGTTCACGCGCGGGCAAGGCCTGATACGACGCGGTAGAAAGTTCTTCGGCACGGTCAGCACGCGTGTCCGTAACAGCAATGCGCACATATTGCACCATGCGCCCCGTCCAACCGTCCGAATGAGGTCCGATGGGATCTAGGTCAAATTCAAATAGCCGCTGTTCCCGATTGGGCTGTGTCGTACCGCCAACCAACACGTAGTCGAGCGCACCGCTGCGATCGGCCGTGCCAAAGGGATTTTGCCCACCGGCCGAGTGCACTCTAAACTGCAGAAACGGATCTCCCTCCTCGGCAAAGCGCAGAATGACCTTCGTAGCAGATACTAAGCGACCCAAGTCAATTTCCAGCACCCAATCACTCAGCGGATCCGCTGGATTGGGCTCCCAAAACGTCGCTTCGTCCCCGTCCATGATCCGCCCGGACAAACTGGGATTAGAGGGCGCCTGCTTTATACCGCCACGCGCGCGCAGTTCCCCGTCTAATTCAAAGGCATTGTCATACTGACCGCGCGCATTATTGGCTATTATATGACTGAACTGACCAGCGTCGGACAGGGCATTGTAGGGGCCGCGCACAAAGCGGGAACGTATTGCCCCGACCGGATCGACTTCTACCATATCTGCGGGAGAGCTCCACGCCTGCCAGTGCGCACTACTGCTGATCTCTACTCGATCCGAACGCAAACTGTACCCACGCGGCTGCGCGTGCAGCAATTTCGGAAAAACGAGTAGAACGAGACCGACTGTGAGGATCAGAGTCCGCCTATTTATCGCCATCATTTATCACTCCCATTGCCAGCAGCAGCTAAACGCGTTAAAAACGTATCGGGCAAGGCCTGTGCGAGCATTTCCTGCGATACGGCGATGCGATCTGCATACTCTTCCATCAGCTGGTCGATCCAATCTTCAAAGCGCATTTCTTTTTTTTCAGCACGCACCAATGCACGCGCCTTACGCTCGACCTGATCAAACGGTTTCAGCTGGCCAGGTCGACGATCCATGACCTTGAATAAACTATAGCCATCTCTGACTTGCACGGGGCCAACAATGCGTTCCTTTTCGGCTTCCGACACGGCTTTATAAAGCTGCGGCATGGCCAATCGCTCGTAGTCGCCCATGTGCATGAGGCCTGCCTCTTCTTTAGCATCGGCACGCTGGGTATATTCCTGCGCCAGCGCAGAAATCGTCATGCCTGCATCGATTTGCTGACGCAGTGCACGCGCCTCTTCTTCCGTATCGACCAGCACTTCGACTAGAATATACTCGTCGGACTCGACAAACAGCGGCTCGTGGTCCTCATAATAATTCCTGGCCTCCTGACGCGTCACCGACAGCGGGTCGACAACCTCGCGTCTGCGCAGTTCCTCAATCAACAACCGTCGCTGCGTATTCTCGGCCCATGCCCTCTGATTAGGTCGGTCGGCAATGCCCGCTCTCTTGGCCCCTTCAAAAAGCATCACTTGAGTCAGCACTAGTTCACTGGCGACCTCGCGCACTTCCGCTTCGTCATTCAGCCCCCAGCCAGACAGCGAGCGCATATCGCGGCTGAGAATCTCCACGTAGTCTCCCAGCGTGATCTGACCGCCCTTGTAGGTAAACAGCGCAACCTGATGCTCCTCCTCAGATAGCTGTTCGCTGCGAAGCCGAGTGTAAAGATCCCCTTTTTCAAGTAAGGTCGCCAAGCCTTGTGGCACCATTTTCAAATCGAGCCTACGCTCTAAGCGCTGCACTTCGAGTTTTTCCAGCTCGCCGAACTTTCGATTGTAAATCAGCTCGTAAATGTCTGAGCGTAGCTCCTTGTAGGGCACGGGCTGCTCGGGGCCAAATCGAATAAGCTGAAAACGCCGTCCCATCGGCAAAACATCGGAAACGCGTCCTGCGGGTAGGTCGAGAAAGAGCGCATCAGGCACTTGCAAACGGCGTGCCTGAAGCAGATCGATAAAGCCCAACACGCCGTCCTGCTCGCGCGAGCGTTCGTCAATACTGTGCGCGCGGGCCAGCTGACCAAACTCAGCGCCGGCGGCCAGTTCTTGGCCTATGCGCTGCGCTAGGGCCTCGTCATCTACGAGAATGCCGGCCATCTGACGACGGCGATCTAAGCCGCTCTCGACAAAGTAGGCGCGTATCTCTTCCTCGCTGATTTCCACTTCACCAGGCAATATCTGACGCCGATACGCCTCTATCAGGCGCTGCCGCCACAGCCGCCGAAACTCGGTCTGTATCACCTCGTCCTCGTGTAGACCGCGCGCGCGCGCCTCTATTTCCAACAGATGCCGAGCGAGTATGCTGCGCATGTAGTCTCGTCGCGCCTCATCGCCCGTATTGGGCGAGCGCAAACCAGG
>CAXGPR010000049.1:0-27599 GCA_964011675.1 uncultured bacterium
GCTGCGATGGAGTTGCTCACTTGGCTATGCTAATGGGGCGTGATCACCCGAACGATCAGGTCTTTGACAGTGGCACTGTCGGCACTTGGAATGTGTTGGATGCGTCTGAAAAAGAGTGCGTCAACTGGGTTGTCTCCTACAGCAGCGTGAATGCAATGGGCCTATTTATGGGTGAATCTGAGCCCGATTATCTCTCCTTTGCCGAAGAGCACGGATGTCGACCCGGTCGGCCGTACGGTACGTCAAAATACGTGGGTGAACAGATGTGTCGGCTGTTTATGGAACGCACGGAGATTTCAACGGTGTGCATCCGCCCCCCCGCTGTGCTATCAGATGAGCGTATAGCGTCTATGCGCAGGGCGCACGCCGAGCAGCCCGAATCGGCGTGGACCCCTTTCTGGGAATATGGCTGCTACATACACGTCGAAGACTTGGCGCGTGCTACGGTGTGTGCATTGACCTGTCCCGATCCAGGACACGAGGTGCTGCTGGTTGTGGCAGAGGATATCTCATCGCGCGCGATGAGCAGCAAAGAGTGGGCCGAACACGTGGTTCCACACGTTCCCTGGCGCGGCGGGGCTGAATATGATGTCGATCCCTATCGTGCACTGGTCGACGGCGGGCGCGCTCAGCGCATGCTGGGCTGGAAACCTCAGTACAGGTGGGACGGTTAGGCCGTCAGCCCGGCTTCGCCCAGCGCTAGCCTGAGTGCTTTTCCGCGCAGAGGTTTCATATCGGGCCCCCACGGTTCGATTAGGCGGAGGCGTTTGCCCAACGCGCGGTAGAGGTCGGGTAGGTCAAAGTAGCGCAGCGCGCCGCGCAAAAAGTTTGCTGCTGGCCAGGCTACGAGTGGGGCTTTACACCATGCAGTATACGAGATTGGGGCGTTATACAGAGTAACCGTGTCGCTCCGGTCGTGTAAAAGCGCTACGCAGAGTGCAATAAGGGCTCCCTGACCCCGTCCGTGCAGGCGGACTTTCTGCGCGCCTTCGCCAACTAGTAGGTCGAGTGCACTGAGTGTGTCGTGCACGCGCCGTCCGAGATAGCTTTCTCCTAACATAAGAGCGTGCCCGTGAAACAGGTAATCCATGCCGTAGGGATGAAAAAAGTCTGCGTCATCGGGTCGTGACTCACCTAAGCCACGCGGGTTGAGTCCATACAGAGGTACGAGATCGGGCAATGCCGAGGAACACTCTGAGACCGCGTCGAGATGAGGTAGGTAGAGGGACGGCGTTCGCTCGACGTCGAGCGTGTGCCCTCTCGTCGCATGCGCGAGTCGTTTGTGCAAAAGAGCGCGCACGTCGCCTTCGCTCTCAATTGCATAGCGCGCGTGAGTATATTCGCCGTGACGCTGGGGACGCAGGACCCGATAGTGTGGCGTCGAGCTGCGCCGCGGCAGGCTGAGCAAGGTATGCAGTCGTTTCTTTAAGCGCCCTGTCGGTAGGGAATGACGAGTGCGCGAAAGCTGGTCGGCGCGTTTGGCAATCCATTCGTAAATCGGTTTGTCGCCGGCCGCTACGGTGTTGCCATCTGGAGTAGTGTTCAGCGCGGTGTTATCTAGGGTCGTGATCTTGCTCACGCACGGTGGGCTACCCGTCGCGGCGTGGCGAGCAAAAAACTCGACCATGGCCTCTTGGTTGTGACGGGAAAATCCGTGTCCCTGCGGTCCGATAAAGAGGTCGCGATTTGCTGTGGGCGCTCCGATCAGGTCATAGAATTGTGCCACGTCATCAAACGCTTGCTGCAGGCCGCGACGATCAAAGAAATCATAGCGCTGGCCTAATAGCAGGGTCGGTGAAGGGGCGCGCGCGATGATAAAGTCGGCCATGTCCAACCCTGAACCAATCACGCCGGGCGGATATTGCTCTGAGTCGGCGGGCAGTTCGTTTTCTAAGTTGTGGAGAAAGGTGGTAACAAAGCAGCTGGGCGCCGCCATAGTAATTCGCTCGTCGAGTGCCCAGAGCCAAGTAGAGATCGTGCCGCCGCCCGAATTGCCTGTGAGGCCTACGCGCGTGGTGTCTACTTCTGGACGTGCGAGAAAATAGTCTAGGGCGCGCATGCCATCCCATACGCGCCACATGCCAAAGAAATCACCGACCAATTCCAACTGTTTGCCCATCATATTGTGCGCATGCGTGCAGGATGCAACGGCGTTTCTATTTTCCAGGTGCCAGTACTGATCTCGTTCGCCTTGGTTGATGGGATCGTATATGAGCGCGGCGAATCCCGCGCGCGCTAGGCGCTGACAGAATGACTGATATATTGGGGCTTGGATGCCTGCCGCGTCGTGTCCACAGGTCCCGAGGACGGCGGGGAACGGTCCTTCTCCACGAGGCAGATATAAATGGGCACTGACGGTGAAGCCCGGTCGGCTTTCGAATAGAATTTTCTCTATTCGAAAAAAGCGCCGTTCAATCGTACCACTGCAACGAGCATTGAGCGACGTCTTTCGTGGGCGCGGCGCGAAGGCGCGTGCTATAGCGCGACGAACTTCTTCCTGATATTGCCGGGCTTGGGCGTGCGTTCGCAGTGCGCGCAACGTCGCCCTGCGTTCGGCATGCGTAGAGCGCAATCGCTTTACGTAGTAGTCGTGCACCATGTGCTGGTAACCTGTGCCCGGCATGCGTCTTTCCGATCTAATGACGTGGTGTTGAAAGTGTGCGGTCAAATTATAGAAAGATCGAAGAGATGTCTCAACTGCCCCACTTTAGTACGGACTTGCAGCGGTGAGAGCTGTCCTTATTTTAATGAGTGGACCCCTTCAGTGTGCTCTATCTACTCACAGAAAGACAGAACAAAACGCATGAAAGAATCTCCTTCGAGCCGAATGGTTATATGGCGCGGGCCGCGCGGCACTCTCACGTTGTCTATTGTTCCCTTCTTGCTCTTACAGCTATCGGTTCTTTTGGTCTTTACGACGTACTTCTCTTGGGTCGGTGTAGCGATTTGCCTCCTGTCATATTGCGTTCGGATGTTTGCCATAACGGGTTTCTACCACCGCTACTTTTCTCATCGGACCTATAGGATGGGACGGTTTATGCAGTGCGTAGCTGCTCTTTGGGGCGCTACGGCGACGCAAAAGGGGGCGCTGTGGTGGGCGTCTCACCACAGGATCCATCACAGAAAGAGTGACACGACAGATGATCCACACAATTCTCGGGAGGGATTCTTGCATGCTCACTGGCTGTGGTTTCTCTATGAGGAGAGTATTGAGACGGATATGGACCAGATTCCCGAACTGGTTCGCTTTCCTGAATTGCGCCTGATTGATCGCTTCTGGTATGTGCCTCCAGTCGCCTTTGGATGTGCGCTATTTGTTATGGGAGGATGGCATTGGGTAGTGTGGGGATATTTTGTTTCCACCTTTTTGCTGAGCAACGCCACATACACAATTAATTCGCTGATGCACTACTGGGGAAAGCAGCAGTATTTTACTGGAGATGAAAGCCGCAACCATTGGCTGTTGGCGCTCATTACGCTGGGGGAGGGGTGGCACAATAATCACCATCGCTATCAGTCCTCCACTCGCAACGGATTCTTTCGCGGTGAGTTTGACATAACATACTGGATTTTGAAGCTTTTTTCCATCTGTGGGCTAGTGAGTGCACTGACGCCCGTGCCAGATAAGATACTGGAAGAGGGACGTTTGAATAGACACAGGCAACGCTGTGCGACAGATGCGGGACGACCCTTTGTTCCGCATCGCATTCGGCTTAGCGAACTCCTAGCAGAAATGCCAGTTAAATCAAAGGGACTGGTGGCCGAAACGCTGCGGCGTGTTCGAGAAGATATTCAGTCTCTGCGATTGGATATGATTGGACAGAGTGCGAACTGGCGCGCGGATTTACAGGAACTACGCGCGCAAATAAACCGGTGCGGAGCGGAGCTTGCACGAGACGTTTCAGACGGCATCGCCGTCTCAGGTGATGGGGATGGTGAATGGCAAAAAGGTCTGGCGGTCATCGGTGAGCGCTGTGCGTTGCTGCGCGCTGATTGGTTGGAGATGAGCGAATCCATTTCCAGTCGAGGGGAAACGCTGCGCAATGAAGTCGAGGTGCTGGGCGCTAAAGTCAGCGGGAGAGGACGTCAGCTATACGGTGAAGTAGAAGCGCTGAGGAGATCATTGGGGCAAGCTACTCAGCGTCTCGCTGTCGAAGTAGAAGCGTTTCACGCGCAGATGACGGCATCGGTGCAGGAGCTGCAGCGCGAAGGCGTGCGGGTCGATATTGAGCGAAACTCCGCAGAGTCAGTTCAGCGTTTGCATGCAGAGATCGATGCGCTTTGTAAGTTGGCCATCGAAAAGAAGCGACAGTTGGGCAACGAATTTGAAGCGTGGGGTAGCGTGCTGCCGCGCATGGCTTGAGATGTTAGTTGAGCATGGCCAATCGGCCTGATATAATCCGTATGTTTTGTTCTATTTCGTCTCGGTCGGATGGATCGTTTGCACACCGCAAATACTGTTCAAAGGCTTTTATAGACTGCTTGTATTGGTGTGCCCTATAGTATAAAAAACCCAGATCTCTATAGTTTTCCGCTTCATCTGATACCAACCATGTAATCCGCTGTCCGCAGTGGATTGCTTCGCTTATGCGACGCTCGTTGACGTGGACTCGTTTCAAGTTGCGTAGCATCCGTGCCAAAATGTCGCGCGGTGCGGCCGGCGCTATAAAGTGTTCGGAGAAGCGGAGCGGATTTCCTTCGACGACGGGGAGTCGTTTGATCAACTGCGTCTTACTTAAACAGGTCCCGCACTCAAATGGGTCGATAAATACGGGTTCTTCAGGCGCATCACAGCCCACTAGAAAATGGTAGGGAAAGTTAACGCCAAAAATCGGCAATCCCACTCGCCGTCCGATTTCTATGTAGACGACCGACAGAGTTATGGGAATGCCCAAGCGGCGCTCAAGAACGGCATCCAAATAGCTGTTTTGCGGATCTTCATAGGCTTCTCTATTGCCGCGAAAACCCAACTCTTCGAATAGATAGGTGTTGAAGCAGTCGATTCTATTGCGCAGATCTGAAGGTTGGTTCGGCAGAGAAAAATTGTTGGCTAGCCCATCCAGCAAGCGCAGATAGTGGGTAATGTCGAGATCTGGCCGTCGCTCTTGGGCAATAATGAGAGCACCTCTATCTAATTCAATGGGGCCTTGAGCAAATTCAAAAAAAGGATCTGGTGGGTGCATTGGCATGTGTTGTTACTCTGCTTCAGGCGATTAGGCGCAGCGATCGTGTATCCAGCTAAACTGCATCGGCGTATGTTCATCGAGTCTTCGCTGGTTCCGTTCGGCTAGACGAGCATAGCGCGGTCCCAAGTTGCAGAGGAATTCTTGCGCTTCAGCCGCCTCGCTACAGATATTGGTGCGGGTTTCGACAGACCAGGTGCGAACCAAATGCTCAATGATCTCGGCGTAGTGGTGCGCGGTATATACGCCCGTGCGCTGTGCCACTAGAGAAAAATGGTCGAAGAGATCGGGGTCTTTACCGTCTTTCATCAGATGGGCGGGCATGACAACCTGATTTTTCATCAGGTCGCGGAAAGCTAGAATCGCGCCGTTGGGATCGACGTCAAAAATATGTGATATGAAAGCGGTGTAGACTTTTTCATGACGGGCTTCGTCTCCCGCGATGATGCCGCAGATCTTCTTAAGGTGTTCATCTCCGGCGCGCTGGGCTAAGCGGGCTACATTGCGGTGAGAAACTCGCGTTGCTCGCTCTTGAAACGACGTGTAGACAAAGCCCTTGTAGGGATCTTGGTGGGCACCGGGGTCAAAGCCGTTTCGTATGAGGTGCTGAATCGTGACCTCGACCGCCCGCATGTCGACTCGTCCGCTCAAATACAAATAGCGGTTGAGCAGGTCACCGTGGCGATTTTCTTCCGCGGTCCAGCCGCGAGACCAGCGCGACCAAGCACTATCGCTAGCGCCCGTTGGGTCGGAAACGCCGTCGAAGCTATTGAGTAGTGTCTGATAGGTTGGAAGCGCTTCTTCCGTCACCATGTCTCCCACGAGCACTACGAGGACCTCGTCGGGTAACGCAGCGCATTTCGTGCGAAATTCGGCCAACTCCTCTGGCCAGTTTTCACTCGTCATGTTGGGTAGGAAGTCGTTAGGCTGCCAGCTGTCCTCAACAGACTTTAAATTGGAGAGTTGACTCTCGACAAAGTTTTCCATGTCGGCGATAACTTCTAACTTGTCAGGCTGCACAAACGTTACTCCCGGTAGGTGTTACGTCGGGGTGAAAGGGTTGGACCAAAAAAGATAACTAGTGTGTGGTAAAACTCAATCTCGATATGTCCACGGGGATGGGATTTATATCCCGTGTGAGATATCCAAGGAATACCTTAGTTCAGCATCGGTTCTATGCAGTTTGGATCGTCCCACGTCGCTGCGTTCATCTGAGTCGATACGAGATGCGGATGTAGATCATCTCGTGGATAGGGTTTGAGTAGAGACGGAAGTTGAGTGCGATCTTCCGGATCGGTCTCTAGCCAAGAAAACTGCGCGTCTGCACCTAATATAACCGGCATGCGGTGGTGAATGGCTGCGACCCCTGGGCTAGCTTCGGTGGTTAGTATCGAACAGGTGTGCAGTAGCTCGCTGTCGGGTGAATTCCATTCTTCCCACAAGCCGGCCATGCTAAAGGAACGTCCGTCGGCCATTGAAAAGTAGTGGGGTTTTTTGTCGTGTGGCTGTTTTCTCACTCGTAGTAGCCGCTGGCAGGCAACAAGCAGCGCCGGCGTCTAAACGCGGCCCGATATGTGGGCTTCTGCGCGACTGTTTCGGCTCGCGCGTTAATCATTCGGCTTCCCATACGTAAGTTCTTGGCCCAGAATGGAATCAGGCCTCACTACAGCACGTCGAGCGTCTGTTCGCTCTATTCGGGAAGGCATAGTAATGCCGGCACCGCCATGTTATACCGTGGCTGAGAAGAAAAAGCTATTCGCTCTATGGGCAAGTAGTCGGCTAGGGTGGTAGCGTCGTGAAATAGAGCGAAACGTCCACACATGAGGCGATTTTTCGGGAAGTTAATTAGGGCATAGGCATAAACGAATTCTTTGCGTGACACATCGTCAAGTATGCTTGACGAGCGGCCTGTGAATTCTGTGTTTTGTGCGCTGGTGTAGGTGCGCATGCTTTAGCGTTTATCCGAGTATACAGAGAGAACGAAAGTGATCGATTAAAATCTATGACAGTCTTGGTAACGGGCGGTACGGGATATATTGGTAGTGTTGCTGTAGAGGTCCTACGGACCGCCGGAGAACGCGTGGTGGTGCTCGATGATTTGTTTCGCGGACACCGTGCTGCACTGCCAGAAGATGTGCCCCTACACGAGGGGAGCGTGGGGGATCGCTCGCTCCTACGGTATCTGTTATCACACTATGATTTTGATGCCTGTATCCATTTTGCTGCTCTGACCTACGTGGGCGAATCGGTAGAAGATCCGCTGCGTTACTATGAAAATAACACGGCTCAGACGCTGGTGCTACTCGATGAATTGGTGCGTGCGGGCGTGCGTCAGGTTGTTTTTTCGTCTACTGCGGCAACCTATGGAGAACCCCAGTACTCGCCGCTGGACGAAGCGCATCCACAAAAGCCAGAAAACCCATATGGCTGGGGCAAGCTGTTGGTTGAGCGTGCTCTTGACGCTTGTGATCGGGCACACGGTATGCGCTTTGTGGCGCTGCGCTATTTTAACGCAGCGGGCGCTACGGTCGAGCGGGGTGAGGATCACGAGCCCGAATCGCATCTGGTGCCCAACGTGCTCTTTGCTGCGTTGGGCAAGCGCGATTATCTATCCGTATTTGGCGATCAGTATCCAACCCCCGATGGAACCCCTGTACGTGACTATGTGCACGTGGCTGATCTCGGTCAGGCTCACGCTCTAGCGCTGAAATATCTGCGCGAAGGCGGCGCTTCGCAGTATATAAATTTGGGCAACGGTCAGGGATATTCCGTGTTGGAAGTCATCGAGACTGCTCGGCACGTTACGGGGCGGACCATTGAAGCGCGCATCGAAGTGCCGCGAGCAGGCGACCCTTCATTTCTCGTGGCCAAGGCGGATAAGGCCGTCGATATTCTGGGATGGAAGCCGCAGTACGGCGATTTGCACAGCATTGTGCAGAGCGCGTGGGACTGGCACCTGCGGCATCCCAACGGATACGGAGGGTAGGAAATGGTATTTTCCGCTAGTGATCACCCACACCGGCGCTACAATCCTTTGAACGGGCAGTGGGTATTGGTATCTCCTCACCGGGCCAAGCGCCCCTGGCAGGGACAACTCGAAGAGGGGCTGCTTCCGGAGCGACCGCACTATGATCCAACGTGCTACTTGTGTCCGGGCAACGAACGGGTTGGAGGTGTCCGCAATCCGCCATACGATAGCACGTTCGCGTTTGATAACGACTTTGCCGCGCTCCTGCCGGATGCGCCCGAACCAGAGCGTGCAGCGCACCCTCTCCTGCGCCGACAGGGCGTCCGCGGGACGTGTCGCGTTTTGTGCTTTTCTCCGCGCCACGATCTGAGTCTGGCCGAAATGCAAAGAGATGAAATCGTTTCCGTCGTCGATATGTGGGCCGAGCAAACTCGAGATTTAGGACAAACATACCGCTGGATCCAAGTATTTGAAAATAAGGGCGCGGTAATGGGATGTTCCAATCCGCATCCGCATGGACAGGTGTGGGCGCAGGATAGGCTGCCCGACGAAGCTATGCGCGAAGACGCTATGCAAGTCGACTACCTGCGCGAGCACGGCATTCCCCTACTGCAGGATTATATCGAGCTTGAACTGCGCGAGAGAGCCCGTTTAGTCGTAGAAGAAGATCATTGGATTGCCACCGTGCCACCCTGGGCGCTGTGGCCCTTTGAGACGCTGGTTGTCTGTCGCGATCCGGTACAGCGTATGGATCAACTCCAGTCCGCGCAGCGCCGTAGCCTCGCCCGTTTGCTCAAGCGTCTGCTCGTGCGATACGATAACTTATTTTCGACATCGTTTCCCTATTCTATGGGGTGGCACGGCGCGCCGCACGGTGAAGAGGTTGGGGAACACTGGCGACTCCATGCGCACTTTTATCCGCCGCTGTTGCGCTCGGCCAGCGTTAGGAAATTTATGGTCGGCTACGAAATGCTAGGAGAGGCTCAGCGCGATATTACGCCAGAGCAGGCCGCGGTTCGCTTGGCCGAACAGTCCGATATCCACTACGCCGAGACGCGTTAAATAAAGTATCCGAGTGCAGGTTTTACGGTGAGAGAAACGAGGGAAATGAAATGACACTGGAACGCGCAGTTGCTGCTTTTGCTAATAGGTACGACGATTCGCCCGAGTGGGTTGTGCGGGCGCCAGGGCGCGTAAATTTGATTGGCGAACACACGGACTACAACGACGGTTTTGTCATGCCCATGTCGATAGATCGCGCCGTGTTTATAGCGGGTCGAAACACCGGGGGGGATCTGGTTCGAATTCATTCCGTTGATTTTGGAGAAGAGAGCTCATTTTCACTGAATGACGTTGCGGAACTCGCACCGGCCGGAGACGGTTGGTTGGAATACGTAAAGGGCACGGCCTGGGCGCTGGCTGATTCTGGAAGGTCGTTAGCCGGTTGGGAAGGCGTCCTGCTAGGGGATGTCCCCGTGGGCGCAGGCCTGTCGTCTTCGGCGGCGGTAGAACTGGCGGTGGCCCGGGCTTTTCATCGAGGTGCCGATTGGTCGTGGGACGCAGCTGCTATGGCTCAGCTATGTCAGCGCGCAGAGAATAGCTGGGTCGGGGTGAACTGCGGTATTATGGACCAGATGATCTCTGCATGCGGCAAAGATGGGCACGCCCTTTTACTCGACTGTCGATCACTGCAGGGCCAGCACGTGCCGCTGCCGGACGGGGTGGACGTCGTAGTGCTCGATACGAGCACGCGCCGCGGCCTAGTGGATTCTGCCTATAACGAACGGCGTGCTCAGTGCGAAGTAGCTGCTTGCTTTTTTTCGGTGGGTGCACTGCGCGACGTCGACGAAGAGACGTTCGCCAATCGCATGCATGCCCTAGACGAGACCCCGCGCCGTCGCGCCCGTCACGTCATTAGTGAGAATGCGCGCACGGAGAGAGCAGCGGAGGCGATGAGACAGGGCGATGCGCGCGCGTTGGGCTTGCTGTTAAATGAGAGTCATATGAGTTTACGTGACGATTTTTCCGTGTCGAGCGAAGCGCTTGATGCGATGGTTGAATGTGCTCAGGATCAAGCTAGTTGCTACGGTGCACGCATGACGGGCGCTGGATTTGGCGGTTGTGCCGTTGCGCTGGTAGATGCGGATCATACGGCGTCGTTTGTTGAGGATACCGCGCAGGCCTACAGCACGCGAACCGGACACGATCCGAGCTTATACTTATGCCGGGCGACGGAGGGAGCAGAAGTACTCTGAAATTGAATGATACAGGAGAAATGCTCGCTTATTTACGCGGCTTTGTTTCGGATCGCCGTCGTGCGCGGATAGAAGCCGTTTTGGCGGAACGAACGCGTTGGTTAACCGCCGTACTGGAAGATATATATCAGCCGCACAACGCCTCTGCCGTCTTGCGCTCTTGTGAGTGCTTTGGCGTGCAGGACGTGCACATTATAGAGAACCGAAACGAGTATAGCCTGAATCCCGGCGTTGATATGGGCGCGTCTCATTGGTTGACGTTACATCGCTATCGCGAAGAGGGTAAAGACAATACCACCTCTACGTTGAACGCGCTCAAAGAGCGCGGATATCAGCTGTATGCAACTACGCCTCATCGTGATGACTTACTGCTAGAAGAGGTACCGGTAGATCGGCCGGTAGCAGTGCTGTTTGGCACGGAAGAGACTGGTCTGAGTGACGGTGCGCTGGCGGCGGCAGATGCCTATGTGCGTATCCCGATGTACGGGTTTACAGAAAGCTTTAATATTTCAGTTTGCGCCGCGCTCACGCTACGGGAACTCTCGAATAAGATCCGGCAGGAATGTGTGTCTTGGGCACTAAGTGAAGGCGAGAGAGACGCACTGACGCTCGCGTGGTACCGTCATTCTATTCGCGGCGTTGAGCTGTTAGAAGAGCGTTACTGGAAGGAATACGCCGGGCGCTAAATGTGGATATGGGGGCATGCGTGGAGGAAATAGATGCGCGTATCGCTCCATCGGATAGAGTAACCTGTTGGAAAAAAGAGAAGCTTTAAGTATGGTGGCAAAGATCGCAGGTATTGGACCGGTAGTCTGGGAAGCGGTATTGGCTTTTGCTCTAATTGTTCCCGTGCTGGGCAGTCTCTTTGCCGCTGTTTTCTTAGCGGTTGACTGGCTTGATTGCTGCCGGTTTGTTGTATGTGGGGTTGCGCTGGGTGCGCGGAGAAGGCACGCTGGGAAAGTTTCTAGGTATGCTGTGCATACTCGCCGGTCTTGCGGTTGGATTTGAAGTCCTGTTGAGCGCCGTTATTGGATTTTTTGGCGATCTTCTGCTCGCCGTAAAAATCTTGGTCGTTTGTGCCATGTGCTACATCTGCTGGAAATGGTTTCTGCAGTGTATTTTTAGTTTCCTGCTGAGGCGCATGCAGCCATAGGCTCGTATATGTTCTATAACTTGCCTTCTCGTTCCCATTCGGCATAGAGTTGCTGTCGGTACGTCTCCGCTCGTTCGGCATCCTCGTGCGCTCGTTCGGAAAAATAGACGAAGCCAAGAGCGCGGCGCGTGCGCGGACTCGCATTGGCATCGGCGCGGTGTATCGTTAGACAGTGGTGTGCGATCAGGTCGCCTGGCTCCATGCAAACTGGTATTTCCACGGCTCGGTCTTCTGCACCAAAATCGCTAATACCCTGCGAAAACCCGAGGATTGAAGTGCGCTGGTGCGGCCGCATGCCGCTTCGGTGGGATCTCGGTATATAGCGCACGCAGCCATTTCTCTCGTCTACGTAATCCTGAGACAACCAGAGCGTCAGGGCTTCGTTGGGTTCCAGCATAAAGTAAAACCCATCCTGATGCGGGGGTGTTTCCCTACCTACACTCGGCAGTTTATTAAACCACTGCATGTTCTTACCCCGAACGGGTCCCTCCATAAGAGACGAACACAGAGACATCATACGCTCCCCGTAATATAGGGTGCGAAAAAAGTCATCGTAATCGCACATATTCTGTAGGCGCATAAGCGTGGAGCGATCGGTCGTATCCTCGTAAAATCCGGCGGTTTCGGGAAGTCCGGGCAAAACGTCCGCTATATAGCGTTCAAGCTCCTGATCGATGTGTTCTACTTCATCTGAGTGCATAAAGCCGCGCAGCACGGTAAACCCGTTCTGATCAAACTCTCGCTTAGCCGTCAATAAATCCATAAGGCATCTCCTCCTGCGCCCGTTTTACGTTTCTGACTACCTGAGTAGCGTCATGCGGCGGACCTGGGTTTGTTCGCCGCGCTCGAGGCGATAGAAATACAGGCCACTAGCCGCGGCTTGGCCGCCGTCGCGTAGGCCGTCCCATTGAGCTGTATGCGTGCCGACTGTGCCCCAATTCGTGACGAGCTTGCGCACCCGCTGACCGAGCGCGTTGTAAACTACAAGCGAAAAAGGGCCCTCCTCTGAGAGCGTATAACGAATGCGCGTGCTAGCATTAAATGGGTTAGGATAGTTTTGCTGTAGCAAGAAGTCGTCTGAAACGGTTTCTGCCGGGCTTACGGCCGTTGCGCTCCATTCGGTAATCCACTGTTCCACTAGTGCCGTTCCCCGTGCATCGACGCGAAGCGAGGCCAGCGGTGGCATGCGGTCGTTGCCGAGCGTGCGCATGCGGGCAAGTAGCGTCGACTGTTGGGAGTTTCCTGGCGCGATGCGGCGCGGTTTGGCTATTCCTAAGTCGCCATATAGAGCCGCTACGTCAACTAGGCCGGTCTGTTCCAGCGGAGTTTGAAAGCGCATATCCATCGATCCGCGTCCGGTGCCTGCTGGTTGGTGACAAGATGCGCAGTTGGTCGCTAAATAAGCGCGTGCGCGCGCGGCGATGGGCACGCGCGTATCGTCGTAGCGGGGCAGGCGAGATAGGTCCTCGGTAGCGGATTGTATAGGATGATTGAAGAGACCGATGTGGTCCAACGTGCGGAGCTGGTTGTCGGTAGCTTCTGCGTAGGCATGTGGGCCGTTGAGCTGCTCCGTGCGAACTCCTAGTACATAGCCGCTTTGCGGGGTGTGACAGGTCAGGCATTCGGCGCGACTGGGAAAATAATGCGTGCGCTCTTGGCCGTCGACTAAATAGGTGCGCGTAGCGCTCCCCGTTAAGAGCGTCGCATCGTCGCCATCCCACATGTAGCTGTAGCCATCCCACGCTTCGCCCTGAGGACGTTTTACCATAAAACGCGTTTCAACGAGCTGGTTTCCGAGGTAGAAGCTCTTTACCAATACGCTGCGTGCGGGGAACGCCCAGTTTCCGTTTGAAGAAAAGTCGATTCGTTCTGCGCCGGGCAGCGCGATAAATCTCTCCTTTGTGGCTCCATCCGACCAGAATGGCGCATTCACCGAATAGGGTATTACGCCGGGTGCGATACGGCGGGCTGCGATGTCTGTGTATAGACCAACGGCAGAGAGCTTAGTGGGTATATTACCGGGTGGCTCCACGCCGTCTTTTTCTACGAGGCGGTAAATCGTTCCGTCAAACCCGACCACATACACTTCGCCTTGCTCGTTTTCGCCAAAGCTGGCGATGGGAGAAGGGCTCAGTGCCAACAGCCTGTTTTCAACCTGTCCGTCGGGCCGGCGACGCAGGCCCCAGACCTGCTTGTTGACAAAGTCTCCGTAGAGATAGGTGCCCTGTAGCCGAACGAGTCGAGGACCGCGATATACGTAGCCGCCGGTTACGGAGCGTCCGACGGAATGGTCGTACTCGTATGCGGGGAGGACGAGGTTGCTGGAATCACACGCGTCGGGTGGGTCAAAGCATTGGGTCCCTTCCATGGTGTTCCAGCCGTAGTTGCCGCCGCGCTCAATTAGATTGACTTCTTCCCAATCGCTTTGGCCAACGTCGCCGGCCCACAGTTGGCCGGTCAGGCGGTCTATGCTGAAGCGCCAGGGGTTGCGCAATCCCCAAGCCCATATCTCGCGTCGTTGTCCCTGCGATCCGTCAAAGGGATTGTCGTAGGGAATTGCATAGGCCAATTCGCCTTCCCGCCGATCGACGTCTATGCGCAGTATTGAACCGAGTAGGGTCGTGGGATCTTGGCCGTTGTTAAAAACGTCATTCGAACCCCCGCCGTCGCCTAGGCCGATGTAAAGATGGCCGTCGAGGCCAAAAGCTATTTGGCCTCCATTGTGGTTGCCAGCGGGTTGGTGGACATCGAGCAGGACGCGCTCGCTGGTCGGATCGCCGCGCAGTGGATCGCCCGCGCGTACGCCGAACTCAGCGACCCGCGTGATGAGGTCGCCTGTGGTGTAAAAGATGTAAAAGAGTCCGTTTTTACGGTGGCGCGGATGGAAGGCGATACTGAGCAGTCCCGTTTCGTTGGAGGGCGTGCGCACGCGATCGCGGAGATCGATAAAGACGCTTGTCTGCGCGGGGTTGTTTTCTAAAAATGCGCGCACAACGCCGCTACGTTCAACCACAAAGAGCCTGTTAGAACCGTCGCCAGCATGCGTTAGATATAGAGATGAAGAAAAGCGCAGGTCGGTGAATACGCGCTCTAGTTCCATCTCTCCTAGAGCATAACCGGGACTGTCTAATAGCAGCGTTGTGTTAAGTTGGCGCTCGGTTAAGCCGTAGGGCGCTTCTTGAGATGAAAGTGTGCCCGATGCCAAACAGACCAGCAAAAACGAGAGCGCCCGCCCGTTTGTCTTCAGCGTATTCACTGTATTTAAACGGCGTCTATGGATCATATTGTACTACCGTATCATCACCTTTTATTCTGCGCAAAAATCGGGACAGCCGTTCACCAGAAAGCACGATGTTGGGCGTTTGCTGTGTAAAGTCGATCATTTGACTGGGATTATCCGGATTGCGCAGCAGGCGGAAAGAAAAGATGTAGTCCCCCTCGGCGTCTAGCCAGAGATCGGATCGGCCAAAGCGCAAATCGTGATAAAACACATCGCCGTTTTTTATTGCTGCGCGATAATAGCCGCGTGAAAACCAGTGTAGCCTGCGCAGCGGTCGGTCTGCTTGATACGGTTTGATTAGCGCCGCGTTTTTTTCTACTCGGCGAAAGCGGACTGGCGGTCCGGCATCAAAAAGAGAGTAAAGTCCAACGTGGAGCGCGTTTTCGGACTCTGCGATGCCCATCCACAGGATGTTGTTTAGCGGAGTGGGCGTCGCAAAGAGGCGTTGGTAAGATATATTGTTTTGCGCTAGCCCCTCGGCAAAATGAGTGCGGACATGGAGTGCGTTGGCTGCGGTTAGGAGCAGATAGGACGAACTGATGATCAGCCCCGCAGCGTTGAGTCGGCGTCGGGCGCGAGCGCCGGGCGGATGGCGAAGTGCCATGAGGAGACAGGCAAGTAGGGGAAGGGTATACAGCGGATCGATAATAAAAATCGTTGAAAAGGCAACAGGGTAGTCGCTAAGAGGGTTAAATAGCTGAGTGCCGTACAGCGTGAAGGCGTCGAGTAGTGCATGGGTGAGTAAACACCAGAACCAAAGCTTGCTCCAGTCACACCAGTTGACATCTCGTCCGGCGTGGATGACAGCCGTTAGGCGTCCTAAAACTAGGCAACCCAAAGCGGCAAAAACAAAGGAGTGGGACAGGCCGCGATGTATGCCAAGCTGAGTTGTCTCGCTCGTAAAAACGCCCAACAGCACGTCTAAGTCGGGCGTCATACCGGCGACAGAGCCCCAAAGTGCTGCCCGCCGCTTGGCTCGCCGTCCAAGTACAGCTTCGCCAACGGCAGCGCCTAGAGTTAGCTGGGTCACGGTATCTATGAGAAAAACCCTCAAGTATAAAGTGTATTCTGACAGAGAAGAATATAAGCCTTGTTGGCGCGGGTGCTAAGCGGTCTGTGGTTGGGCTGCTTGACACGAAACTAAAGGGTAAAGATTATTGGGCGACCGCATCGCGTAAATACGCGCGTATCGATTTTTGTGGCGACACCGTGCGTAAAGTAAGATTTGCACCCGTGCGAACTCTTAAGGCATGGGAGTTTTTCGCCGCAGTCAAATTCAATTATATAAAAATTACAGAGATCTGGGTGAAAAACTAGGATAAATCGATGCAAAACCGCTGGCCTTTTTCACGCGTTGTCGATGCGTTACCCCCTTCGGTGCCCTTTGTACCGCCCGAAGCACTGGAACGGCGTATAGGCCGCGCACTGCGTCTGCGCGTTGGCGCTAACGAAAGCAATTTTGGAGCATCTCCTCGCGCACTCGCTGCAATGCGCGAGGCGGCCGATGACGTGCACTGGTACGGCGACCCTGAAGGGCATGCACTGCGCCAAGCGTTGGCGAATAAACATGGAGTGGACAGCAGCGAAGTCGCGTTGGGTAGTGGAATTGATGAACTTCTGGGTCTTTTCGTGCGGCTCTTTGTCAATCCCGGAGATCCCGTCGTTACCTCGTTGGGCGCTTACCCCACTTTCAACTATCACGTCGACGGCTATGGGGGGGGCCTGCACTGCGTACCTTATAAAGATGACTGCGAGGATCTACAAGGGCTGGAGGAAATGGCTCGCAGACAGGAGCCCAAGCTCGTTTATGTTGTCAACCCTGACAATCCAATGGGCACGTGGCATCAGAGCGAAGCACTCGCCGCGCTTGCCGCGAACCTGCCCGAGCAGAGCTTATTGCTCCTAGACGAAGCCTACGCCGACTTTGCCCCTCAAGAGGCCTTACTCAGGCCCGACGTCAACGGGGCGTGCATCGTGCACCTGCGTACTTTTTCAAAGGCTCATGGAATGGCTGGAGCACGCATTGGCTACGCCATAGCGCCGCGGGCACTCGTAGAGGGACTCGACAAGATACGAAACCACTTTGGCATTAATCGGGTTGCCCTCGCCGGCGCGCTTGCCTCGCTTGAAGACGGCGAGTACGTGCGCTCGGTGGTTGCACAAGTGGAGCAGGGAAAGAGAGAATATGCTCGCTTAGCCTGTTCTCTTGGGACGCGGATTGTTCCCTCTGCAACAAACTTTGTCGCACTCGATGCGGGTAGCGGCACGCGCGCGCGCGCGCTGGTGGCGGCGCTGTTAGACAGAGGAATCTTTGTGCGCATGCCGTCTGTTTCCCCTTTGGATCGCTGTATCCGCATAACGGTGGGGCCTGCGCCGGAGCGCGCACTATTGGCAGAAGAGTTGCAAACTGTATGGAAAGAGGTGTGACGTGAAAATAGTGATAGCTGGTAGCAGTGGATTAATCGGAACGGCGCTTCTTAAACTTTTGCGCGATGAGGGACATAGCGTAGTGCGTTTGGTGCGAACGAGCCCACAGACAGATGAAGAATTTGTCTGGGATATCGAACGGTCAGAGATTGATGCCGATGCACTTGAGGGCGCAGATGCCGTGGTGCACTTGGGAGGAGGCAATATTGCCGCAGGGCGTTGGACTGCCGCACGAAAAGAGGTCTTGTGGAATAGCAGGATCGATAGCACGGCGCTTTTGGTGAACGCCCTACAGCGAAGCGTTGCATCGCCGCAGATCTTTATCTGCGCTTCCGCAATTGGTATATACGGGAATCGCGGCGATGAAGTGCTTTCAGAAGACAGCGAGCCCGGCCGCGGTTTCTTGGCTGACTTGGGCCGGGCCTGGGAGGCAGCAGCCGCAGCCGCGCCGATGCAGGTTGTTCACGCTCGCTTTGGCGTGGTATTGAGTCGAACGGGGGGAGCGCTGGCTAAAATGCAAGTGCCTTTCAAGCTGGGATTGGGCGGTAGATTAGGAAACGGTCAGCAGTATATGAGCTGGATCAGTCTGGAAGATGCCGTGGCGGCGATCTATTGGATGCTTTGTTCTCGTGCCCTGAGTGGACCGGTTAACGTAGTGGCGCCTCAGCCAGTCCGAAATAGCCAATTTACACGGGCTTTGGGCCGGGCTCTGGGACGGCCGACTCCTTTTACCGCACCGACCTTTGCTCTGCGTCTAGCGCTGGGAGATATGGCCGACGAAGCGCTGTTGTCGAGTCAGCGCGTCGAACCCTCTAAGCTGCTTGCTGCGGATTTCAACTTTTCTTTAACCGACGTAGACAGCGCTCTATCTGCAGAGCTGAGATAGGCCGTCCCGCGCGGCAAACACAGTTCCGTGACATATTTACGGTGCGTTAACCGTGAAGCCAACGGAGTCGACAGCGGCAGAGGCGAAAAAGCCAATACCTCCATCTACGTTAAAGACGGGTCGCTGAAATTGCTCGCCTATGAGACCTCCTCCTCCTCCTCCATCGCTGTCTGGATCCGTGCGTATGAAGTCGTACCAGTTTTTGTCCAATGCGTAGATCAGAAACTTATGGCGTCCTTCAAAAGCAACGCCAAACCACGGAAGGCGTGCGTTGCCGTCGCTTATTGCTAACGGAGGGGATGCGCCAGAACGGTCAAACTCTTCCAAGTCGTCGTCGTCTAAGAAATCAGCTTTAATAAGTAGCGGTGAATTTTCTTCTAAGTTGAATATGGCTAGCTGATAGGCCTCTACGTCACTCGCGTTTAGGCGCACCTCGAGTAGTCCTTCGCGATACGTTATCTGATTTGTTTTCACTCCGTACACGCCCTCGCCTAGCTCTGAGAACAGAGCTAAATTTCTGTCGACTTCGAGGCTCTCTTCGTCGAGTATAAGAAATTCCTGCACACGTACGCGCTGCGGAGTAGTCGTCTCAGCGCGCAGTGTTCGGCCGTCTGGCGTGCTCGCTTCGATGGTGTAAATGCGCTCGGGTAGAACGGTGGGAGCATTCTCTGGGGGCAGGTAGCGACCTAGAGAATCCGGATCGGGTGCGTACGCGTACGCGGCGTCGCCCATGCGTATCGTTAACTGTGCATCTTCTACGATGAGTGCGTCTGGACTCTGGAGAGCACCCGGGGCGATCGTTTGTTTGAGAAATAGATCGGGTAGCGCCTGGTCGACGACGAGGATAGCATCGATTACCAGTATTCCTTCTTCACTCGGCCCAAATAGTTCGCCCGGCTTGCGGTCGGCCGAGCAGGCCATAAAGAGAGTACACAGAGCTACGGGTAGCGTAAAACGATGGATCAGATGAGAAAAGTAGTTCATTTTCATGTGGCCTTAAAAAGAAAAGTTGAGGCCAAAGGTGGGCACGACGGGCAGCATTTTAACAACTTCCGGTTCTGTTGCGGGATTTTCTGTGTCGTACTGAACAAACCACTCGTTGCGCCGGCTATATGCATTGAAAATTTGTAGGTAAAACTCGGCGTCGTTACCCCACAGTGACAGAGAGCGACGGACGCCGGTATCGAGCCTATGATAAGGCAACAGGCGTCCGCTGTTGCGCGGGGCTGGAAGAGCGCGGTCCTCAAAGATGCCTGTGGCAGGATCGCGCAGCTGATAGCGCGCTGCCGCGGGAGTAAAGGCTTGGCCCGTGCCATAGACGAAGCTGGCGCTGGCGATCCATTTACCCAAGCTGTATGTGGCTGTGAGGGAAGCATCGTGTCTGCGGTCATATTTAGGAGGAAAAGCGCGTCCCTCATTGATTTCGGGGAAGGTGCGCCGCGTCCAGCCCAGCGTGTAGCCAAGCCATCCGCGCAGCTTGCCTGTGCGCCTTTCTAAAAATATTTCGAGCCCTGTCGCGTAGCCACGCCCCCCTGTCTTGAAGACGTTTTCTGAGCGCGTTTGGTCGCTATCCGCTACGCTGTCATTGTCGAGGACGACTAAATTGTCAAGGTCGGTATAGTACGCTTCTGTGCTCATTCGGTAACGTTGAGACGGCTCCCATTCTAGGCCAGCCACCAGCTGCCAAGATCGGCCGGGCGTAACGCTTTCGTCGAGTGGGACCCAAAAATCTCCTCCGCTAAATCCTTCGGAGGTCACCAGTTGAAGATACTGGTGATACAGGCCGCCGGCTAGTTTAGCCCGCCAGCCGGGTTGGAGCGTGCGCGAGAGTGAGAACCGGGGTTCAAACACCGTGCGACTACCTTCGCTAAAAAAGCTGGAACGCAGGCCGATTCGCAGGTCAGTTAGCGGGGTTATTTGCCAGTCATCTTGGGCATAGGCTGATAAGAAGAGCGGGCTGGTTTCGAGGTTGAACTGGGACTGGCGGTTGAAAGAAGAGGCAAAGTCAAAGGTGTACCGGCTGAGCTGCAGACCGCTTTTAACGGTGTGATTGGCGCTGGCAAAATAGTCTATGTCGGCTCCAAAAGTTAAATCGCTCACCCTGTTGCCAAAAGTGATTGGGGTCTCGAAGAAGCTCAGACCAATATCGCTTTCGTACTCCGAGAAAAATGCGGTAAAGCGCCCAAAGAGCGTGGGAGAGAAAACGCGTTTCCATCGTCCGCTTACGGCTCTGTTACCCCACACGATATTGAAGTAAGTCTCGGCATCTGGGTCGAGGGCAAAATCGAGTCGGTCTCGTCCCCAATAGGTGCTTAGTACCACTGTGTCAGAGTCGCTCAGGGAGCGGTTTACCTTAACATTGAAATCGTAGAAGTAATAATCGGGCACGTCGATGCCTGACCGACGAACAGCGGCCAGCACGGGATCTAAATACGTTCTTCTACCGGCTACAAGCCAAGATCCATTTTTCAAAGGCCCCTCGGTTAGTAAACGGCCTGATATGAGGCTGATACCGCCACGGCCGCTGACACGGCGGCGATTGCCTTCTTTGTTTTGGACATCGAGCACGGCGCCAAGGTTCCCTCCATACTGTGATGGATACGCTCCCTTGTAGAAGGTGATATCTTTTATTGCATCAGGATTGAATGTCGAGAAAAAGCCAAAGGCGTGAGCAGGGTTGTACAGAGGTACTTGGTCGAGCAAAATGCGCGTCTGGTCTGGACCGCCCCCGCGCACGTAGAGACCACTGCTGATATCTGAAGCAGACTGGACGCCTGGCAACAGCTGCAAGCTTCGGAGCAGATCAGGTTCACCCACAGAAGGCAATCGCTCTAAGGTTTTTGCCTGTAATGATGTTACGCTGACTTGCTGCCGCAATTCGTCTTGCAACCGATCGGCTGTGACGACGGTCTCCTCGTTTATGCGAATGGATTCACTGCGCAGTTCGACCTTGAGGCGAATTTGCTGACTTTCGACGGATTGGATGGTATCGCGCCAAACTTGGTATCCGACGTAAGAGACCGTTAAAGCGTGCCGACCGGAAGGAATGTTTTGTACGGCATAGTAGCCGTCTGCGTTACTCAGCGTGCCAAGTGGTAGATCATCAAAAGCGATGGTTGCATTAGGTAAGCTCTCTCCATCCTTTTTATCCCGCACAAATCCGCTTAAGGTTGCTGCATTCGCACTTAGATAAGCGGCAAATAAGACAAATAGAATTCGATGAAGGCAAACATTAAGCTGCATTGAGACGGAGAGCAGACAGCGTGGGGCGAAGCTCGTTAAGCTGGTCTACGTAAATGGCGTCAACGTGTTCGAGTATATCTCGGCACTGCGACGCACCAGCGCCGCCCGCGATAATTACGGCACTGCGGCCCAAATGCTGGCGCAGCTGATTCAGTTCATCGCGCAAAGTGTGTTTATCGATTGAGTAAACTATGCTTAGGGCTACGGCACGGGCGCCTTGTCTTTGAGCCGCTACGGCGATGTCAGCGGCTGATATATTGCATCCTAGATAAGTTGTTTGCCAGCCTTCTGTAGCTGCTAGAGCCGATACAAAGAGAGCGCCTAGCTCGTGCATTTGTCCAAGCGGCGTTGTAACCAGCAGATTGGGCGCGTCGTCTGGCACCTGTAGCGTAGTGCGTATGCTGTCAATAAAAGAGCGAACCACGACGGATGCCAGATGTTCGCTGGCGATGCGCAAATTACCCTCTCGCCATTGTTGGCCAATCATAGACATGAAAGGTTCTATGATGTGCGTTATGAGTCCAGCATGATCAAACTGTAGTGCTGCTCGGCGCAATTCAATGTCTAAGGCCTGTGGGTCCAGACTTGTTACGGCTCCCATACAGCGCTCTACAATGGCTTGAGCTGTGCGTTCATACACAGGTCGCTCAGGAGGCGAAATAGGCTTTGCTTCCTCGACGGGTGTCTCGGCAGCCATACCTTGCAGCTGCTCATCCGAAAGATGAGCAATATGCCCGATGGAGTGACCGGTCTGCGTCAATCGACTCAGGAACCTCAATCGCTCAACCTGAGACGGACTGTAAAGGCGCCTTCCGCTTGCAGTGCGCTGAGGAGTGACTGCTTCATACCGCTTTTCCCAGATGCGAATCACGTGCGCTGTCAGGCCCGAGCGCTGCGCCGCAATTTTAATTGAGTAATTTATCTGATCTTTCATTTCCCGAATATACTGCGACTTTCCCATTCGTCAATTCGTCAAATAGGGGATGTAAAACATGGCTGGAAAAAGGTGATGTTTATAAAAGAAAAGCATTTAAAAAGGCATCGTTTGCGACTAAGGGGGCGGGACCAATTACAACTACATACATGTATGTGCGCTGCAGGCGGTGGTCCCAGTGACGAGGTTCTATAAGCAGCGCAATGCCTTGTATCAAGAAATAGGCTGCCATAGGTCCGAATTGGACTGAATATCCCATGAAATAGTGAGGTACGGTTAATATCAACTCATGCCATATCCCCGAAGCGATAAAAGCTGCAAATAGCCCGAGGCGCGGGTGGCGCATGAGAGGGAAGAAAAAGATGTGGCGCAACCACTCGCCTACCCAACGATTCCAACAACTTCCCCAAAAATGAGCTAGGGAGCGAGCTAACAGTGGACGGTTGTGCACGGGGCAGATAAGGCGTCCACTTCGCAGAAATAACAGGCGAAATATCGCCCCCATTGTTTCGGTGATGACGTAAAAGCATGGGAATGCCATGTAGGCTCGGATAAATCCAGACGGGGCATAGCGATCTACTATATGCCAATAGATCGCGTATATGCAGAAGCATATGAGAAGCCACTGTAGCGCAGTCCGACCGGCGAAAGACAAATCTCCTGCGGCTCGAGTAGGGCTCTGTTCCCAAGATCGAGGGGAGTAAAACGGTACGATCGTGTAAAATAGCAGTTTTTGTGACCAGCGTTGGTGGTAGAGCGCGCCGCCAATCAACTTTAGCGGAAAGCCCACTACAAAGTAAGCTGCAGCAAAAGCGACCGCGCCGCTTATGTTTGGTGTTAAGGATAAGTATTCGCCTTCCATGACATATAATAAAGCGCAATATGTCATTAGAACGCAAAAACCGCCAGCGCAATGCCATGTGCGCTAGCGGTTTTGTGCGATGAAGTTATTTCGTAATCTGATTTACTAACGGACTGCTTCTACTTTCACTGTGCCCCAGGAAGAACTTTCAACGGCAGTTGGACCTGCTGGAGGGAGAATGACGGCATCAATGACATGTATTACGCCGTTGCTGGCCAAGACATCAACGGCGGTTACATTTGCGTCATCAATTTTTACACCTGCGTCTGAAGCGGTGATTGAGACCGAAGCACCATTAACTGTTGCTGCAGAGTCCAATGTGACGACCTGATCTGAAGTCACAGAACCAGCTACCACGTGGTAAGTCAGAATTGCAACAAGCTGATCCTTGTTCTCAGGTAAAAGCAGTGACTCAACCGTGCCTTCGGGTAATTTGGCGAAAGCCTCGTCTGTAGGTGCGAAAACGGTGAAAGGTCCTTCTCCCTTCAAGACCTCGACCAAGTCTGCGGCGGTGAGTGCTGCGGCTAGCGTGTTAAACGTTCCTGCTTCCACGGCGGTATCGACAATATCCTTGTCTTGAGCCTGTGCAGGGGCAACGGAAAATAACAAACTGGCGACAGAAAATGCCGAAAGAGCAAAGCGAACGGTTTTCATGACAATCTCCTTAACGTTGCGCTGAATTGCGCTATAAGTTAACAGTTGCCCTGATTTTATCTTTAGTCTACGATTTGTCAACCTTTTGTCTAATAGAAATTAGACGAAGTGATTTCTGAGAGCATTTCAGGCATTAATGCAAGTTGCTCTATATACATCGCGCCCATTTCATTGATCGTCGACTTGTAATGCGCTGCAGCGCGGCCGCCAATAAGGAGTGGTATGGCAGGCAGAGCGCGCTGGATCTTAAACAGTTCTGTGCTTAGCAAGCTATCGTCACCGGGGTAGATAATGCTTAGTGCTACGGCGCTGGCTGAATGGGCAATTGCCGCCCCTGCGATTTCTTCAGCCGGTAGGTTCGGTCCCATGTATAATGTGTTCCACCCTGCGCTTTGTGCTGTCAAGCTTGCTAAAAGTGCGCCAATTTCATGCCATTGTCCTGCTGGCGTCGTGGCAACGAGCACGGGGGCCCCTTGAGGGGCGCGGTTGTTGGAGTGCAATGTGCCTAAGAATGTGCGTATAACCGAAGTTGCTAAATGCTCATCTGCCACGCGCAGAGTTCCCTCGCTCCACATTTCTCCCACTCTATTCATTATAGGGTCTATTACAGAGGTCAGTAAGCGGTTCCGTCCCATCGCGATCTCTGCATCCATCAGTTCGCGCGTGAGAGTATTGCTGTCCATGGATGCTATGGCATTTAAACACCGTTGAACCGATGATTCTGCAGTTGTGTCCGGGGGCGTGATAGGGAGTGGTGTGGCATTAGCCTTCGTAAGAACAGCGAGAGGAGAGTGCTCGTTAATAAGGGTTTTAAGTTCGTCGTCTGACAGAGGCGCAATGCGCCCTATGCTGTGCCCTTGGGTCGTGGCTCTATGCAACAACAAGAGTCGTTCAATGTCATCTTCAGAATAGAGGCGGCGATTGGTGTGCGTGCGCTCTGGAGTGACTGCGTCGTAACGCTTTTCCCACACTCGAATCGTGTGCTGGGTCAACCCTGTGCGCTGGGTCACCACTTTCATTGTGTAATTTTTTTCATTAGGCATACTATCAGATAGTTACGAAACCGTTGTTTGTCAAATAAAAAAAATGCAATTATATCAAAAAAATGTTGACAAAAGGTAGACATGTGTTTAATTTGTGTTCGGTAATGATTAATAATCTATGTTTTGTCTAACTTTAAGGAGGCACGTGATGAGTGAAGTTCGCAATACTAAAAACAGAAGCAGCGACATCCTGGACGTGTACTGGGATGAAATCAAAAACAATCAGCCTCTGAAACGACAAGAGGAAATTGAGCTCTTCTCAAAGATACGTAGCGGTGATCAAGAGGCACTAGAAAAGTTGGTGAAAGCTAATCTCCGCTTCGTAGTAAGCGTTGCACGCGAATATTGCCCTCAAGACGGTCCTTTACTCATGGATCTTATTGCCGAGGGGAATATGGGGCTGATTCGGGCAGTTAATAAGTTTGATGAAACGCGTGGTTTCAAGTTCATTACATATGCAGTGTGGTGGATTCGCCAGGCGATATTGAAGGCCTTACCGCGTGATTTTCGGGCGGCACGTCTACCTATGAGTCATATTCATGATCAACATGCCGTTGAGCGCGAGACGTCTGAACTGAGTCAGGCTTTAGGACGACAGCCCACATTCTTTGAAGTTTCTGATCGAATGGATATGACGTCAGATCGCCTGCGAAATGCACTGGAGGCAGGTCTACAAGACATGTCGCTCGATGCGCCTCTCTTTGAGGGTGAAGAAACTCCCACGCTGGAAGCATTCGCCATTGGTGGAGACAACAACGGTGTTGATCCCGAAGAACTTGTAGAAGTGTTGGGCGAAAGTCTGCGCACGCTCGAACCACGTGAAGTACAAATCATTAACGACTACTTCGGTTTGGAAGGATCGTCCTGCAAGACGCTGGAGGAAATTGGCGGAGAAATGGGAGTCACGCGCGAGCGCGTGCGACAGTTACGCAATCGTGCCTTGCAAAAAATGCGCTCTCACTTGGAAAGTCTGGAATTTGAAGTTTCCATTAACTAACACATGAAGTCGCTTTCTGCATTTGGAGTTTTCGTGTGCGCGTTAGCTTGCTGCGTCGCACGAGCGGTTTGCGCAGGGGAGGATCGTGAAGTGTCGTATAGTCAAGCATTAGAGCAGACCGCAATAGCTCTGGGAAATGGTTTTTCGGCAGGGAGCACAGAAGAAGTGCAGGCCATCGCCCGCTTCACTGAGTTTTTACGAGAGTGGAATCCAGAAACTATCGCCGATAGCGTCCAGGCTGTGTATGCCTCTGAAGCTTACTTTAATGACACAATTAAAGAAATGAATTCAAACAAAAAAATTGCTCACTACTTAGCGAAGAGCCTAGAAGCGACAGAAACGGTTCGAATTGAGGTGCTGGACGTGGCTCGCTCCGGAGTAGATTACTACTTCCGATGGGTGATGGACATAAAGTTCCGAAATTTGAATAACGGCGATTGGACTCAGTCTGAGGGCATGAGCCAAATCCGCTTTAATCACGAGGGGAAAGTCTTATTGCACCGTGACTTCTGGGACGCTGCAGGCGGCCTATTCGCCTACATGCCGGTTGTTGGTTCCCTGTTGAGATGGATCAAGGAGCGGTTGTGAGCAGCCCCACTGCCATCGTTTGGTACAGACGTGACTTACGCATAGATGACCATGCAGGCCTAGCTGAAGCGTGTCGTCGAAATCAGCGCGTGGTGCCAGTGTATGTCCATGATGATGATGAAATAGTAAACTGGTCGCTGGGATCGGCTAGCAGATGGTGGCTTCACAATTCGTTGGAATCTCTTTCATCTAATCTTAGAGACCGAGGTAGTCGTTTGCATGTCCAGCGCGGTTCCCCGCCGGAAGTGCTGGCAGACGTAGCGCGTTTAGTCGGGGCACAGTGCATATACTTCCAGCGGCGCATCGAGCCCACCGCGCGCGCAGTAGAAGTGCAGGTAGAAAACGCGTGCGCGAAAGCTGGGATTGAAGTGTGTGCAAGCCACAATGGACTCTTCTTCACGCCTGGAACCGTCGCTACAGGGCAGGGTAATCCTTATCAGGTGTTTACGCCGTTTTGGAAACGCTGTTTACAGCAAGGAGTAGACGACAGCGTTTCTCCGGTCCCTCACATCCTTCCGTCTCCTTTAATGCCCGCTAATAGCCTCACACTGTCTGAGCTGGACTTGCTGCCAAATGTTGATTGGGCGACTGGGCTGCGCGCGGTATGGCAGCCTGGGCAAAAAGGAGCCCATGACGCATTAAATCGCTTT
This sequence comes from uncultured bacterium, assembly GCA_964011675.1. GTDB lineage: Bacteria > Latescibacterota > UBA2968 > UBA8231 > UBA8231. Next base: position 27,124 of record CAXGPR010000049.1, read on the forward strand.
CTATCGGATTCGGTAGTGCACTACGCAGAAGGGCGAGATCAACCAGCTGAGCGCTGGACTTCGGGCTTGTCTCCCCACCTGCATTTTGGTGAAATAAGTCCCCGCCAAATTACCTCGGCGCTGCGCACTGTGCGCGGTGAAGGAGCTTCCTCATTCTTAAGAGAACTGGGTTGGAGAGAATTTTCTCACCATTTACTGTATCATTTTCCCTACTTAGATCGGCATCCGCTGCGCGAGCAGTTCGCCTCTTTTCCTTGGTGTGAAGACCAGGATGGTCTGCGTGCCTGGCAGCTTGGAAAAACAGGATATCCCTTAGTGGACGCGGGTATGCGTCAACTGTGGAAAACGGGCTGGATGCACAATCGGGTAAGGATGATTGTCGGGTCTTTCTTGGTCAAAGATCTGCTAATTGATTGGCGTCGCGGTGCAGAGTGGTTTTGGGATACGCTGGTAGACGCCGACTTGGCCAACAACAG
>CAXGPR010000050.1:0-27423 GCA_964011675.1 uncultured bacterium
GAAAGCAAATGAAAAAACCAGAGTCCCGCCGCGATTTGCGTATTGATGAAGTAGGAGAACCCAATCATGGAAAAACTGATGTCAAGACGAAGCGACTGCTTTCCAACAAAAGGCAGATACCACAAGAGTCCGATCACGGGGTAAGCAGGATCATATCGGTGGAGCGCCTTTATACTGCCTATTATTAAGGGGAACATGGCTCCAAGCCACATGGATCGCCGACGAAAAAAACGGTTCCACGAATGCGTCCCATCTTCGTCCTGAACAATTGATAGGGCGACTTGGGTCATGGGGTAGCTCAAACGCTCCCGCTCCATCCACTGCCTGCGCAATATAACGGCAATGCTGACCATGGTAATGTATAGGGCAAGTAGGAAAATGCCCCACCAACATAGTGGCTCAATCCAGCTTTCCCAAGGGATCGTTTCTCCCGACTCAACCCCTTCGTAAAATGACTTATTTTCGGCTCCGTCATGAACTAGTGTAGTTTGATCTCCGATAATGGGAAAGAGCTTTTCCTGCCACTTGTTTTCCGGAGATGCAAAATAGAAAATGGCTGTTATTATAGGCAGTATTTGTTCGCTCAACCCCATAGTACACAGCGCCGAGACGATCAATAACATTGCATACACTACTATTAGTTCAGCCCTATTTAATCCAATTCCCTGACGTCCTTGGGCGCATGCCCAAACGCTCCCAACAGAAAGCAGTAGCGAGATAAGAAAAAAATGTGAACCTGGAGAGTAAACATCCCACGTAGATAAACCGCCGTAGGTATAGAAAAAAGCCGAACCAATACAAGCAGAAACGGCGAGTGATCGACTCAAGCTTTGGCCAGCCCATTTAAGAATTGCATTTATAGGGCCAACTAAGATTAGAAAGAGCGCAATAGCACCAGGGGTGCTAAAATCTCGTGCCATGTAAGTACCGCGAATTATCATATTCGCATAGGGTGCTCCAATGGCCAGAAAAAAACTTAAAAATGCCCCAACAACAAACGCTCTAGGGCGGAGATACAGATCCTCTTTACCAAATAAGGATTCTGTCCTGCCCTGTAGGTAGGTATTGTATTCTTCGGGAATAAATCGCCGCAAAAGACCTTTCGCCTTGCCCCCTCCACGATTTAAATTACTTCACACCAAGCCTGTAAGCAATTACTATTGTAATCTAAAAACAGACTCTATTCCAGTAGGTCAAGCAACCATGATAAACAAATCTGATTTTATACCTATAGCTCGCGCCTTAGTTTCCAGCCCAACAGCCCCCTTTCACGAAAAGTTTGCAATACAATATGTTCAAGAATATGCCAGAAGTCGGCCTGAGTTATGCATGCATCAAGATCAAAACGGGAACATACTTTTAAATTATAACGGAACACGCTCCAAGCGACATCCTCGCCTAATCCTAACCGCCCATCTGGACCACCCAGGCCTAATTTTTCACGAACAAATCACGACAACTCGGTTGCAGTTTGGTCTTTACGGAGGCGTGATACCTGCTCTCCTCAAAAATACAGGGGTTCGGATATATAATACGGCATTGCCAAAAAATCAACGAGCATTGAGAGGACGTATAGTTCGTGTAGATATAGGGAGAAAACATCGGACATTAGCTACTGTAGAAACGACCCATCCTATCACCTATTTTCCATCCTCACCGGGAACTTTTGCAACGTGGGACCTTCCCGCTTGGCGCCTCAGAGGAAACAGATTACATGCATTAGCCTGCGACGACCTTGTTGGGGCCTCAGTAGGACTCACTTTTTTGGATCAGCTTCTGATAAAGAAAGTTCCCACACGAGCAGGTTTGCTACTTACCCGTGCTGAAGAAGTGGGGTTTATTGGAACGCTCGCAGCGCTGAAAAAAAACTATTTAGATTCAGAAGCACTATACATAAATATTGAGTGTTCTAGCGTGAAGGCCGGTGCTCAAATGGGTGTTGGGCCCATCATTCGCGTCGGAGATCGCATGAGCATTTTCAATCCTGAAGTAACAGCAGCACTTGCCGCCTGCGCAGAAGAGCTGCAGACCCAATCTTCTTTCCGTTACCAGCGAAAGCTTATGGATTCGGGGTCCTGTGAGGCGACTCCAATGGTCCATCAGGGACTGCAAACGGGAGCCGTAGCCCTGCCTCTGGGCAACTATCACAATATAGGCGAAAATTCACTCAAGCCAGAGCAAATAGCAGTCTCTGATGCCCTACATCTCGTAGATCTCTTTGTGTATCTTGTCCAGCGCAAAGGGGGCGCGTTGGGCGCTCTTAAACAGGGACGGGAGACGCTAACGCTCAGTCTGGATAAACGCTTCAAAAGCTACCTTCCCCTGCTAGAAAAAACCACCCCGTTGACAAGATGATAAAAGGTTGAGTCGTTCAAGCAACCGCTTAAACGATAGTCCACCCCCCGTCCACCACCAGCGTATGGCCAGTTATCATAGAGGCCGCAGGAGAAGCAAGAAATATCACCGGGGCGGATATTTCTTCAGGCTCTGCCAGATCTCCTCTCAGCAAATTCTTTGTCTTTACGGCGTCTGAGAAGGCCTGACTATCACTCATCGCCTGTTCAGCCATAGGAGAACGCGTTACGGTAGGCGCAACTACGTTTACGCGAATACCGTGCTCTGCCCATTCGGCAGCCATCGTGCGGGTCATATTATTGACCCCCCCCTTAGCACCGCTATAAGGCCCCCTCTCTGGGGCACCGACGACTCCTGCCTGCGATGATATATTGACGATCGCTCCTCCATTTCCCTGTGCTATCATCTGCTTAGCGGCAATTTGGCTACAGAAAAATACATTTTTTAGGTTGGCATCGACGATCAAATCGTAGAGCGCCTCATCGTAGTCAACCAACTTCGCCAGCTTATTATACCCAGCATTGTTAATCAGGACGTCTATGCGGCCGTAATGTTCAATTACGCCGTCGAGAAACTGACGGATAGATCTAACCTGGGTTACGTCCAGCGAACCCATCATACATTCGCCACCAGCTCCTTCTATTTCACCTTTTAGCGTTTTCAACTCGGCAGTCGTACGACTTCCTACGGCCAACTTAGCACCACTTTTAAACGCATCTTTAGCAATAACTCGGCCTATCCCTCGACCTGCGCCCGTAACGACTACTATTTGATCTTTGAGTGTAAAACAGTCCAATGAGCTCACCGCGTAAGTTTCCCCTTTTTTTTATTGAATCACACCTTAATGTCGTTTGCAGCATATCGGCATTCACACCCAGTCCTAATGCAACCCCATAGCTCTAAGGTTATCAAGACTCTTTTTTAGGCTATCAAATGGGTCGCCCATACACGTATCTTGTTCTATGATATACCATTCAATATTTGCAGCCTTACACGCTTTTAGAATCGCGTCCCACTCCAAATTCCCTTCACCTACTTCCGCAAAAAGCTGCTTGCTCCCTTCCATTGCCATATCTTTCAAATGCACGACGTGCATCCGACCTTTTAAATCGTGTAACCAGGTTGTCGGGTTTGCTCCACCATGCTGTATCCAGTAGGTATCGATTTCAAACGAAAAGGTTTCTGGATCGCTTTCCTCGACCAAAGTCCGGAGAGCAGTTCGCCCACCAAACCGCTCTAATTCAAAGCTGTGATTGTGATAGCTAAACGTTAATCCTGCTTGGATTAAGGGCTTTGCTGCTTCAGAAGCTTCTCGAGCAAACCGGTTGAAGCCCTCTTCATTTCTAAACTCTGGCGGCAACCCACCAATCGCCACGTGGCGACACCCCCACATTATATGCTCGCGTATTACTTCCTCTACTTCATCTACAATCCGCTGATACGGAATATGAGTGGCAATAATCCTGAGCTCGCTCTCCTCTGCAATACGCTTGAGTTCTTCGGGTTTAATAGGCCCCATACCGGAAACTTGAACCGCTTCATACCCCAATGCTCGGACTCGAGCAAAAGTGGAACGGATATCTTCAACTGTTTTTGTAAATTCACGTAGCGTATAAAGCTGTGCCGCTATCACAGACTGAATCATGGCTATTTTCTCCCATATAAAATTTCGCGCAATATAGCGGAAGCTTCTCTAACCGTCAAACGCCCTAACTTCGACCTCGGATAAAACCCTTTAAATAGCCCATTGTGCCCAAGGTGGCTATAAGTGCCGCAAGGGCCATAATCCCCACGGCCCATGAAACCGTTAGCTCTTCAGCCATCGATCCACTCTGTAACCTTCCCAAAGGGCCTACCCCTATAGCAAGCACGAGCGCGCCCATCGCCCTAGATCTCATATCTTCCGTTGATTCAACCAATATAATGCTGCTCTGCATAATACTGAAACCCGCCTGACCTAACCCCGAAATAAACAAGAGTAGGAGAGATAAATGATAAGAGGTTGACGTAGAAAAAAGGATCAATCCAAAACTCAAGAGGAGAGATCCACCCGAGAATAACCACTCGTTTGAAAGCCGTTTTCTTCCCCAATGGATTATTAAAAGGCCGGCCGTAGCCCCTATGCCGTGAGCAGCGCCCAACCATCCCAATCCGATAGGACCCTGACCAAGGATATCGCGGGCAAAAACAGGCAACAAATTCATGTACGGGAAAGCCCACACGTTCATAAAGATAGTAATGAGAAAAACGCCCCATATTTTCCGGTTGGTTCGCACAAATTTCCAACCCTGGCGCGTCGTATCTATAACCGTTCGGAAGCTTCCTTCAACAGTGGGAGCTTGTGAACACGAAGTGATGCCCAGAAGCAGAACAAAGCTGCCAAAGCCCAATACCGAAAGCAGGGCTAATCCGCCCCCCACTCCAAGCAATTCAAGGGCAATGCCCCCACTTATGGGACCTAAAATCCGAGTCACATTCTGAATTCCATTTTCTAAAACCAGTGCATCTACAACTCGCTCTCTGCCAACCAAATCGGGAATTATCGCTCTGCGGGTTGGCCAGTCCAGCGCCCATATGACGCCCTGTATGAAAGAAAAGAGAGCGAGCTGAACATAGTTCAGCGAATCGCTGAGAAAAGCTAACAAAACCAACAAAGCTGCCATAGATCCCAATCCCTGAAATACGCTTAAGAGAAGCCTTCTAGGAAAGCGATCTATAACCAACGCCCCCCAGGGACCAATAAGAAAGAGAGGTATCGAACGGTAAAAACCCAACACTGAAACCCACCAAGCAGAATCGGTTAGCTCTAACCCTAGCCATCCTACTATAAGCATTTCCATCCACATGGCTTGCCACCACATTCCATTGGAAAGCCATAGACGGGTAAAGTCCGAAATCTTTAGCAATTCAAATAGACTTATAAATGAGGATCTCAAGGTTTTATCTTTCCCATAAACTGCGCCCTGCTTCTCTTGCCCGTTGACTCAATTTTGATCCGGCGCACATATTACTCTACTCACTATTTAAAAATGACTGATCGAAGGAGATGAATTAATGAGTGCGAAAGCCAGACTAAAAGAAATGGGATTAACGCTACCTAAACCACCCCAACCGGCCGGTTCATATACAAGAGCCACCCGAAGCGGTAACCTGCTATTTGTATCTGGGCAACTCCCTTTAGTGAAAGGCGTAGTCCATCACGGAGGAATCGTCGGTGAAGATATTACAGTCGACCAGGGTCAAGAGGCAGCCCGCCTTTGCGCGTTGAATGCACTAAGTATACTCGAAGTAGAGACAGGGTCTTTAGACTCTGTAAGAATTTTACGCATCGGAGGATATGTTAGCAGTGCACCGGGCTTCACGGGACAGGCACAGGTGGTAAATGGAGCGTCTGACCTCATTGCCGAAATACTTGGCGAGCGTGGAGTACATGCCCGCCTAGCGGTAGGAGTTCAATCTTTACCTTTAGGCGCATCTGTTGAGCTAGAAGTTATTGCAGAGGTAGAAGATTAAGAATCTCAGACTGGAGGTTCTTCAACCGTGGGGTGATCAGTACTTCCATTGGTCGGTGCAGGCACTTCTTGAATGTCTGTCTGATCCTGTTGCGGGGTCGATTTTTGCTCGTTCAACTTCACACCCGCTTCGCGAAGCACTTGCCTGAGCTCATCACCATCCATAACCTCTTTTTCGAAGAGTATCTGAACAACCTTCTCCAAAGAATCTCGCTGCTGTTCTAAGATGGTTTTTGCTCGCTGGTAACCTTGGCGAATGATTCGACCTACTTCTTCATCAATGGCGCGGGCCGTCTCTTCACTGTAAGCACGATCTGCACCATTTCCTCCCAGAAATTGCTGTTGGCCGCGGTCTTCTCTGTGAGCGACTAGTCCCAGTCGTTCACTCATGCCGTATTCTTTGACCATTCGCTCGGCCATATTCGTGGCCTGCTGAAGATCGTTAGAAGCGCCCGTCGAAATCTCAGAGAACACAATCTCTTCTGCGGCCCGCCCACCAAGTATGGACGAGAGGGTATCTTCTAGTTCTTCTCGCGTCATAAGATAACGGTCTTCAGTAGGCATGTTGAGCGTGTATCCCAACGCAGCAACGCCGCGGGAGACAATGGAAATCTTCTGAACTGGATTGGCCTCCGGCAGAATTTCGCCTACAAGGGCATGCCCAGCCTCATGATAGGCCACGATTTTGCGTTCCTTCTCATTAAGTACTCGGCTTTTGCGCTCTAGCCCTGCGACAGATCGCTCTACAGCTTCTTCCAGTTCGTCCATGGTTATGGCCTTTTTTTCCCGGCGTGCAGCAAGTAATGCTGCTTCATTCACCACATTAGCCAGGTCTGCTCCAGCAAATCCAGGAGTACGCATTGCGAGCCGCTGCAAATTCACTTCGGGCGCAAGGACAGCATCTTTCGCATGTATCTTTAAGATTGCTTCCCTTCCCTTCACATCCGGACGATCAACCGTTACGGTACGATCGAACCTACCGGGGCGTAAAAGTGCGGGATCGAGAATCTCGGGACGATTCGTGGCGCCCATGAGAATTACACCCGCATTGGTATCAAAGCCATCTAGTTCGGTTAGTAATTGGTTAAGCGTTTGCTCCCTTTCGTCGTGTCCGCCAAATGATCCTGGACCGCGCGCTTTGCCAAGGGCATCTAGTTCGTCAATGAAGACGATAGCGGGAGCATGTTTTTTGGCCTGTTCGAAAAGATCGCGCACACGGGCAGCTCCAACACCGACAAACATCTCCACAAAATCTGAGCCACTGATAGAAAAGAAAGGAACACCCGCCTCACCTGCTACTGCCTTAGCTAGCAGTGTTTTTCCCGTCCCGGGTGAGCCGACCAACAGCACTCCGCGTGGAATGCGCCCTCCAAGAGCTTGAAAGCGCTCAGGGGTGCGAAGAAAATCGACAATTTCTTCGAGCTCTTCTTTAGCCTCGTCAATACCAGCAACATCATCGAACGTTATACCTGTGCCCTTTTCCATAAACACTTTGGCTTTGCTCTTGCCTATGGACATTAGGCCACCCGACCCACCGCCCATTCGTCGCGCCATAAACATCCAAATTCCGACAAAAAAGACTGCCGGAAGGATCCAAGAAAGCAAAGTAGTCAACCAAGTATTCTCTACCTGTGCAGAATAGCGAACTTGGTTCTCTTCTAACAGATCAATCAGGCCGGCATCGTCTACCCGAGCCGTAACAAACCCGCGCTCTGCCCCCGCAATCAGTGCCTTCCCTCGAATTGAGTCGCTACCAATAATACACTCCGCGACCTGACCATTAGTAACCCACTGGCGAAATTGGCTGTAGGGCACTCGGTCTACTTGGTTTTCAAAGAAATTGCTCAGACTGAGTAGGCAGAGCAGAATTAGTATGCCATAGGCGACGGATAACTGCGTTTTTTTCTCGATTTTCATGCGAGGATTCCACTCTGTCCGAAGGCCAGCAACCTACTCAAAGGCCGAAAACATAGATTCAAAGAAAGTTGAATTAGAAAAACTTGTGTGCTACATTAAGAGTCAACGGTGAAAATAACGGGAAGGTAGGGGCTGGTCAAGGAAGAGACATTTTAAAACTCGTTTTGGTGTTCACTTTACTTGGTTCATGCCCCCAAAATCGTTCCCTTTAAAGCGGTTTCTGCGCCACGTACATACGTTCGCCATCTTCAAATACACTCCACCACCGCCAAGCTCCCTGTCGCTCTATTCTTCGTCGCGTATTGTGACAGCTAATTTCAAAGCCTACCGCCCTCAACATCTCCATGACCTTAAAGGGAGGAAGTATGTGTATATACTTCACTTCTTCATCGTCTTGATCGCTAAAGCGCTCGCCAAATTCCTGCTCTCTCATAGGTATACTCAGCACCTTTCCAAGGATAAACTTTGCGAAAGTGCGTAGACGCAGCAGGGCAAATTGGTTTAGGGCAAACGGTGAATGAGAGGAAAATATGAAGTGGCCACCGGGCTTGAGAACTCGAAATATCTCACGCAGTGCCCGCTCTTTACCGTCGCGCCCGGGCAGTAGTTCAAACCCGTTATAGGAAAAGAGAACAAACTCAAACGTTGATGATGCCAAGCTTAGATCCATCACGTCCATTACGCGAAAGTCTATGTCGACTTGACAGGCCTGTCCGACCTCTTTTGCCAGTTCCACCATGGTGGGACTCAAATCAATAGCCGTAACAGAAAATCCCATTTCGCACAGGGGCACGCTCGTTCTTCCCGCCCCGCAGCCGACGTCTAAAACTTGAGCATCATCCGCGACGTACTCTAAAACCAGCGTTTCCTCAGCCGGCCACAGGCCTACTTCCGTATAACGCGCAACTACGCGCGGATCTTGGTAGGTCAAACGAACTAATTCGCGTATAGACTGTAGCCGCTCTTCCCCCATACTCAGCACTTAACCCACTAGCCGAGCAAACCAGGCGTTTCTAAGATCTCACGGAGTCGACTTAAGAAACGGGCCGCTAATGCTCCGTCTACAACGCGGTGGTCCGCAGCCATCGTGAGTGTCATCTGGGGACGGACAGCGAAGGCATCTCCCTCTAAGGCAACTACCCGCTTTTCAATTGCTCCCACAGCCAGTATGGCAACTTGAGGCGGATTGATAATGGCCGTGAAGTTAGAAACACCAAACATTCCCAGGTTTGAAATGGTGAAAGTGCCTCCCTGCATATCGTCAAGACTTAAGCTCCCCCGCCGAGCCTGGTCAACCAGACGGGCCGATTCGGCAGCGATCCCTTCAACGGACTTTTTATCCGCATTGCGTACAACTGGCACTACAAGTCCTTGGTCGGCCGCAACAGCAACGCCAATATGCACGTCACGCATTAGAGAATATCCTCCTGGCTGATAGTGACTATTGATACGGGGAAAATCTCTCAGGGCGCGGGCTGCAGCCTGTATGATGAAGTCGTTGACAGAGACTTTCTTCCCTTCGAGACGATATCCCTGTCTGAACTGTTCCAGCCAAATTGCCGATACGTCCATAGCAATGTGTATGTGCGGAGTGTCTTGATAGCTTTCGGTAAGGCGCTGAGCCGCGATTTTTTCGGCGGCATTCAGGGTAATTAAGGCACCATCTGCGGTAGGAACGGTCTCTGCGAGACGGTCTGAGGCTCTGCCATCAACCCGTTCTTCGACTGGACTATAAGCCGGTTGCAGATTCTCTAAATCGGCACTCACTACGCGTCCACCAGCACCAGAACCCGGTATGGACCCCAAATCGACGCCTAATTCAGCCGCTATTTTACGCGCCTTGGGAGAGGCTCGGTGGGGCCCCTTTCCTTGATCAAATACGGGCTCACACTCCTTGGTTGTGTTTGCTAAACTAGGGGGAATAGATACTTCTTGTGGGGTCTTGGCATCGCTATGATCTTCGTCATCCCTAGCAGCACCGCTCTGGGTATATTCTCTTACTTCTTCACCCTCTGAACCTATAAGCCCAATTACTTCGGAGACGGCTACCTCTTCCCCTTCCCCGTATAGCATTTTGACTAGAATTCCGTCTACTTGGGCTTCCACTTCCATGGTAACCTTGTCTGTTATTATCTCAAGGATGGGTTGGCCCTTTTCTACCGGAGCCCCCTCTTCTACAAGCCAGGAACCGATCGTACCGATCTCCATCGTCAATCCCAGTTTGGGCATTACTACTTCAGTCGCCATGTGTTCACCTATGAAGACTAAGGCCTCGTAAAAGGCTTAGCATTTACTTTTCTTATTTTTAGCTTTTTTTGCACCGCTTCCTGCATCAGAGGCTTGTCCACCGCTCTCTGACACTCCCGAATCTCCGGTCGAAGCCTCTCCTCCCTGCACGAATTTATGGTAAAAAAAGCTGCCCCAAATAACAACAAGTCCGATAATCGAAATAATCATTATCGTGCGGTCTGGTTCAACCATTTCTCCGTTCATTCCCTTTTCCTCTTTCCTCGCATATTTTAGGTCTTTACATGCCGTCAAACTCACTCCTGTAGGCAGATTAAGGCTTCAGCCAATGCTGTCCCCTTTTCGTCCTCTACAAAAGCGTGGAGGTCTTTTTGCACGGGATCGAGACACCGAACCATTTCGGGGCGAGCCGGCGTTACAGTCGGTATCCCAAGCGCAACGGCCAGATGAAGGTAATCCGTATTTAAGGCAATTAAACCGTTACAGGACTTCAGCAAAGTTGCCGCAACAGCACCTTCACGCTTGTCAACTACCCGCAAATGCTGTCCATGTGTTTTCCTAAGATAACGGACTTTTTTATCCTCTGCGAGAGAAAAGAAAATTACCGGTTCGAAACCGTTGGAAACCCAGTGCTGGAGTATTTCATTAAGCTGTTTCTTGTTCCACCGTTGCTCGGTGCTATCCGCTAAATCGAGCGCGAATGAGCGAGCGGTCTCCTCACTCGATCTGAGTGCCCTATTTTCGCTCCCCGCGTCGAGGGCAACCGACCACCGCCAGCTATTTTCATAGGCCAGATTTATCACGCTCAACATATGCCGGTGTGCATCTTCATCCGAATTGGTCTTCCCTGACAATGCCAGTTCAAAATTGAAAACTTGCAAGTCGCCTCGAGCAAATCCTATCTGTAATCGGCTCCCACTTGCACCCGCAATAGCCGCATTTCTAAGACTGCAATCAGTCCCCAAACAAAAAACCAGATCAAATTGTTCACTCTTGAGTTGTGAACACAATTTTTTTACCTGTTTTGACCAGAGGGAAGTGTGCAATGGGCCCGATATAACCTCATCTACAAAAGGGATAAGAGCGGCTAACTGCATCCGATCCTCGCTAACGAGGATCCGAATATCAGATTGTGGATAGGCTTGGCGAATAGACTCAACAAAGGGGGCTGCCTTCATAAGTCCACCAGGTTTGTCACAAGGCACGATAAGTGTTTTTTGCGGAACTTTAAGAAGATCAAAAATAGAAACGGACGGCCTAGATTCACTCCGGCCAAATAACTTTTGGGCGACTAACCGATCTAAAAGAGTTCCGTTAAACAAATAAGAAAGAGTCACTTCTCACCGTTGGGTTGCCATGCTGCGATTCAAATACCAATGCACACAATGTAAGAAAGGCTTAAAATATCTACCAATGCTTAGCCTGTTCGACCAAGCACCCCGGTCTTTCTTCAACAGTTTCGCCTCGTACGCTCCCCCCAAAACTACCCTCTCTATCAGAATACAACGAAAACCTCTGGGGGTCATTGCCGACGGGTAATTTATAATTACTGTCCAAAATCGAGGATCCGTTTTGTGCAAATCCCAAATTTTCCTTCTGATCCGTTTGTATCTTAAAAACATCGGCACTTTTCACTACTGCTTAAAATCTTTTACATTCTCAGTGCACCCCAAGAGAGGAAAATCATTTGTCACTCATCACCCGTGATTTTACCGCTACCACATTTGTTGTCGATCAGCAAAAAACGCTACTCCTTTGGCATAAAAAAGTAGGAGCTTGGCTCCCTCCCGGTGGCCACATAGACCCCAACGAACTGCCGGAAGAAGCCGCACTCCGCGAGGTACGAGAAGAAACTGGCTTAACCGTTCAAATCCTTGGAGGACAGCGTCAATGTGATAATGTCAAAGTGCTACACCAGCCCGTTTGTCTTTTACTCGAAAATATAAGTCCAGACCATCAGCACATCGACCTGATCTATTTTGCTCGTTTAGTGGATGGAACAGCCGCTATAAACCCTAGAGAATCAGAGTCTATGCAATGGTTTGATCACGCAGGTCTTGAAGATAGGTTGATAGCCGATGATATCCGCACCCTTGGCCAACAGGCCATAGCCGCCTGCTTTCCCTCAGCCTGATTTTTGCGAATTTATCATGACTTCTACCGCGTTTTTATATCATCCCGATTATTCATTCCATAAAGTCGATCCAGGACACCCTGAGCGTCCCCAGCGCCTAACAGAAATCCTACAGAGAATCGAACATTCCTCCATTGCTTCCGATCTATCGTGGATACAGGCCGAAGAGGCACCTGAAGAAATTATTCAGTTGAACCATACACGTGATTATGTCCATTGGGTTTCTTCCCTCTCTTCCCTACCCAGCATATGGCCGGTTTCAGCCGATACGCATGCCTGCTCTGACACCCCTCGAATAGTCAAATTAGGCGTTGGATCAGTGATCAAAGCAGTTGATATGGTCATGCAAGAAGAAGCGAAGAATGCGTTTTGTGCCGTCCGCCCTCCTGGACACCACGCTGAATCCGACCAGGCCATGGGATTTTGCTTCTTCAACAATATTGCTATTGGCGCACATTATTTACGGCAGCAGTATGACCTCCGACGCATCGCGATATTGGATTGGGACGTGCACCACGGAAACGGGACGCAAAATAGCTTCTACCGCGATCAGCACGTGTTTTTTTGTAGCATCCACCAGGCCCCTCACTACCCTGGCACAGGCGCTGCCGATGAGACTGGCCTGGGAGAGGGGCTAGGTTATACGCTGAATATTCCCGTTTCTTATGGGACCGAGGACGGTGATTATTTTGCCCTCTTTAGAAACCACATTGGCCCCGCCCTCAGAACATACAAACCCGACTTTATCTTCCTGTCAGCTGGGTTTGATGCCCATTGGAGAGACCCACTTGGAAACATTAGGCTAACGACAGAAGGGTTTAGCACCCTGAGTAAGATCGTTACCGATTGGGCCAGTCATCTTTGCGAGGGCAGGCTTGTTTCCGTATTAGAAGGGGGATACGACTTAAAAGGACTGAGTGAATCGACTCAGGTTCACCTCGAAGCATTGATCGAAGTGTAGTCAAATTCCCTTTATAAACTCGTGTATATTCACTTGATAATTGACAGATCCCAAACGCTGCGTGACCGTTTCGACGCGATGTATATAACTCTGCTTCAGAAGCATATCGACAAAGCGTTCTGCTGACCGACGCTGAGGATCACTCAGGTAAAACCGTCCGCCCGGCTTTAGTAGAGCGCGCAAAACTCGATTTAAATAAACGTGGTTTTTTTTTTCGTAAACTACGTCAGAAGCAATCAGACAATCACACGCCTTACCAACGGGGTTACTCCAATCTAGATAGGCCACGCGGTGCCGGTCACTGAGTCTATTCTTTTGGGCATTATAGGTGGCAAAAACGAGCGCATCTTCCACGTAATCTGTCGCTTCTACTTTCCAACCCAACGCAGCAAGAGCTAACCCCGCAACGCCCAGTCCGCAGCCAAGTTCTCTGGTCCAATCAGAGCCAATGGGAGGAGTGCGTTCAAACAGCCACCGCGCCAGTGCAAGTGAAGCGGGCCACACCTCAGCCCAATAGGGGAAGCGATCAACCCGCACCATACGGCCTTCTTGCTCGACCATACGGTCAAGCATTTCGTAGGTATCAGCGACTTCTGCAATTTTAAGAGAAACCGCTTCTGACAGATCCCATTCGTTCTCAACCGTAGCATATTTTGAGATCGTCCGCTGAATTTGCTTTTGTGAGAAACGCCTCAAGACAAGCTGCTAAAGTAAAGATATGACACGGGCATTCTACTCTGGACCAGGGTCGATCTTAGTGCGCACTTCCCCGATACGCCGTCGATTGATTTCCATTGTATGGTCTGTTTCTACGTCCATCTGTCCAGATCCCATGAAGGATTGCCCGTAAAGGGTGTATGCTTCTGTTCGCAAATGGGCCAGCGGTTGATGCCCGAGCCTTCGTTTTCGCTCATATCGCAATGCGCCTATATCAAGTGGGGCAACTACGATTTTCTCTCCCGGACCAGGATCAGCCTGTGCCAAAATTCGCCCATCATAATCGACGACCATGCTACCTCCGGGCCAAGAGAAGGGTGCATAATGGGCCAGCGATGCGCCTTGATTTGCGGCGACGACGTAGGACATATTTTCGAGGGCCCTGCACCGGTTTACCGTGGTCCACCAGTCCATAGGAGGCGTTGACCCCCAAGGGTCCATATAGGCTGAAACGCGTATTAACACCTCTGCACCGTTGGCAACTAGTTGCCGCAAGACCTCGGGGAAAAGCCAATCGTAACACACGGCAACTCCTAGCCCTCCTATGGACGTTTGGGCTACTGGAAATAGCTCATCGCCATAATCGCTCAAGTCGTGCGGACTGGTATGCACCTCCCAGGGAATCCAAGGATTGACTTTTCGATAGGTATAGAGAATGCCCTCTGGGCCGATTAGGCAGGTTGAATTAAACACCTTGCCTGGCCACTCTGAGCGCTCTTCCAAGAAGGTACCCGTTTGAATAAAGATATTGTGCTCTTTGGCTTTTTTGGTGTACCGGTCTGTAAACTCGTTTGGTATGGGGAGCGTTAGGTGTTTACACAGGGCCTTAGCCGTTGGGTAGATCGGCGCGGCATGAGCAAATTCTGGAAACACAACGAGTCGGACGTCCATCATCGGCTCATAGCCTGTCACCGCCATATCGACCATTTCGAGCATCCGTTCTACATTGTGTTCGATTTCTGCCCGCCGAGTGGGATTGGGCCGATCGACCTGACAGGCCGCCGCAGCATATCGAATAGATTCATCCACCACTATTGCATGCCCTCCGCCTTTTTTGTTTTCCATTCTTTCCGCACGCCCCGACGCACCCGCACCATTTCTGCCACAACGCTGACGGCAATCTCCTCTGGTGTATCAGCCCCAATATTGACCCCAATAGGCGAAAAAACCTTCCCCAGTCGTTCGGGATCTGCACCTCTCTGCAAAATCTTTTTCCACAGCACTATTTTTTTGCGCTCACTTCCCAACATTCCGATATAACCCGCTTGGGTATCAAGGGCGCACTCGACCACCTGCTCATCGTATTGATGCCCCCGGGTGAGAGCCAATACATATGAATGCTGGTCCAAAGAGAGAGACAAAAAAACGCTCTCTATTTCTCCTGCAATGCATTCGTCGGCATAAGGGTGTCGCTCTTCATTAGCAAAAAAGGGACGGTCATCAATGAGGACCACATAAAAGCCCACGTTCTTTGCCAATGCGGCAACCTGTCCTCCTACGTGCCCCCCCCCGAACACATAGGCACGGGGTTGAGGCCAGAAAGGTTCCACAAAAAACTCTTCTTCCACGTCGGGCGAACGCAGGATTAGCCCACCACCTTTATTTTTAAACTTGACACCTCTAAGTACCTCACGGACTTGTAGAGGGCAGTCACCAATCGACCAAAGTATATTGCCCTGTTCATCGGTTAAAAACCGCCGCTGTCCATTCAATTCTGTAATCAGAATGCGAGCCGCTCGCTGCGCCTTGGCTTTTTCAATTTCAGCGTAGGCTTCCCCGCCTCCCGCAGCATCAATTCGCTCGGTATAGATCCGTACGGTTCCACCGCAGTTTAAGCCATTTTCTCCGGCCTGCTTTTCCGTCATCGTATAGCGCATATCGCAAGGAATATTTGATTGTAGAACGCTCTGCCCTGCGGTATAGACCTCCGCTTCTAGGCATCCGCCACCAATTGTGCCTACGATCTCTCCTCGCTCCGTTACGAGCATCTTTGCACTATCGCTCATTGGTATAGAACCCGTGCTCCAAACTAAAGAAGCTAGCGCCACTGCGTTCCCTCTGCCTGTTTCATCAATTAGGCGACCAATGACATCCTCCATGTTCAAACCCTTACTGCACGCGCTTGCTCACGCACATAGTCAGCGGGGGTGTCCATGTCCTGCAATATTGCCTCATAGTCTACCGGAACCTCCACCGTGTCTTGCGGATTGGTCCGCGTTATGGCATTCAACCCAACCCCTTGCTCCAGCTTCAATATGGCGGAGCCGTAGGATCGTCCTAAAAACAGGGGATGGCCTCTTTTACCTCTGAAAGTTGGCACAACAATCCCGGCATCTACTCTGAGTGCCCGATCAATTACAGCCTGCACGATGTCCCCATTGAGCGAAGGCTGGTCTCCCAAACAAAACAAATAGTCTCGGCCCGGACCCATTTCACGCACGGCACACTGAACGGAACTCAGCATTCCGTGGCGATAATTTTTATTTATAACGCATTTAACGTTGTGTTCACTTAGAGCATCTTGTACGTCTTGAGCTCGGTGGCCCACCACGACGATTACCTGCCGTAGATTCTCCGAGAGGACGCTTGCAATCCTACACACAGCAGGACGACCACCAATGGGCAGAAGCTGCTTAAATTCACCCATGCGTGAAGAGAGTCCAGCTGCCAATATGACACCTGTTATTTCTCTTTGTCTGTTCATTTTATCAGAGTGTAGCGGCCACCGTAAAACATGTCAACTAATCAGTTGCCGAGTCCTTTTCCAGCGAGCATTCCACTAGCCCAAGCCCACTGGAAATTAAACCCACCAAGATCTCCGTATACTTCCAACATTTCTCCCGCAAAATACAGTCCTGGAACCACATACGACTCTAGAGTATCTGGGTTTATAGCGCCGGTCTTAATCCCACCAATTGTGACCTCGGCATATTCGAATTCACGCGGCTTGTGCACAGGGATTGACCATTCTGTGAGTAAATAAGCGATGTTATTGCGCGTTTGCTCTTTTATATTTCCCACTACCTGCTCCCCATCAAAAGCGCCGTGTTTTAGCAGACATCGCACTAGTTTTTTATTTAACAAACCTGTAAAGCTCATTTCTAGCGACCGATGCGGATTTTTTTCCCACCTTCTTCTAAGCATATCGCTAATAGTTTGTGCGCTGTTTCCAGGAAATAAGTTAACGCGCAGAATCACAGGACCGTTTTTTAGGTGGGGAACGACGCGGGCGCTGAGACTCAGTATAGTGAACCCCGAAACCCCATAGGAAGCAATAAGTAAATCGTCACAATCAATCACCCGATTTTTTCCAGGTATGTCTGGCTCAACTTCCGCTACAATTTTTACCCCCTGCATAGTTCGGAGATATTTCTCTCTGCTTTCTAGGGCGACTAAACCGGGTTTTAGCTCGGTCATTTCGTGGCCTAAACCAACCGCCATTTCCATTCCCCTGCTATCAGCACCCATTTTTCCTGCACTGATTCCTCCACTGGCCATGATAAGCCTTTCCGCTTCATAAAACTGTCCTTTTGTAGTCTCTAACCCAAAGTAATTCTCCTTATTTACGGCGTTTATTTCAGTATCTAAACAGATCTTAACGCCTAATTGTTGCAATCGATCGGCCAAGACGTCCACAACAGATTGAGCCTGATTGGATTGGGGAAAAAGCCGTCCACGTTTTTCTTCATGAACTTCAATACCTAAGTCAGAAAAAAAAGAAAGGGTTTGAGATAGGGGAAAGTAATTGAGCACCCTCTGCATAAACGGGGGAGCCGCCCCATGATAATGCCGAACATCATCTGCCGTGCGATTAGTTATATTACAGCGACCATTTCCAGAGATCAGAATCTTCTTTCCAAGTCTGTGCCCTTTTTCGAATAATACGACCTTCCGTCCCTCAGAAGCAGCTGAAATTGCAGCAACTAAACCAGCAGCCCCCCCACCTAAAACAGCCGTATCCCACACCGAAGAAGTCCCTCTCAGCAATTCCACAACCCTAATCTTAACAAACACTTATACATCTGCTGAATGCAGATCTTTTGACCAATAGGCATCTTGACACTCCCCCTTGATTTACATACTTTATTCAATTCTACTGTGACACTTTCAAAACTGCCCACATTGCCTTTTACGGAGTCTTATTGCTTTCATGGAAAATAACCCAACAACACTTCGGGCCCCACTAAAAGAAGAGACAGAAACCTCTATACGCAAAGAGGGCATTTCCTATATCTTCGAAAGTCGTTCGGTTTCTGCCGTCATCAATTTCGTTTATACCCCAATAGATGGCACATTCTCTGACCTCGAATTAGAGATCAACGGCGCCCCTCCCATAAAACCTGCTGATGAAGGCGGATTGGTTGTAGAAATGGGAGGAAGAGTGCATACAGCAGACAGTGATAAGATAGAACGCCATTTTATTTCTTGCGAACAACTGGAAGACTGCGTTGAGGCTCGCTGGCAATGGGTTTTTGACGAAGAAATAGCCAACTTCCTTTACCGGTTTAAAATCGTTGGCAAATCACTCGAAGTAGAACTAGAAGGAGGCAATGGTAAGGCCTGCGGCCTTACGCTAGGCCGGGTTATGGATGCAGTAAGCCCAAAACTCATTACTATACCCTACTTCAACTTTGGTGATCATCACCCCCGTCTCCTGAGTACGGGAGGCACACTTATATCCAGCTTCGTTGATTGGAACTATACTAACGCAACGTCGGTCTATTCAGTGGATAGAGAGAAGGCCGAACGCGAAACACGACTTAACGGTGGATGCTCCTACACAAAAAACACAAAGGGTGTTCGAGTCCCACTACAAGACCGGTGGGTTCTAACCGTATCCACGAGCTTTGATGAAGCCTTTCCTCGAATTGAGTTTCCCGCTGCGTCACAGACGGAAGCGCCGGTTTGGGCAACATACCCTTGGTATTCCCTTTCTACCCTTGAGCCATCAGAGGAAAGCTATGTTGAAATATACGAAACCCTGCGCATTCTCAAACAACTGGGAATCGAAAAACTGCTCGTTAATCACCCTGCAGAAACCTGGCACGATGGTGAAGGTGCCTCTGAATTTTCTACTGATGCTGCCCCAATCAAAGGGGGTGATGACGCGCTCGGCGAGTATATAGAAGCTCTTGACGAATTGGGTTTTCAAGCGTCTTTGCAAACGGGTTTCCGGCATATTGCAACCACTGACCCAGAGTACACACCAAACAACACAGCGCTTACAGAAGACAGTCAACCCGCCGTAACAGGTTCGGGTACTCACCTGTTTAAGCCCACATTAGCAGCGGGGCAATGTGAAAAACACATGGCTCAACACGTCGACAAATTCCGGCCTGCAATTCCATATATCACTTCGCATGCGGCGTTGCCCCCTTGGGACTTTACCGACTGTGACTATGCAACTGACTTGTTACCCACATTACCAAATGGTCTCGAACTGCAGAGGAATCTCTTGTCTACCATCGGCAAACATTCGTCCTGCATAGGGGACGGCGGAAACCATTGGCTATACGCGGGACTTCTCCAAGCAGTTCGGGCGAAAATGGTTGGAGAGAACCCCAGTAAGTTACCCGTATTGGTAGACTTCGATTTATTTAATTTGCATTCACTTCACGTTAATGTTGGCTTGGGATCACCCGAGGACTACTTCGGAAATACCATACCACAAGAGGAAAAAAACAGCCGATCTAGTTTCTTTTTGCGCTACATAGCCACAACCGCCGCATTTGGTCATGCAGCTTCGTTACCAGACGCAAATGAATGGGGCTTACCCTCTACAGTCAAAGCCTACTTTATGCTCCAAAAAATTCAAGAAAGATATCTAAATTCTTCTGTCAGCAGGGTTCGATACCATCAAAATGGTCACTTCACCTCCCTAAACGACGCACTCCATTCAGGTGCATACGAACAAGGACAACTGCAAATAGATTACGAAAACAAAACGCGCATATATGCTAATTTGGGAACCACTTCATGGGAAATTGAAGAAGCAGATCAGACATTCCTCCTCCCTCCCGGCAGCTTCTGGGCCTCGGCTGACGAGGGCCGTATCATTGCCTATTCAAATGAAACCGAAGATGGCCGTATAGACTATGCTTCCTGCGATGATTACCTCTATATAGACACACATGGTAGATCAGTTGATCATGGCCCCATTTCACTTAACGGAGCAGCTTTGGTAAAAGAGCGGAAATGGGAGATCGACGTAATCCCAATGGATTGTAACATGCCTACAGTCATTGACGTTGGTAATTTATGGCCTGATCGAAAACTTCCTCCTCTACGCCTGCTAGCTTTCAGGTTTGATGAAGAAAGTCCGGGTATATACAAGGCTGATATGGAGGGTGACAAAGTTCGTTTACCTGATATTGAGGGAGTCTTTATGTATCGAATCACGCTCCCCGAATGGATGGTAGAGCCCGGACATTAAATTGTAACTCTCTAAACGCGTTGATGCGAAAATCTATAAACGGCAATGCCATAACAGTGGGCAAAATAAAGAGCAAGACAGCGTACAAGCTTCTCAATCCGTTTTATAAAGTGAAGATTTGATGTAATTACGATTCTAAACGCCATCGCAATTAGGCCGCACATTGATCGGTTGTTCAAGTGTGATGCCCAGCTGAAGTCCGTAGGTTGAAGGTATCTAAGATAGTACAACAAACACTTTAGTAATTACTTGGCGTGGTAATTAAGCAATTCTACTGGCTAGACCAGCTCGGGCACAAATCCCTCAGAGTTTATTTGGTAGCCGCCTTCTTTAGGAAAGTCAGCTAATCCGCATTTAAATTATGAATAAAGATTCCACCTCTCCCGACAACCTGTTTTTACGAGCCTGCAATGGCTTAAGCGTCAAAAAGACCCCAGTATGGATCATGCGACAGGCAGGCCGCGTCTTACAACCTTATCGGGCAATTCGAGCTAAATACAACTCCATTCAAACGCTCTTCACCACGCCAGAGTTAGCTGCTGAAATTACGCTGATGCCCATCGACATGCTAAAGGTAGATGCTGCGATTTTGTTTACCGACCTAGTTACTCCCCTCGGCCCCTTGGGCTGTCCATTCACCTATGCACCAGGACCTATTTTCGAAAAACCCGTGCGCACGCTAGCCGACATTCAAAGGTTAAACAGCGTAATTCCAGAGCAGGATCTGTCCTATGTTGGAACAACCATCGACATAGTCTGCAAAAATCTACCTGCACACATCCCACTTATTGGTTATGCAGGTTCACCTTTTACCCTAGCCACTTGGCTTGTTGAAGGAAAAAGCTCAAAAGACTTCCGTGCTTTCCGCGCCATGATACACAGCGATCCAACCTCTGCCCACTTACTCATGAAACGATTGACAGCATTAGTTATTTCCTTCCTACGCTATCAAGTAGCTCATGGGGCAAGAGCTCTGCAACTCTTTGACACATCTATTGGCGTCCTATCTTCCGGTGATTTCAAATCATTTGTGCTGCCTTATCTACAGCAAATAAACGGGGCACTTGCAGACCTCTCCGTTCCTCGGATTTATTTTCCATTGGCAGGTTCACATTTCCTTTCCTTCAGTGCCCAAACAAGAGCTGATATACTTAGTATTGATTGGCGTACGGACATTAACGCTGCCTATAAAGCGATGGGAGAGAACGCAATTATACAGGGGAACTTAGATCCAACAATTCTCTACGCAGACAAACAAACCATAACAGGGGCAGTCACTAGAACCTTAAAGCAAGTACAAGGACGTTCCCATATCTTCAATTTAGGTCACGGATTACAGCCCGATATGCCCTACGAGAATGTCGCATTTCTTATATCAGAGGTTCACAGGCTATCCAAAAAATGAATTCCGAATCCAATGAACGCGGCACTACGCGCCAGCACAAATTTTTCTGCACACGTAAAGAACGACACATAACAAACTCAAAGGTAGTAGACATTGAGCCCAAAGAAGTCGTCGTGTTTGATAAGAAAGTAAAGGGTTGGCTAATTACGACAGAAGAAACCGTCATCGACAAGATAATTCCCCTGAGTGAGTCTTTGCACGGGGATGTAATGGGGCACGACCCCGAATAGAAGCGAAATCAACGCATTAACAGTTGGTAATTTTCAATTATAGACGATTCAAAAAGGTCTTTCTGACTAGCGTCAAACACGGCGGCCCGCACTCGAACTCCAACTTTGCCCGAAGGCATAAATTCCAGACCAACATAATAAGGACGGTCCAAAGCCAAATAGGGAGACAGGAGAAGGGCTTCAATGGCGGCAAGTCTAGCTGTTGCTCCATCGGATTCTTCAAAAAGTGGAAGCCGTATTTCTACGCCATGAGACCCCGAAGAAGACTGTTTTCTTTTTATCGGTTTCTTCCATACCTGGCAGTTTGAAATCAGCACGTAATCCCCTACTTCGGATTCAAGCGATACGCCCTGCCAACCAATTTGAACAATCTTACCAGAGATCTCCCCAACTTCGACTAGGTCACCACTTTTAAACGGTTTTTGTACGAGCCAAATCAACCGAATAAAAGTATTTCTTAAGATTTGGCATCCCGCGACACAAATAACAACGAGAACAGTTATTGCAGCGCCGAGAAGCCAGGGGCTGATTTGATGGCTCATTGCACTATATTTCTCCGCCTCAACTCAAGCACTACAGGGTGATATAGCAGTGGGTTAACCGCATAATGACATGCCCCCTCCACATTTTCTTCCCGCAACATACCCAACCTTAGTAAATGCACTAGACGACCACGCGATTCGACGATGTCTATATGAAATATCGCTCCAAAAGATTGAGGTGTAAGCGATCCATGCTGAACAATCATCCCTAAGTCTACCATCGTGTTCAAAGGTAGCGACTGCAAAAATGTTAAATCTATCTCTTTAATTTGACCAATAACAATTACATTGTCTTCAACAGATTGAATCGATTGCAACCAATAAAAAATAGCGGCGAATACGTTTCCAGAACTAAGCCTGCTCAAATCGTCAAAGTAGGCGATCTTACCCAAACCTGGATAACCTTCTATAGCAAATTTCAACCCATATCCCGTCGCCCCGTGACGAGCCATTATTGCTTTTTCTATTTCCCCTCGACCCAAGCGGCCTGTTTCGATAAGAAATGCAAAATGCCGTGAAACCGATATAGAATAATCGAGGTATTTCCAAGCAAATAAATCAACCGTAACAAACCATAATATATTCTGGCTCGTCGCATCAATAAAGTCTAGAAGCGTGCGCATTACACTCAACCCCCCCTTGGAACGTACATAAAGTTGATGCAGGTCTTCTAAAATTATCACGCGTCGCATTTTAGATGATTTTATATTACTTTTACACTCACTTATATTCGCGCATTCAAATCCAATAAGTGAGTTCATTAAATCGACTAAGTTCCTCTCATTGACTAACGTAGAACGCACTCTTCGACGAAGAACGGGCAAATCTGATAATTTCTCTTCGAGAACGCAGTTAACCAGACTTGTTTTTCCACTTCCCTGCTCTCCAACCAAAACTATAGACGAAAATAACCCATCTTTCCACCTTTCGACGGCTAGTTCGACCGCGCCGAGGGCCTGCGAACGTCCCTTTAAATATTCACTCACTTCAAGGGGGTTTGTACGGAAAAGTCGGCGATAAGCAAAGGGGACTTTCTCATCCAGTTTATTTTCTAGTCCAGCAATGGATTCATATCCCAGGATCTCCGTTCGTCCCTGTTCTTCTTCCTTATCACCTGCCGAAGATGTCGTGGTGTGTCCGTCTTCGTTTGACTTGGGATCGACGGGCAACTCACTGCGACCGGATTTTGTCCTACTAGCTCGGGTTATTTCTCTATTCATTTCTTGGACGCTCTCATCGAGCACCATTTGACGCAATCGACGTGCGACTCCTGCAACCCCTTCTATAGTATTTTTTCGTACTGTGGCATTAGCCTTTTCTACAAGTACCATCTCCTTATTAAAGTCTTCTTCAGCTTTGCGCATTCGCCTAAGTGCAACGCCCAATAACGCACGAGGGTCTTTACCCTCTTCACGCAATTCAATGGCAACTGTTCCCATACTATAACTTACAGCATGCCCTAGTTGTTCAAATGCTCTTTCCACTACGTCTATTTGTTCAAGCATCGCTCGATTTACATCGCCGAGTTGACGTGTAAGGTCTCGTTCGAGAAAGGCCCGCACCACTGCTCGCATTGGAGCTTGCTTTAAAGGCGCACCGGTAGGATTAAAACCCTCACGCATGGGCAAATCCTCTAGCTCTATTATTTGAAAAGTCTTCGTAGTGTCTTCTATGAGAAGAGCAAAGCGCTGGGTAAGTAAATCGATCATTTGAACGACTTCCGCACTAGTTGCGATCGAACGGAGCCTCTTTTTCGTCTTGTCTTCTATGAAAGCGACCATATTACTCTGTAAGGCATCTACACTGGCTTGTAACTGGTCGAAAGCAGATGTATCTTTTGCAAGCAATCTTAACGCTTGAACTACGCTACGATGCTGCAATAAGGCTTGATCACTTTCGATCCGCAGTTTATCTCCTAGGCGGCTATTTATTTCTATGACCGTATCGTCAATAACGTTACGTAGAGCGTTTTGCAGGTGTGCCATCTCCAATTCCATGGAGTGGAAACCGGCAAATCCTACCAGATATCCACCCCAGTTTCTCAATTTTTCCAACAGTTTTACCCGTTGTTGGAGTGCGCGCTCTTCAGATATGGGTTGAACCCTAGGAAACCCTGCGGTTCCACTATACAATGCTTCGTTTATCAGAGAACACAAAACACCTTCAACCGCTTTTTCCATAGTTTGGCGGATATCATCGTAGTACTTCATTACTTCTACACCAACCAGCTTAAAACTCTCATCGACTTCATCTCTTACTCGCTCTGCTGCAAGAACTAACTCCTGATTTGATTCTCCGCCTACGCTCCCATCTAGCTGCCCCAAGAAGATGTTGTAGGTTTCGTCTAACTCTTCGTAAAGAGACTTCACCCTGCGGAAAAGAAAAAACTCGGCCTCTCCCACCATATTACCAACCGGTATAAGTGATTTAGGAAGGGCATGAGCTAAATGATTTTTCGCTATAAAAGAAGGAACTATAACTCTTTTAAACTGAACCCCTAACCTAGAACGCATAAACTGTTTAAGACTCTTCATGCCTCTTCGAAAAGCAGAATCACCAGTATCTGTCTCGAAAAGAGCTTCATGCTGGATTAGGGAAAGTTCTCCCTGCACCACAGCCTCACACTTCTTGCTCACAACCTCAAGATAGTGTTCAAATATTTCGACAGCAGCAGTATTTGGACTCTCTAGCAGCGAGATGTCTTTGAAACGCGCATATAACCAATCCCCGAGAGCAACTCTTCCTCGCCGAATCTGATCTTTCAAAATATCTACTTCAGATCCTAATTGTATTTGCTCAATAACTTCGTCAAACAGGGCATGGTGTTTTATCCCCATATTTTGGAGGAGATCAACAGATGACCATAATTCTCGATCGAGTAACTGCTCTTCAAAATCGCCGTTAGCAACCTCTAAATGCTTAACGATTGAACGAACAAATTTTTCGACTTCTGGAGGTGCACCACTGAGTGCCTTTTCTATCTTTTTCACCGGAACTATCATTCCCTCAGACTAAGGCACCCAGGTAAAAATACCCTGGCGCCATTCCCCTATCAGCTTCGGAGGATCACTCCAATCACCACCAGGACCCATAAAACTCCCATGTAAATCCATCCGCATATCAAGTCGATCCCACAAATTTGGAAATTTTTTTTTGATTAGTTTTTCAACCTGATCCTGTATGCCTTGTGCATGGTAGGACATGACTTCCTCTGCTGCTTCTCGCTCAACGTCTTCTGTAAGGTGTTTAGCCATTCCTCCACTTGCAACAAAGATAAACTTAACGGAGGGAGCATCATCAATTTCTAACGATACTCGGTAGGCTGGATAACTTAGGCGGAGAGCTAGCACCTCAAGATGCAAGCGCAACCATTCGACTTCTAGCACCGTTCGTTGCCCTTGTAAATCAACCCATCGCATTTCTCCCTGAACAGGTCGAGCATAAATAAGAGAAGACAGCAACATCACTAAAGTCAGAAGAGATAGTTTGTTCATAGGATATCCTCTAAAAAAAAGCCGACCTTCACGGGTCGGCTTTTTTATTTGGTTCCGATAAAACTCATACTCAATTTCATAGTCTATGGGATACGAAACACTTTTGATTATTCTACAGTCCAAGTATCTCCACTCTTAAACAGATCATCTAAATTTCCCTCACCTTTCTGTCCAACCGCTTGCTCAACCTGATCCAAGAGTAACTCATCATATGCCGGGCGCGAAATCGAACGCAGTACGCCAAAAGGTAGGGGCATATCGGGACCTTCCATCCTACTGAGCATGTATGCGTAATGAGGGTTATCTTCACTTTCTCTGTGCACGATCAGTTCGCTTTCATCAACCTCATTGAGGCTAACAACCTCTGGCTGTAAACCGTTCATGCGCAATCCTTTATCGAGATCCTTCCCATATATAAGTGGTTTACCGTCTTCCAGATAAAGGGTGTTATCATCTTTAACTTCCCTGTTCGTGGTATGATCCCAAGCGGTAGGGTTGAATACGACGCAGTTTTGATAAATCTCCACAAATGCGGTTCCTTTGTGAGCAGCGGCACGTCTAAGTATCTCACCCAAAAATTTAGTGTTACTATCTTGTGCCCGCGCAACAAACGTTGCCTCAGCACTTAACGCGACAGAGAGAGGATTCAAAGGATAATCAATAGATCCCATTGGTGATGATTTTGTCTGATGTCCTTCGAGTGAAGTAGGAGAGTATTGGCCTTTAGTCAAACCGTAAATACGGTTATTAAACAACAACACTTTCAAGTCTACATTGCGGCGAAGACAATGTAAAAAGTGATTGCCACCAATCGAAAGAGCATCTCCATCTCCCGTTACCACCCAAACACTTAAATCCGGGTTTGCAACCTTTAGCCCTGTTGCTATTGCAGGCGCACGCCCATGGATAGAATGAACGCCATACGTGTTCATGTAGTAAGGAAACCGACTTGAACAGCCAATACCAGACACAAAGACAATATTTTCGCGAGGTATACCAAGATCAGGCAAAACCTTCTGCATTTGTGCCAGAATAGCATAATCACCACATCCCGGACACCACTTTACTTCCTGATCGGAGACAAAGTCCTTACGTGTCAACGTCTTTACCTGAACAGCTTCACTCATCGCTTTGTCTCCCAAATACCTTAATCAAGCAATTTTTCAATGTGTTTTGTTATTTCACGAATTTGAAAGGGTTTGCCTTGCACCTTATTAAGTTTTTCAACTTTAATTGCGAAATTTGCTTGAATTAGGAAGGAAAGTTGACCCATATTCAATTCCGCCACTAGTACTTTCTTATAACGCTTAAGTACTTCACAAAGGTTGGATGGAAAAGGGTTCAAATACCGTAAATGTCCTCGTGCAACATCGTATCCCTTAGCCTGACTCCTTGCGACCGCCTCTCGTATAGCACCATATGTACCGCCCCATCCCAAAACTAGCAAACTGCCTTCATCTGGCCCCTCGACTTTCA
>CAXGPR010000051.1:0-26716 GCA_964011675.1 uncultured bacterium
AATTATCCGGTGCTGAGTCCGGATGGAGATGCCCTATTTGAGGTCTTAGAAATAACGCCATCACAGGTAAACATAGTTTCCCGTTAGGTGCACATGTTAGTATTGAGTATCGAATCGTCGTGTGACGAAACGTCTGCAGCAGTTGTTGATGACCTTTTCTCAGTTAAGGCTAATATCGTCTACTCTCAACTGGATCATGCACCCTATGGTGGGGTGGTCCCAGAAATCGCTTCGCGTGCCCACATGAGAACGATGGTGACTACGATTCGCCAAGCCATGATGGAGGCCGCCGCGGATTGGGACGATCTTAGTGGTATCGCCGTTACGTGTGGACCTGGTTTAGTCGGTTCTCTTATTGTTGGTGTTTCTGCAGCAAAGGGCATAGCGCTTGCGTGCAACAAACCGCTCGTGGGTGTCCATCACATGGAAGGCCATATTTTTTCTAACTTGATTGAGCATCGGATAGAAACGCCTTTTCTGACACTCTTGGTTTCGGGCGGACACACCGAGTTAATTGTAGTAAAAGAACTTGGGACGTACGAGTTAATAGGTCGGACAAGAGACGATGCGGCGGGAGAAGCATTCGACAAAGTCGCTAAATTATTGGGTCTCTTACCTAAAGAAGGATCTATTGCCGGCGGACGAATTGTTTCAGACATAGCCAAACAGGGGAATCCGCAAGCAATCCGTTTTCCCCGAGCATTACAAAGTGAAACGGATTTTAGCTTTAGCGGTCTAAAGACGTCCGTTCTCAACTATGCGCGACAGTTAGACCGTGCTGAACTAGATGCGCAAATGGCAGATATTGCTGCTAGTTTTCAAGCGGCAGTGGTCGACTCTCTTGTCCATAAGACAATTGGATTTGTTGATCAAGGCAATATGGATTTACAAGCTGTTTGTCTGGCGGGAGGTGTTGCAGCGAACCAACCTCTACGCGAAGCGTTGAAGACGCAGGTTGAACAACGCGAATTGCCTTTCCACTGTCCTTCGTTTCAATACTGCACGGACAATGCGGCAATGATTGGTGCCGTTGGTGTACACAGGTTAAGCCGGGGTCAGATAGACGGCTTTGAGTTAGATGTTGTTCCCAGAATGAGCTTGTGTTGAACGACCTCTTTTCCGTTTCTAATTTCTCGCTGGAATTTGATGGAAACGATCTGCTCCTCTTTATCATCCCTCCGTTTGTAGGCTTGACGTATGTCGTTTATAGCCGGACATATCCCGAAGTGCGTGGAAAGTGGTTTTGGATTCTCGTCGGCCTTCGAAGTATTGCTTTTTCGCTCATAATAGCTCTGTTGCTCGAACCAGTTTTAGCGTTTTGGAATCGAGGGGTTAAAAATCCGCGTCTGCTCCTCATGGTGGATACAAGTCCGAGCATGGGGGTTGCTACCGGTGGACAGACTCGTTTAGAGCGCGTGAAAAAATTTTTACTGAGCGACTACTGGCTGGAGAATGTTTCTAGGGTTGACGTTAAATCATGGGCCTTCTCACACGATGTTTACGCGGTAAATTTAGATACGGTTGAAGCGTTGAAAACAGGTGGTTTAGCGACCAATATCGGTGGTGCGGTAGAAGAGGCGACTCGAAAGCAAGGGGGAGTTGGTGATCTACAGGGGATACTGCTGCTGAGCGATGGAGCACACAATCTGGGACGCGGTCCGATCGAAACGCTTGCGGGTAGTGATGTTCCCATCTACTCACTCGCAGTGGGAGAGGGTGAGATGCCTGCGGATCTCCAGCTTCTGCAAGCAAAAGCGTTGGGAGATGGATATGTCGGGCGGGATTTAGTCTTAAATGCCACGCTAAACAGTCAGGGGTATGATGGGAAACGAGCGGTAGTTCGTCTGTATGACGGTCCGCGTGAGATAGATCAAAGATCACTTGTCTTACTGGGTGGTGAGCAAAAAATACAGTTTACCATACGGCCAGATGCACCAGGTCCCTTCACCTATCGCCTTTTTCTCGATCCGCAGCCAGGAGAGCTAACGCGAGATAATAACGAAGCATTGGTTTTTGCACGCATCTTGAGAGAGCGTATTCGCGTTGCGCTTGTCGCTAGTCGGCCCAGTAGCGATCTCGCTTTTCTACGCCGTAGTTTAGCAGCCGATTCGACGTTGAACGTAGATGTAATTGTTCAGAAGAGCGCGCAATCATTTTATGGAGAAGTTGGGGATTATACTGCAATGCGCCCGAGTGATGTGCTTGTCCTACTCGGATATGATGAAGATGCCTGGTCACAAAGCGCCTTCGAATTAGTTCGTGAACGGGTGCGCAATGGCATGGGTTTGCTGTTTGTTGTCGGCACGGATGGAACAGGATGGTGGCAAGATCCATCTGGCATAGATGAACTGTTACCTATTGAAGGGAGACGCTCTCCTTTTGTCGAAAGGCCAACTGCGTTGCGCCGGAACTCGCAAGGAACAGGCCATCCACTTGTCCGATCCTCCATAGGTCAACGGGGTGATCCATGGAGCGATTTGCCTCCGCTGACGGGCTACTTCCCTTTTTCTCAACAGCGGCAAGGGAGTCTCGTACTGTTGGAAAATCAGCGTGGAGTGCCCGTTGTGGTATCTGGTGTATACGGCAATGGAAAAACGCTTGCGGCCCTGTCGCATTCGTTCTGGCGGCTCGATTTGTTCAGCAGCGGTTCTGCAGGCAATCCGCAGACAATCCGCCAGTTTTGGCGGAACGGAGTACGTTGGTTAGCTACGAGCAGCTCGGTAGGAAGAGTCCGGATATCAACCGATCGAGTAGTATATCGTGCGGGAGATTCCGTCCTATTTACTGCACAAGTGTTTAATGAACTGTTACAGCCGCAAGAGGGTTATGCGGTCGCTGTTGAACTTGATAATGGCCACATCATTTCGATGCGAGACGTAGGAGATGGTTCTTACCAAGCTACCTATACGGGTGCTCCAGCGGGCGAATATAGCTACAGCGTTACAGCCGAGTTCGACGGTTCGCTGGTAGGACAAGAAACGGGCCGTTTTGTAGTAGATAAATACAGCGTCGAATGGACCGATGTACGGGCTAATAGTATGTTGTTAAGCGAACTTGCGCGTGAGAGTGGTGGTGCATCGCTTAGCATAGACGATGCGGATCAACTGATACGTGACTGGAAGTTGAGGCAAACCGTTGTTGAACAACGCTGGGATATACGTTTGGGGAGTGGTTGGGAGCCGTTATTTTTTATTGCCATTTTTCTTGCCGCTGAATGGCTTATACGTAAGCGCCTGGGTATGCTATGAGTCGGATTATCCAAGACTAATCGCGTGCAAAAAGCGCTAATATTGCTTACTATATACGTGTCACTCTCCTGCTATAAGTTCTCGTAGTTTCCCCATAGTTTTTCCGTGTCTCCCCTCTTTCTAGTTAGCGTGGAGTATTCGCTACATGTCCGAGATCTTTAGTCGCTATATCAATGAACAGAGAAGTGTGCAGGCTTTTGGCATAGTATTAATTGGCATAGGACTGTTTTTAGCCATCAGCTTTGCATCGCATTCTACACTTGACTATCCCAATTCGAGTCGACCTACCGATAGTGACTTTAACTGGGGGGGGCGCATCGGTGCGTACGCATCATATACTGCCCTGTTGGCTATGGGAGTAGCGGCGTACGTATGGCCCGTTCTAATGTTTTTCTGGGGGGTTAATGCGTTGCGTAGCGAGCCTTTGTCCCAAGTCGTTGCGCGTAGTATCGGTATATTGGGAATGGCGCTACTGTTTAGCATTGGTTCGGGTCTTCCGCCTTACTCATCTTATTTGGCTTTTAAGTTGGGTGGCACTTTGGGAACTCAATTGAGTAACCTGTTGTTAATACCCTATATGGGCAGAGTGGGTGCTGGCGTAGTATTGTGTGCGCTATTTTTGGCGGCGCTCGTACTGACTACAGATCTAAATCTGCGTCCTGCTATAAGTTTGCTATTTGCAGCAAGTCGTTCGACGGTTCGTTGGGGAGGGATGCTGGGAGCGTTACCCAGTAAGAGTGCTCAAAGATGGCGCCATTGGCGCCAGCGTCACGCCGAAGAAAAGGCGTTGCGAGAGCAGGAAGACCGAGACGTAGAAGAAGGAAGCGACGTAAAGTTGTTCGGTGTAGTCGACGTTGACGAGGAGAGCGAGTCAGAGCCTGTGGAATTAGAAACGCCGCCAGCTGAAGTAGTCATAACAGAACAAGCACACTTGCTGGAGGAGTCGACTGTAGAGCAAGATGAAGTGAAGCCAGTTGCTGCTGCCCAACCTGCTCCTAAGAGAGGAGCCGTTGTGACAACTGCTACGCCGGCCGCTCCCAAGAAAGCAAAGGGGCGATATCGGTCTCCGAAGGTTTCTTTGCTTGATGAAGTGCCGTCAAATAATAATGGAATCGACCGAGAAACGCTGTTGGAGAACGCGCGTAAGCTAGAAGATGCGCTCGATAATTTTGACGTAGCAGGAAAAGTTGTCGAAGTAAGTCCTGGACCGGTGGTTACTCGTTATGAAGTAGAGCCGGCTGCGGGGGTAAAGGTCAATCGTATCGTTACGCTCTCCGATGATTTGGCGCGAATTATGAGTGCTAAAGGGATACGCATTCAGGCACCCGTTCCAGGCAAGTCGGTCGTTGGAGTTGAGATCGCTAATCAGGACCGTGAAACGGTGTACTTACGCGAGATATTGGAGGCTAAAGATTTTCGTCGAGCAGATCCTACGCTGACGATGGCTTTGGGTAAAACTATTGCGGGTGAACCGTATGTTGCTGATCTGGCAAAGATGCCTCATCTGCTAGTAGCGGGTGCGACGGGAGCCGGCAAAAGCGTCTGTATAAACTGTCTGATCTGTAGCATACTTTTTAGAGCTACGCCTGAAGAGGTGCGTTTTTTAATGGTCGATCCCAAAGTTGTTGAACTGACTATGTATAATGATGTTCCGCATCTGCTCGTGCCCGTTATAACAGAACCTAAAAAGGCTTCTGAAGCGCTTAAATGGTCCGTTGCAGAAATGGAAGTGCGCTACCAAAAGCTTGCTAAACTGGGCGTGCGTAATTTGGCCGATTATAACCGCAAGCTTGAGCGGGTCAATGTTGAAGCGCAGGAAGAGGGCGTAGAACCTGAAAAGCCGATGCCCTATATCGTAATCGTTGTCGACGAATTTGCTGACTTAATGCTTACAGCACCTGCTGATGTAGAGACCTCTCTTATGAGTCTTGCTCAAAAATCAAGGGCGGTGGGCATACATATCATATTAGCGACACAGCGTCCTTCGGTTAATGTGATTACGGGAGTTATAAAAGCAAACTTTCCTTCGCGGATTGCTTTTCAGGTGGCTTCAAAGACAGATTCGAGAACTATACTTGATCTCAATGGGGCAGAAGCTTTGCTGGGGCGCGGCGATATGCTCTTTCTTCCTGGGGGGCAAGGTGAGCCCATCAGAGTGCATGGGGCCTTCCTTTCTGGGGAAGAGACAGAGCGCATGGTCGAGGCCATTAAAGCGACGGACTATCAGTCTGAGGAAGTGGCCGTCTTCTCTGAGCATGCCGATGTCAACGCCGATGTCAACGATCGCGATGAACTCTTTGACGAAGCCGTGCAACTGGTGCTTGATACACATCAAGCTTCGACCTCTTTTTTACAGCGCCGTATGAAAGTAGGCTATTCACGCGCGGCTCGACTGATGGACGAGTTGGAAAATGCAGGCGTAGTAGGACCTGCTGAAGGGGCTAAACCCAGACAAATATTGTGGGAACAAACAGAAGAAATGACCGGAAAAGGAATATAGGCGGAGATGAAAAAATCTCATCTGCTAGTTGTGCTCTGTGTATTGGGCTGCTATTCATCGGTAGCGAATGCTATAACTGGTGGCGAAGTCGTAGAAAGAATGCAGAAAAAATTAAACGAGTACAAGTCATTTTCTGCAGCTTTTGAAAAGCAGTTTTACTGGGCTGCGTTAGATAGAAGGCGCAGTCGCGAAGGACATTTGTATATGCGTCGTCCGGGCCATTTTCGCGTTGAGTTAGATAACGGAGATTCTATGGTTGCGGATGGTCAAACTATTTGGTCTTACGTAGAGCGTAATAGACAGGTTGTCGTAAGTTCCTATGATGGAGAACTGCGAAACCCTTGGCAGATCTTTGTTGATTATTCAGATAATTATGTCCCGCTAGCCGTTGAAGAAACCGAGTTAAACGGTCGTTCAAGTTACATGCTTATTCTTGGTCCGGTCAATCAGTCCGAAGTTCGATCCAGAAAGCGAATGAAAGTCTGGGTCGATAAGAAGAAATGGTGGCTCATACAGATAGAAGCGGTAGAAGATAACGGAGACATAACGACCTACATACTCAAAAATCACAAGGAAAACAAGAAGATAAAAAACAATGTATTTGCATTTGAAGTGCCTGAGGGGATTGATGTTATAGATCGCCGCGTTCCAGCGCTTAGTGATGAATAAATGCTACTAGCTATTCCTGTGGTTCGCTCTTTATGGATGTTTATTTTTTGGGCGAATGCCTCATTGGCTACGGGATTAGACGAGCGGAATGTATGGATATTTCTACGCGACAAGGTGGATAGAGAGGGGAGAGTTATCGAATGGCGTATAGGTAGCCAAGGCCACTCGACATACCAGTTGGATCTGCCCGTTCGCGACGACTATATAGAAGATGTTAGCCAAGCTGTAGTAGATATTCGCACGACTTCGCGTTGGTTTAATGCTCTGAGTGCTCGCGTCACTCCAGAGCAAGAGTCTGCACTGCGCGCACTTTCTTGCGTTCGGTCTATTGGCCCTGTGCTTCAACTGTATAGGCCCCAACCAGCATCTTTTTCTGATCTGCCTGCCGGGCGTTTAGCACAGCAGAGCGATTACGGTGTTGCGTTTGAACAGCTTGCTCAAACGGAAGTTATCCAATTACATCAGCTGGGATATACGGGGTCTGGTATTCGGATTGCCGTTATTGATAATGGCTTCCATTATATTACGCACCGTGCGTTTGAGCAGCGGCTCAACGTGGTAGCGCAACGCGATTTTGTCAACGGTGATAACGTTGTTACTGATCAGATAAATCAATCAAGGACGGGAGATGAGACTCGTTCTTTACAAAATTTGCACGGGGCACAAGTTCTTTCGATCATGGCGGCCTACGACCCGGGTCGATTTATCGGTGTTGCACCAGATGCGGAATACATACTTGCCAAGACAGAAGAGAATGCAATAGAGCTTCCAGTCGAAGAAGATCGCTGGGTCGCTGGGTTGGAATGGGCAGTAGGATTGGGAGCACAGGTGGTTAATAGCTCGCTGGGCTACAATATCTGGGACGTTGGCGAAAGCTATGAGTATGCTGACTTAAATGGTCAGACGGCTCTGACTTCCATAGCAGCCAACATGGCAGTGGAGCGCGGCGTCGTTGTGGTGGTAGCAGCGGGCAACGAAGCGGGTTCCTCCTGGCATTATATAACGGCCCCGGCTGACGCTGATGGAGTCATAACTGTTGGATCGGTTGGTATATCTGTAGAAGACGAACGACTGCCCGTAATCGCTGTCAGCAGTTCGCGCGGCCCAACCGCTGACGGAAGGATTAAGCCGGACGTGGTAGCTCCGGGTCAGGGCATAGTTGTCGCCGACGTCCGAGGCGGCGATTACAAGCGATCCAGTGGGACCTCGTTTGCCTCTCCTATTGTGAGCGGCGTATGTGCCTTGTTGCTACAAGCGAATCCGCAGTGGAGCCCCGATGATGTTTTGAGTGCGCTTCGCTCTTCTGCGCTAGATCTTGGCGAAGCGGGTCCCGATACCGTATACGGTTGGGGGCATATTCAGGCATTCTCGGCGAGCGGTTTACGTATTTCTACGCCCGGAGATACAGCCTTTCTGAAACCCTTCCCCAATCCTGCATATGGGCAGAATATGTATTTTCCTCTCTCTTTGGATAGGCGTGAGGAAGTACGGTTAAGTATCTTTGACGTCTCTGGCACGACGATATTTGATAAAGTGTGGAATATGATGTCGGGCAGTTATGTGCGAAGTGACAACGCACCCTATTGGCCTATAGGTTCTGGTGTAGCAAGCGGCGTGTATTTTTACCTGTTGCGCTCAAGTAGTGTAAACAAGTCGGGTTCGCTGACGGTGATTCGTCGGTAATGATTGAGAAAGATGAACAAACGTCGGCGTAACAAGCAGAGTCGTCTCGATGCAAACATGCGTATGCTCAATCGGTTAATTTTGGGCGGCGTAGCGGTTTTTGTGCCACTGTACTTAATCGTGCGTTTTACCGGCGGAGAGGCGAAAAAAATTGAGAATATTGGCCAAGTATTTAGTCGCATTAAAGAGCCGATCATTTGGAGTGTGCCCCCAAAGGGAGTGCAATATTTAACATACTTTCAAGGCGTGCCAGACACGGGCAATAAATTTGTCTTGATAGACGTTCAAATAGAGGCACGTATGCGGATAGGTTTCCCTGTTGTTCCACGTTGTTTCAGGCTTGTTGATGACTTAAATATTCGACATTATCCCCGTTCACATTCACCTTTTTTTATAGCTTATAGCGATTCGTTTTATATGGATAGCGACGAGAAATTTTCTGGTAAATTACTTTTCGAAATTCCCGCTAACAGAAAAGCGGAAAACCTGTTATTCGATCGGTACAAAGAATAGGAGTAAAGTGTTATGCCTACTGTGGAAGAAGTCCTGCGCGAATGCATGCAACGTTTAGAGCGGTTGGGAGGCTATCTTTGACATTGATAACAAGAAGGTACAACTCTCGGCAATAGAAGAGCAGATGGCAGGAGTCGCTTTTTGGAACAATAGAAAACAGGCGGAACAAACATCTCGTCAAGCTCGTATGCTGAAAGATTCTATCGTCTCCTGGGAAATCCTAAAAACGCAGTCACAGGACTTGCTCGAATTACATGAGATGGCCAATGAAGAGAATGACGCAGATACATTGGCCGAGATTGAAGCTGATTCGGAGAGGCTATTTGTTGCTGTAGAAGATCTTGAGTTCCGCACCATGCTCGATGGTGAAGATGACGCTAAGAACGCTATTCTCGTTATCCATTCTGGTGCCGGGGGAACGGAAGCGGCTGATTGGGCAGAAATGCTGATGCGCATGTATAATCGTTGGACAGAACGCAATGATATGCAAAGCAGCATTATGGACATGCAACCGGGCGAGGACGCCGGGGTCAAAGGAGTGACGATCGAAGTAAAGGGAGATTTTGCCTATGGCTATTTAAAAGCAGAGGCCGGAGTTCATAGACTGGTTCGTATATCACCTTTTGATTCGAGCAGTCGACGCCATACCTCGTTTGCTTCTGTGTTTGTTTACCCAGAAGTGGACGATGATATTGAAGTAGATCTCAAAGATGAAGAGTTAAAAGTAGAGGTGTATCGCGCCGGTGGTGCGGGCGGCCAACACGTTAATAAAACATCTTCTGCAGTACGCATCACGCATTTACCCACTAATATCGTTGTGCAGTGTCAGAATGAACGTTCGCAGCTGAAAAATAAAGCGACGGCGCTCAAGGTACTGGCCGCGCGCGTGTATCAGCACTTTAAAGACGAAGAAGACAAAAAGATACAAGAGGTCGAAAGCTCAAAAAAGAGCATTGATTTTGGTAGTCAGATTCGCTCATACGTATTCCATCCGTATAACTTGGTCAAAGATCATCGAACAAATTACGAAACTGGAAACGTACAGGCCGTTATGGACGGTGATATAGATGCCTTCATAAAATCGTTTCTCACGCAGGAATAGACACGATTGAACATTTCTTTATTTATCGCGCTTCGCTATCTGCGTTCTAAGCAAACGAGCGGCTTTGTTTCAGTCATAGCCTATATGGCCGTTGGCGGCGTCGTGTTGGGCGTTGCTGCGCTCGTCATCATTTTATCTGTGACCAACGGGTTCTCCGGAGAGATAAAAAGCCGGCTCGTAGGCATGAATGCGCACATCAATATTCGACGTTTTGACGGAGCCGCGATTAAAGAGTATCGCGCATTGGTAGATAAGCTAAAAGAATGGCCCGAAGTAATAGGTGTAGCGCCCGTTGTCGATAGCAAAGTGATCATTGTTTCTAAACGAGACTTTAGCCGGATCGACGGCATTCCAATTTGGGGTGTTGATCCGGCTACATTTCCGGCTGTTTCGGATTTATCGGTCCACCTACAGTATGCCGAAAAAGGTGAAATCTTGTTGGGAGATGTGACCGATATGCAAAAAAAAGGCATTATTCTTGGAGAGCATCTCGCGCGACGTCTTCAGGTAGGGCCTGGATTTGACGTGTTACTATTCACCATACGTAACCTGGATGTTGAAGAGGCGGTGATGGATGGATTGACTCCCAAAACGTGGCCTTTTCTGGTGACGGATCACTTTGAGAGCGGAATGTACCAATACGATGATAACTACGCTTTCATCCACATAGAAGATGCTCAGCGTATTTTGGGGCTTGGTGATGCTATTACGGACGTTCATTTACATGTACGAGATATATACGAGGCGCCTGCAATACGAGCAGCGCTCGCAGAGGCATTCGATTACCCCTACAGCGTGAGCGATTGGACGCAGCTATTTCCTGAGTTTTTTCGCTGGATTGAGTTGGAAAAGTGGGCCATTTTTATCGCTCTCAGTCTGATCGTGTTGGTAGCAGCCTTTAATATCATGTCGATTCTCGTGATGTCCGTTCTGATCAAAACGCCAGAGATTGGCATTTTGCGGACAATGGGATGCACCGTTGGCGAGGTGTATCGCACATTCGTATATCAGGGTCTCATTATCGGGGGCGCTGGCACGACTCTAGGGTGCGTGCTGGGTTTCGCCGTTTGTTATGCGCAGCAGCGTTTTCAACTTATTTCAATTCCTGGTGACGTATACCTAATCAACTCCTTACCTGTCGATATGGACGTAGTAGATTTCGTGCTGGTTGTTGTAGTTAGCATGACAATCTGTCTGCTGACTTCGATCTATCCTGCGCGCAAGGCTGCATCACTTATGCCTGTACAGGCGATTCGATACCTAATGTGAACAGATATGTCTGATAGCGAAAATACGGTTCTGACGGCGCGCGATATACGCAAGGAATACCCTTCTGGACAGGGGCAATTACAGGTGCTCAATGGGGTTAATTTGCAGGTTCGGCGAGGTGAGTTAGTTGCTATTATGGGTGCTTCGGGTGCGGGTAAAAGCACGCTATTGCACATTTTGGGTATGCTTGAGGAGCCGACTTCTGGTCAGTTGTTAGTGTATGATACAGATATTGCTTCCCTAGACGAAGTATCCTTAGCTCGCTTTCGCAATCGCCATATTGGTTTCGTATTTCAGCATCATCATTTGCTCCCTGAGTTCACTGCCCTAGAGAACGCTATGATGCCAGTGCTGATTGCTCGGCGGGGAGGCGCTATGCGTGATGCAGCAATTGACCTGCTGAGCGCAGTGGGTTTAGAGCATCGTATGGATCATCGTCCCAGCGAGATGTCTGGCGGAGAGTGTCAGCGCGTGGCGATGGTGCGGGCTTTGATAATGCAGCCTAAAATAGTGCTGGCCGATGAGCCATCGGGCAACTTAGATGAAGCAACCAGCGCTGCGTTGCACGCGCTCTTGCGCGATGTTGCCCAGCGCAACCAGCAGGCTTTTCTGGTGATGACGCATGATGAGCGCCTGGCGTCCAGTATGGATCGCAGAGGGTATTTGGAATCGGGTGTCTTACATTTGGAGGATTAGTCTATGAAGTGCGAGATATGCCATAAAAACGATGCGACAACGGCGTATACTCACATAGTGGACGATACGAAGAAGACGCTGCTGTTATGCGGCAACTGCATTCCCCAAAGCGAGGAAAAGAAAAAAGACGCTTCCCAACCTAAAGACGATCAAAGCCCTAAGAGCGTGCCGCAGTTAATAAAAAAAGTGAAAGTTGAGTTTAATAATGCAGGGTCCTCTGAAGCCATAGAAAATACGGTATGCCGGGAATGTGGTATGACATACAAACAGTTTAAGAAGGTTGGGCGTCTGGGATGTCATCAATGCTATACCTCGTTTGCGCCGCAGCTTGAACGCCTGCTCAAGCGCATACATGGAGCCGATGCCCACTGTGGTAAAGCCCCGATAGAGGTTGGGACTGTTCCGTCCCCACATAAAGCGCTTGAACAACTACGGAATGAGCTTAAAGATGCGGTAAGTTGTGAACAGTTTGAGCGTGCTGCTAAGATCCGCGATCAAATCCGTGAGATTGAGGCCGATGCCGAGGGGAGATCGTCTAGTTGAACATCATCGAACTTGCCGCGAATCATGCTCAGTGGTTGAACGGGGCCGAAGATTATCATGGAGTTGTGGTAAGCTGTCGTGCACGTTTAGCTCGTAATCTCTCTGCAATGACGTTTGCTCCCAAGGCGACGGTTGATGACCAAGAGCGGGTTATTGAACAAGTCTTGAATGCTGCGCAGCGAGGACATCTCATGAATAGTGCTTCGTTTTTTCGAATGGATGCGCTGAGAGATAACGAACGTAGATTGCTTGTTGAACGTCACCTAGTGAGTCCGGCCTTAGCTGAAAGTAGTGGTCAGCGCGGCCTTCTGTTCGGCAGAGATGAGTCGTTGAGCATAATGATCAACGAGGAAGACCATCTGCGTTTACAGGCTATCTTGCCGGGTTTGCAAGCTGAGGATGCTTGGGCTGCTGTAAATGCACTCGATGATGAATTGGGTGCGTCGGTTGCTTATGCGTACTCGGATAGGTGGGGTTTTTTAACGGCGTGTCCGACCAATGTGGGCACGGGACTGCGTCTGTCGATTTTAATTCACCTGCCCGCGCTGGTGCTTACAGAGGACATAGAGCGCGTGACACGCGGTCTAACCGAGATTGCGTTTACCGTCCGTGGTTTTTACGGCGAGGGAACCCATCCCGTTGGGAACTTATTTCAAGTGTCAAATCAGTCCACATTAGGCTTTGAAGAGAATAAGATCGTCGAGAAGCTAACTGCGATTACGCAGCAGATTATAGCGTGTGAGAAAGATGCTCAGGATGCACTGTTAAAAGAGGCGCGTGCCCAAGTTGAGGACAAAGTTTGGCGTGCTTATGGTCTGCTTTCGAACGCCCGTGTCTTGAGTAGCCAAGAGTTTATGAATTTGCTTTCTGCGGTGCGCTTAGGATACAGTCTGGGTTTGTTGAAACAGATCAATTCGGCCTTTATGAACCGTTTAATGATCGTGACACAACCCTCGCATCTACAAATGGAAAACGGGGGAGAAATAGCTTCAGAAGAGCGCGATGTATGTCGTGCTGAGCGCGTGCGTTCACACTTTGAAACTTTGGCATCTGAAGAGGGCAAGCAATCTTGACAACAGTACTCCCTTTTGGTAGTTTCGTCGGGAGATCAAAAGTACTTCTTTCCTCACCAACTACCATCAATTTTTGCTCACAAAGCATGCGCAGCTACCTATTAAGGTGAGCTGCAGGGGTATTCGCTATGAATAACATGTTTACGGATGGCGTCAAGCGAGTAATGCAGCTAGCTCGGGAAGAATCCGCGCGTTTGGGGCACAATTATATAGGCACCGAACACTTACTACTCGGCATCATAAAAGAAGGAAAGGGTAAGGCTGTTACAGTCTTAACTAATTTGGGACTGAGCTTGGAAACAGTTAAGCAATCTGTTGAAGATTATGTGGCGACTTCTGGTGGCACTATGACTATAGGCGAAGTGCCTTTTACTCCCCGTGCCAAGCAGATATTAGAAGTAGCAGCAAACGAAGCTAAGGAAATGAAGACCCAGTTTGTCGATGTTGAGCATTTGCTGCTTGCTTTATTGAAAGATAAGGAGGGTGTTGCGGCCCAGATTTTGGCAGCATTTGGTGTGGACTACAAGACTGCTATGGAAGAGACGTTAGCCGTATTGGAAGGCAAGACGACGGGCCGTAAAGAAAAGGGGAAAAAGAGTAAAACCCCTTTTCTGGACCACTTCGGTCGAGATTTGACGCAACTGGCTCGAGAAGGTAAGCTTGACCCCGTCATTGGTCGTCAGAAAGAAATCGAACGTGTAACTCAGATCTTGAGTCGCCGGAAAAAGAATAACCCCATTCTCATTGGTGATCCTGGCGTGGGTAAAACTGCGATCGTCGAGGGGCTTGCTCAATGTATCATTGAAAAACGCGTTCCACAAATCTTGCTGGACAAACGTCTTGTGACGCTTGATATGGGAGGAGTTGTTGCTGGGACCAAGTATCGCGGCCAGTTTGAAGAGCGCATAAAGGCCGTGATGAACGAACTGCAGCAAAGTACGGAAGTAATCATCTTCATCGATGAGCTTCACACGATTGTTGGGGCAGGTAGCGCGGAAGGCACGCTTGATGCATCTAACATGTTTAAGCCGGCGCTTGCGCGTGGCGAACTGCAGTGTATTGGAGCTACGACGCTAGATGAGTACCGAAAGCACATTGAGAAAGACGGTGCGCTTGAACGCCGTTTCCAAAATATCATGGTTGACCCGCCTTCTGTCGAAGACGCTATTGAGATTCTCAAGGGATTGCGTTCCAGCTATGAATCGCATCATCACGTGGAGTTTTCGGACGATGTGATTTCTTACGTAGTCCGTCAGTCGGATCGGTATGTCAGTGATCGCTATCTGCCGGACAAGGCTATCGACGTTTTGGATGAGACGGGTTCGCGAGTGCACTTAGCACGCCTCAGTCCACCCGAACGAATCAGTAAGCTCGAAGGCGAAATTCAAGACATCAATCGCCATAAAAACGATGCAGCAGAGCGACAAGACTTTGAAGAGGCCGTCATCCTGAGAGACAAAGCGCTGCAATTGGGAGAAGATCTACAGAAAAGTCGACAGGAATGGGAGGAGAAAGTTCGCGACGAAGTCGTTCAAGTGAGTGAAGAGGACATCGCTGAGGTCATAGCGAGTATGACCGGCATTCCTATCACTCGCCTGGCAAAGAGCGAGAGCGATCGATTGCTGGCGATGGAGAGCGAGCTCCAAAAGAAAATTGTTGGACAGGAAGTGGCAATCA
This sequence comes from uncultured bacterium, assembly GCA_964011675.1. Taxonomy (GTDB): domain Bacteria; phylum Latescibacterota; class UBA2968; order UBA8231; family UBA8231. The sequence continues at coordinate 14,974 of CAXGPR010000051.1, forward strand.
CCGCGATTTCTCGCGCTATTCGTCGCAGTCGGGCTGGTTTGCAGGACCCACGTCGTCCCATTGGGTCTTTTGTTTTCCTTGGCCCGACGGGTGTCGGGAAGACGGAGTTGGCAAAGCGCTTAGCCGAATTTCTATTTGATGACGAAGAGGCTCTTATTTCGGTTGATATGTCAGAGTACATGGAGAAATTCGCCGTGTCCCGCTTGATCGGTGCGCCTCCCGGCTACGTGGGGTTTGATGAGGGCGGACAACTGACGGAAAAGGTACGTCGTCGTCCGTACTCGGTCATATTGCTCGATGAGATCGAAAAAGCACACCCTGACGTGTTCAATATACTGCTGCAAATTCTTGACGAAGGGCGTCTTACTGATAGTACGGGGCGTAAGGTGGACTTCAGCAATACGGTTTTAATCATGACGTCCAACATCGGTAGCCGCGATGTTGGAACGGGCGGTGTGCTAGGCTTTCAAAAGTCAGATGAAGATGCAATGCACGAGTTAATGGAAGGCAAGATTAACGATGCGCTGAAAAAGACGTTTAATCCCGAATTTATTAACCGGGTTGATGATACAATTATCTTTCACGCGCTAACAAGAGAGCACATTAGCGAGATTATCGACATTACGCTCGACCAGTTTAAGGACAGGCTTGAAGGCCAAGATATTGGTATGCGGATTACGCCCGGCGCCAAGAATCTGATGGCAGATAAGGGTTTTGATATGGCCTTTGGTGCGCGTTACCTGAAGCGTACGGTGCAGAAGATGCTAGAAGACCCACTTGCTGAAGAGATTCTCAATGGCCACTTTGGTGCGGGTAGCCGTATTCGGGTGACTAAGAAAGGTGAAGAGTTGGTCTTTGACGAGGAACGCGGGGATTCGGAAGGGAAAGTCGAAGAGAAAAAGGAAACCGCCAGTTAAGCTTGTGCGTTGAAGAAATAGATGTTTTTTATAGAGCCGCTTTATCGAAGTCGATAGAGCGGCTCTATACTTGTAAATAAGAGAGATTGGATTAGGATGGCGCGTATGTGGAAGATGCTCGGTGTATTTGTCTTTGGTTTGTTCATTGCATCGTATGGCGAGGCGCAGGAAGTCGTTGATATCGAAGTTCGTGGCGAACTGCGAAAAGTTGCTGAGTCGCTTATTCTGACGACAGTAGGTCTCGAACCTGGCATTGAATTGTCTCAAGAAAACGTGCAACAAGCTGTGCGAGATCTGCAGGGCCTCAACGTGTTTGAGGATATCCAAATATGGGGTGACCCGGTCCCCAACGGGATGAGGTTGATAGTAGTAGTTTCGGAATATCCCTCTTTGGAAGGGCTTCGATTCAAGGGACATGAAAACGTAAAAGAAAAGGATATGCAAGAAGCCCTCGGACTTGTTGTTGGGCAGGTTGTAGCGCCTAAGGATCTCGTGCGTGGAGAGCAAAAAATCCTCGACCTATACAAGGAGAAAGGATATCTGCGCGCGGAGGTAAAGGGGCAGATGTTTGATGCGGAAGAAGAGGGTGAAGTATACATCCAATACGACATCCGCGAGGGTGAAAAAGTACAGATTCGCGGTATTCGTCTCGTTCAGCATCACACAGATGGCACTATTGTTGACAGCGAGATGTTGCCGCCGCGCAACCCGCGTCGTCCGAAGAAGTGGGAAGCGAAGGGCCCCATGCCACAGCGACTGCGTGCGATGATGCAAACGAAAACTAAGCACTGGTGGCGCAAGGGAGAGTTTAATGGCGATATCTATGTTGAGGATAAAGAAAAGATTCTGGCGTATTATCGGAGCCTTGGTTTTCAGCAGGTAAGTGTGCTGCGCGACAGCGTCTACTACGATTCCACGAGAAAAGATCTCTACGTCGATTTAGAGATCGATGAGGGATTGCAGTTCCGCTTAGGTGGTATGTCCTTTGGAGGGAATACCATTATCGAGGGCGATGAGTTATCTGAGAAATTGCGCATAGGCGAGGGGGATATATATGGTCTTTCAGGCGCCGAACTCGCTGAAATGGCACGGTTTGCATACTATGAAGAAGGCTACCTAGACACGCGCGTGGTGCCATCTGAAGTCGTGCGAGGCGATACGGTTGACATATCTCTACAGATATTTGAAGGACAGCCGTGGACCATCCGTCGCGTAGATATCGCAGGTAATACAAAAACGCGTGAAAAGGTTATTCGGCGCGAGATCGAGCTTCGCCCTGGTGATGTGTATCAGCAAGACCTAGTCCAAGAGAGCCAGCGGCGTATTTTTATCCTCAACTACTTCAAAGACGTCCAAATCCAGCCGGAGTATAGCCCCGTTGAGGGAGAACGCTTGGTTGATTTGACGTTTAATGTAGAAGAGCAGCCTACCGGCCAGGCTTCGATGGGGGCCGGCTACAGTGACCGAGACAAACTTGTCGGTCAGATAGGGTTGCGTATTCCCAACTTTCGCGGCAAGGGACAGAACGTAGATTTTAGCTGGGAATTTGGCACGCGTCGCGAGCAGTTTCTCGTAGGTTTTACCGAGCCGTGGTTGCTCGATACGCCGACGAGCTTGTCGTTGCGTATTTACACGCTTAACAACCAGTACTACGACCTGTACGATTTTCGCCGAAACTCGATTAGCTTGCGCGTTGGTCGTCGCCTGAGGAAACCAGCCTACTCGAGCGTGTCGATTGGGTATCGACTGGAGAGCGAGCGGTATACTGATTTCGGCGAAGACTTTGACCAGTCGCTGCTAGGTAATAACGCGTATGGCAATCGCTATGAACCGATTACGACCAGCAGCTTTGAGCTCGTTTTTTCTCGAGATACGCGAGATCAGGCACAGTTCCCTACAAAGGGCTCGCAGATTTCTTACCGTCCCGAATTGGCTTCGTCGTTAGTTGCGGGTGATGTCGATTTCCATAAGCATGAAATCACCGCTAATTACTATCAACCCAGTTGGTGGAAGTTCGTCTTCAGTCTTGAATCAAAGGTTGCGATAGTAGACGGTTTTACAGACCGGGATGACAATAATCTTTCAGTATGGGAGCGTTTTTCTCCTGGTGGCGTTGATATGTGGGATGGTCAGGTGCGGGGATACCCAGATCGTTCGCTGGGGCCGCGCTCTCCAAACGGGTCTGTGCCATTAGGCGGTCGCTCAATGATTGTAGTCAATTTGGAGTATCGTTTTCCCATTGCCGAGCAGCAGGTATATGGAATTCTCTTTGCCGATGCGGGCAATGCGTGGAATGATATTCCTGACTTAAACCCGCTTGATTTACGTCGTTCGCTGGGCTTCGGATTTCGCGTTATGACGCCTATGCTTGGTCTAATAGGCTTTGATTTCGGCTATGGCTTTGACAGGAAGAAGGTCGATGGCTCGGGGGCTGGATGGCATACACACTTTCAATTTGGCCCCCAGTTCTTCTAAACTTTGTTCAGTCTTTTTGAGTCTCGTCGACAGGCATGTTTCAAAAATGGCTGCGGCACCTTATTTTAATATACTAGCCTAGTGGAATACAAAGAGGAGTTTATATGAAACGCATTGCCCTTATGGCCCTTGCTCTAGTTTGCACGCTTACACCTGTAACTGGATGGGCTGAGATAAAGATTGGTTATATCGATTCGGAAGTGCTTAAAGAGCGTCTACCTGAATTTCGTGAAGCGCAGCGCAAGTTAGATCAATTGCGTCAAGACTACGAAAATCAGGCCAAGGATCGTGAAGCCAAGCTCATGAAGTTGCAGGACGATTTTCGCAAGCAGGAGTTGCTGATGAGCGAAGCCCGTAAGGCTGAGATTCAGGCTGATTTCGAAGAGAAGGTCCGTCAGTTGCAGGCCTTTACGCAGGAAAAGTTTGGCCCTGAAGGCGAATTAATGCGTAAAAATATCGAGCTGTCAGAGCCCATCTTTAAAAAGATCAACGATGCGCTTAAAACGTTGGCTGAAGAAGAAGGGTACGATTTCGTTTTTGATGCCGCCGCACCGAGCAGTGGTCTCGTTTTCGCGGAAGATAACTATGATCTGACGGAAACTCTAATAGAGTCTTTGGATGAGCAGCGCACCGAACAGGTGCAGTAAGGCGCGCATGAATTCTTCCGATGAACTTGTCCCCTTAGACTTGGTGCAAATACAGGACATATTACCCCATCGCTATCCTTTTCTTCTCGTAGATCGCGTGGTTGAGATGGATCCGGGTAAGCGAGTTGTTGCTATAAAAAATGTGACCGCCAATGAACCATTTTTTCAAGGACACTTTCCAGATTATCCCGTAATGCCCGGTGTGCTAATCGTCGAAGCGTTAGCTCAAGCCGGTTGCGTTATGATGTTGCATAGCATGGAGGATCGGGCAAATAAGGTGCCCTTCTTTGCGGGTATTGACGGATGCCGATTTCGCCGCCCTGTCGTGCCTGGCGACCAGTTGAGGTTAGAGTTGGATGTTATGCGCCAGCGCGGTATTTCTTGTAAGATGATGGCGAAGGCATTTGTTGGAGAAGAAGTAGCCGCAGAAGCAGAAATTCTCGCCGTCGTGGGTGATCGGGACTAACCTCAGATACTGGCTTATCGATGTTCTCTTGGCTATGCCTAAGAGTATCCGATATTGATCTACTGGATATGAGCGGGCATAGGGCATTTGTTCGCGGTGCCGATTGTTGCGTTGACTGGCCATGCTGATTGGAAAAAACGAGAGCGGGGAATTGCTGGCCAGATTTATAGAATGTTTAGTTGAGTCATTAGACATTCAGTGGCCGGTAGAAGTGGTTAGCAAGATTCTAAAAAAAATCATTTGTAAATCGTCGATACATTGCACTATAGAAAAGGCGTCTGACCCTGCCGCGGTCGGACGCCTTTTCTATAGTCTGGTTTATTTGGTCATTTTATTAACATCATTTTTCGCGTATGTGTAAAACGGGGGGTTTCGAGTCTATAAAAGTAGATCCCACTACCCACACTTCTTCCACGTCCATTTAGTCCGTCCCATTCTACACGATAAAATCCTGCGTTCTGAAGCGCGTGAGAAGCAATTTCACGTACCCGCTGGCCCAAAATGTCGTATATGACTAACTGAACAGGAGAAGGTTCAGGTAAAGCATATTCAATGCTTGTTGACGGGTTAAACGGGTTAGGAAAGTTCGCTTGCAGTGCATAATTTTCCGGCCGCAAAATGGTCGAGTAAAGTCCTATCACTGACCGAACGCCAAGCGTTGGCGATGCTGTATAACCTTCCCGTAGATGAATAGCAGCTTTGTTTGGATCACCGAGGCGTGTGAAATGAAGCTCTGCTAGCTGACCATTTCCAGAAACACTATTTCTTTCCAAAAGACCGTTGCCTACGACAACCAACCCGGGCCTCTTCCAGAAGACAGTGAAGAATGGAGCCTGTCCACCATTACTTTCCAACAAATGTCTTGAACCGGGCATTGCTTTGTCAAACCGAAGAACATTAGGATCATATTCTAACACAGCACCGTATGCGCCTAAGTCTTCGATATGACTGCCTAATAATTTTACTGTTAAATGATTTTGTTCAGCACGAGTTCCACCACTTGCTTCGACTGTAAAAATAGCTCTTTCGTTATTCGCTTGTGGTTGTGCCCAGCGTTTACCACTAAGAGTCTTACCAAAGTTGTCTACGAATATAAAAAAGTCGTTGAAGTCAACACTGCCACCGCCATCCAGGTCATACGCAATCGCATCACCTACAGCACTCTGGCCAAAGAAGTCTACAAATAAGAAAAAGTCATCAAAAGTAACGCTTCCATCTCCGTTGAAGTCTCCTGCTAATGAAGCTGGATCTACGACCGTGAACTCTTCTGCTTGTGAAAAATCGCTTAAGAGCTTTCCTTCGACGGCCCTAGCACGCCAGTAATATGTTATGCCCTCTGTTAGGTCGCGGTCAACAGTCCATCCAGTCTGCCCTGTACCTACATCGCCACTTCCTTGAGCTAGGTCCGAGACAGAGGCAGCAACTGTAGAGAAATCAGAATCAGTGGAAATCTGTATCTGATAAGTAAGTGTGCTGCCAATGTTGAACGAGTTTGCATTCGTGAAGAAAAATGTGGGTCGGATATAATCTCCACTCCGTCCTAACTCACTTGGTGTCGATGGCGCTGCAGATGAAGTTGGTGTCACCGATATGGTGTCAGAAGGCATACTTTCATTCGGTGGATTCTGATTGTCTATTGCAGTGACGTAATACAAATATGTGCTATCATTGTCTACATTTAGATCTGTGTAACTTACTTTTTGTACGTTGGAATTTATGAGCTCGAACGTACTGTCCAAAACACTTCTGTATATGTTGAAACCGTTTAAATCTAAGGTGATTTCAGCGTTCCAAGATAATACTACCTGACGTGTTCCTTCTGTTGCAGTGAGGTTTGTTGGTGCGGCTGGGGCAACAGTATCCGCCTCACTGAGAGTCGTGAACTTTGAAATGTCGCTCTCTGTTGACGGGTTTCCAGCTCTGTCTGTAGATCCAGTGACATAGTAATATGTTTGTCCTGGAACAAGATTTGTTAACGTAATCATATGTTCCAACGTTCCTTCTGGTGATCCCACGTTCAGATCAAGTGATAAACTATCTATGCCAAACTCAACGTAACTATCCGCTAACTCATCAGTTATCCATGCGACAATAGCTACAGAGTCCGTGACTGCATGTTGGATTGAGGATATGATCGGTGAACTCAAATCAGGCTCGGCATCAGTAGTGAAAGACAAGGTGTCGCTAATAGTTGGACCGTTATTACTCAAGTCAGACGAGGAAACAACATAGTAATAAGTTTCATCTGCGCTGAGGTTGGTGAGAGTTACCTCGTGTTCGGTTGAAGATGTTGATAGTGCTCTTACCGTTCCTAAGTTAGCCGTTTTTCCAAACTCTACTTCAGCTGTAGACTCTTCATCCGTTGTCCAGCGAATAGTTGCAGTCTCGTCGTTTTTGTAAACAACCGTTGGTTTGATGACAATTTCCGGAGCTGTGATATCGATTTCTGGGTTAGTTGTAAAGGTTGCTATAGAGCTTTCTGTTGCACCGTTGCCTGTTGCATCGGTTGATCCTACCATATAGTTATATGTGACTCCCGACTCTAGATCACTTAAAACGATCTTATGTGATGTCTCATTATCGCCTGAAGTTTCGTTGTTATCAAGGTCGGCATTTCCGAACACGACGTCGCTGTTAGCAGGTTCATCCGTAGTCCACTCGACAACTGCTGAATTGTGTGTCTGCGAAGTTATATAAGGCCCAGAAAGTATAACAGGAAACTGCGTATCAGCTGTTGCATCTGTTGTAAATACACCAGAGCCGCCAGGTGGTTGTAGAATTTTAGCACGCTTTGCTGCAGATGAGTTATTGGGATCAAATGCAACGGCCTTACCGTTAGTGCTAGTCGCTTCAACGCGGTATCCGTATGCAGTGCTTAAATCTAAACCTGTAAGGGTAATTACATGGCGACGAGAAAATCGTACGCTCCCGTTTCTATTCAGGCTGTTAAACTCAAATTCGTCATTCGTCCCAAGTGTACCGTCGTTTCCTGTCGTTCCAACGAAAACATTTCCAGTCGTGGCTATATCAGTTTCCCAACGAACGATAGCAACCTTTCCACGCACAATAACTTGAGGACCAGAAACAATCACTGGCGCTAAAGTATCACCAGCAGCAGAGGTGCGGAAATAGAAGTCACGGTTCCATTGCTTATTGCCGCGTGGGTCGGTGTTAAGAGTATCTGTCTCATTAAATGCTGTAACGCGAAATCGATAGCGTGTTGATGAAGAAAGATCGCTAAGGGTGATATCGTGTGTGTTCAATAACTCTGCTGAGGAAATAGTGTCTGTATAAGCTATAGGTATATTGCGCAATGGTGTTCGACTTTCCAGTTCGGCATACTCAAAGAGTAGTGTTGCCGGCTGGTTAAGATTGACATTTAGACGCGCACCGTCTGATCCAACGACATACAGGGGAGGTCCGAGAAAGCGTAATCGTTGACCTACACCTTTCGTACGCAACTTTTTGGAGAGAGAAGCTTCTATTTCCTGTTCGCTCATTCCCTCCGATAGAAAATTATCAGCGTCTATCAGGCGAGAGCTTATAGTGAAATCATAGCTTGTTTTTGGGTCTAAGTCTCGGATTTCTACGGTGTGTACCTGCGTTCCATCTTCGTTTGTAACTATTTCGCTTGCGTCTGTAGCCAAGTTGTAGTTAAAAGTGTAACGTGTATCAGCCGGTCGATTTGTGAACCAGCGAATCACAGCAGTAGAAGACGAAGCTTGGACATCAAAACGCTCTATTTTTAGCGGCCGCTTATCGACAGCACGACGAGTATTAAAAAAACCGGTAAAAAGTGGGCTACGTCCGCCCGAGATGCCATAGGATCGTACAGTAAACTCGTATGTTGTATCAGGCTCTAAGTTGTCTAAAGTTACTATGTGACGTCTGCTGTCTAAAGATTTACTTATGTTGCGGACAGAGTTAACGAATGAGTCGGTGATATTAAAGTCGACAAAGCTGTCCAAAGATGTCAACGTGGCTCGGACCTCATCATTACTTTCGACCTCGTTGAGATTCACTCCCATTTTATTCAAAGCATTTATCGCGCTGAGCTTACGTTTGGTAATTTTTTCTGCCAAGGGGTTTGTGAAGACGTTCCAGAGAGAGTCTCCCTTAGCTCGCACTTGCACAGTATCTGTGTATCCGACCTGTTTAGTACGCCATTTTATTCTGGCGAAATCACGCCCGCGAATAGTTTCCAAGTCGGAGATAGCATTCGGAAAATATTTCTTCAATCGGATGCCTAGTTGCCCAGTATCATAAACCAGCTCATCGAAGTCTGCAGAGTTCGATCCTACACGTATTTTGGTGAAAGATAGCATTGTTCCTTCGTCTGGAATAGCACCAACCACATCGAAATCAATCGTGTATAAAGTCCCTGAGCCGGAAACGGTGTCTGAGCCGGATAAGCCGTAAGCTTGGATGACCAATCCTTCTGACAGTGTGTCGGGGGCAGCAGGTAGGGGCAAACGTACTGGTATGAATGAGCCGGGGGTGATTTGGACGTTGCCTATGTATTGAGGATTGTAGGAAATTTCTATTTGACTTTGCTTACCTGCTTTAACGAGTTCAACTTCGACAGAAACACTTACACTCTGCCCAACCACAGGGTTCCGCACATCAGGTGGACTAAAATAGAAGCGGAAGCCTTCATTGCTACCTGCCCAGAGAGTGGACACGCTAAAGAAGAACGCGAGTAGCGAGGGCAAGCAGTAGCTAATGTTTGTCATATTGACGCCTCTCAGAAGTGTTACAGGGTGAATTGTGTCCTTACGCAATTTGTCCGCATAAGAATTTAAAAGATGAAAAGTCGTTCACCTCATGTCATTTACTTTGTCAAACGACACTTGAATTATAAGTAGACACAAACAGAAGATAAAAGTCAAAGAGGTGATTGCGAAATAAGTTATTAACTTTTTATGTGAGTTACAAATTGATATTGTTAGTGTGCCAGTCTGTGTTTATGGTAGTGCAGTAACATTGCAGCGATATTTTTTTCTTGCAACTCAGTAGTCAGGTAATACATTTGTGCAGATAATTGCACAAGGCCAATGCAGTTAGATTGACAATTTATGTAATGGATTACGAATGCAACTGTGAACAATTTCCTGTGCGGGTCATTAACATATGAAACAATTTCGTCATGTTATAGAGTCTCAGCAGTTCGATTTGGCTTCGTTAGAAGCCATTTTTTCCATGTCGGAAGAGATGGAACAGATTGTTCAACACTATGGTTCTAATATCCTCAATCGGCGCGTCATGGCGACGCTTTTTTACGAACCGAGCACGCGTACGCGGCTATCGTTCGAATCTGCCATGGCGCGTTTGGGAGGAGCCGTCCTAACCACGGAAAGTGCCCAAGAGTTTTCTTCAGCTGCTAAAGGAGAGACGTTAGAGGATACGATAAGGGTTGTGGCCGGATACACAGATGTGATTGTATTACGTCACTTTGAAAGTGGCGCTAGTCAACGTGCGGCTGAAGTGGCGGGCATTCCCGTCATTAATGCCGGGGACGGAGCTGGCCAACATCCGACGCAGTCTCTTTTGGATATGTATACGATTCGTCGCGAAATCGGTCAGATTGATTCTATCACGATTGCACTTGTCGGCGATTTGGCAAACGGCCGCACTGTGCGTTCGCTTTGCTATTTGTTAGCTAAATACAATAGTCCCAAGATTTATTTTGTCGCACCTCCGGTCGTACGCATGAAGGATGATATAAAAGACTATCTTCGCCGTCATAATACCGACTTTGAGGAGGTAGAAGATTTACATGCAGTGGCGCGCGAGGTTGATGTGATATATCAGACGAGAATTCAGCGTGAACGTTTTGGAGATCGCCCACATGAGTATGAACAGGCCCGTGGGAAATATATTATCGATCAGACTGTGCTTGATTGTATGCGTAAGGAGGCGATTGTTATGCACCCACTGCCAAGAGTCGATGAGATTGATACGGTCGTAGATGGAGATCCTCGTGCAGCCTACTTTCGCCAGGCTCATAACGGTCTTTACGTGCGGATGGCTTTATTGCGCATGTTGCTGGCCACTTGAGAATTCTTGACTCTCTCTTAGCGATTGAATATATTTTTCTCTTCCTAACGTAGTTAAAGAGGATTGGAGAAGCCGTATATGGGTTCCAGTAAAGGAAGATCGCGGGAAAAAGAATTGCGGCAACGTCGTAAACGCCGTAAAGAACAGCTAAAACAGCGTGTTAAAGATGCCAAAATGGCACCGCGTAAGCGGTCCAAGTAGGACTTATCGCTATACTAATAGTGAAAGCAATGATATTGTGAAAGAGAGTTGGCAGTGCGCTGCCGGCTCTCTTTTTCGTTAGAGATTTGCGAGGTTAATATCAATGCGCGTAGCAGTCGCCGGAGTGAACGGTATTGGAAAGCATCACGCTAAATGGTATCACTTAGCGGATGCAGAAGTGGTTGCTTTTTTAGGCAGTAGTAAAAGTTCGTGCGTGATGGGTGCTGAAGCACTGCGTGCTATTTTTCCTTTTGATGGCCGCTCTTATAGCAATTTCGACGCTTTGTTAGAACACGAGAGGCCAGATGTTGTCGATATTTGCATGCCTAACGAACTACACTTCGCTTATGTAAAGAAGGCCCTGGAGTATGGTAGCCACGTCCTGTGCGAGAAACCGCTAGTTTGGGAAGAGCATTCAGACCCTGAGGAACTTGTCCGCAAGGCGCACGAGTTAGTTGATATAGCGCATGCTCGAGATTTGCATTTGGGCATGTGCAGTCAATACGCAGCGGCCCTACCTCATTATGAACGTGTGCACGAGCGTAGTCGTGGGGCTGTTGAGTCGCCTAGTTCTTTTTTCGTAGAGATGGAAACGCTTGCTCGTGGTCGCCATCGCAGACCGGAGGAAATATGGGTTGATATGGGCTCACATCCGCTGAGTTTATTGTTGGCATGGATGCCCAATGGAAGAGTATGCATTGAAACGTTGGAAGTGTCTTTCGTCGGTCAAGAAGCGCGTGCTTGCTTTGATTTTCGGATCCGTGATCAGGTGCGAACCTGTCGATGTGAAATTATAGTGCGCGACGTTCTCGAGGGACAGCCGATCCGTCGTTTTGGCATTAACGGTTTTATCGTTGACTGCGAGGGAAAAGCGGACGAAACAGGTGCATACCGCTGCGTGCTATCTTCTGAGGCAATAGAAGACGTGGGTGAGGATTTTATGTCGCTTCACATAGCGCAGTTTATGTCTTGCGTAAAGA
>CAXGPR010000052.1:0-26663 GCA_964011675.1 uncultured bacterium
TTAAACCTACTCCATTGCCCAAGTGCTGGGCACCATAACATAGGAGACGTGAGCAGTGAATACCTCTTTTTCAATGGGACGCTTCACTTTGTTGTGCTTGCTCTGCCTGACTCTGACCCGCTGTAGCCGTGAACCTGAATCCTCCATTACAGCCGATGACGGTTCAGAAATGCTCCTCATTAAAGCAGGAACATTCACTATGGGAGGTATGGAGGAAGATTTGGAGGGATTTCCTCACAAAAACTACCGAAACTACCTATCAGAACGCCCCCGACATACGGTTTCGATAAGCGCATTCTACATGGACAAGTTTGAAATTACTCAAGCTCAATACACGCGCTTTCTCGATTATATAGAAGATACCGGGGATCGTAGCATGGATCACCCTGAACAACCAGACAACCCGGATCACCATCAGCGATATATCAACAGCGAAATGACTGCGCCGCAACAACCAGCAGTCGGAATCAATTGGTACGATGCCTACGCCTACTGTAACTGGGCGGGTAAGCGCCTCCCAACTGAAGCAGAATGGGAGTATGCTGCACGCGGCCCCGGAGACACCTACCGGAAATATCCCTGGGGCAACGAAGATCCAAACGCAGGGGGCATTTCACGAGCCAATTTACGCTCATCCCAGTCCCCCGAACCCGACGGCCATCGATACGCAGCTCCGGTGGGTAGCTACCCAGACGGTGCCAGCCCGTTTGGCATTATGGACATGGCCGGTAACGCAGAGGAATGGGTTCAGGATTGGCTCAGCCTTGATTATTACAAGAAAACAGAAGGAGCCCAAGACCCCCAAGGCCCACCAGGAGGAAACAATAAAGTAATTAAGGGCGGATCTTATAGTTCAGATTCCTACCAAACACGCATCGCAACGCGCCTCTACGGAGCTCGGCATCCCAAAACAGAGCTCATAGGCATCCGATGTGCACAGGACATCCCATAGCCAAGCTTGACAGCCCAGATAGCAGATTTACGTTGTTATTGAAATGTTAGAAACAATCCAACTTGAGAGGAACCTGTTATGAAGATGTTTATTGGAGGAGAATGGGTTGATCGCGACAACCGCATCGACGTGTTAAACCCATTTGATGGTTCGGTAATTGATACAGTCCCCAATGGCACACCGGCAGATGTCGATGCAGCCATCACATCAGCAGAGCGAGGCGCCCAGATAATGGCTTCAATGCCCGCTTACGAGCGCTACAGGATTTTACACCGAGCCGGTGAGATCATGACTGAAAGGGTCGCTGATTTGGGACAGACCATCACTTTAGAAGAAGGCAAAGTAATCGCCGAGGGTATGGGCGAAGCGGCTCGCGCTCAGGAAACCATAGAACTGTCCGCAGAAGAGGCAAAGCGTCTTACAGGCGAGACGCTCGACCTAAGTGGAGCTTCAAATGGGGTTGGCAAATTCGGCTTTACGCTGCGCGTTCCCTGTGGTGTCGTCGCAGCGATTACACCATTTAACTTCCCACTTAACCTCGTTTGCCATAAGGTGGGTCCCGCACTGGCCGCGGGTAACTCTATCGTTGTTAAACCTGCCACAGACACACCCCTTTCGTCTCTCAAGCTCGTAGAGATCCTGCTTGAAGCGGGCCTGCCTCCCGAGGCAGTTCAGTGCGTAACTGGACCAGGAGGATCTGTTGGCGATGCTATAAGCGCCGATCCTCGAGTGCGCAAAATAAGCTTTACGGGAAGTCGCGACATAGGTGAGCATATTTGCAAGACGGCCGGGTTGAAAAAAGTAACCATGGAATTGGGATCCAATTCTCCTCTTATCGTCATGGCCGATGCAGATCTCGAAAAGGTGGCCGCCGCCACCGCCTCAAGTGGTTTTGCCAATGCCGGGCAGGTCTGCATCTCTGCCCAGCGCATTTTAGTTAACGATGCGATTTACACCGATTTCTTGGACGTTTTAAAACCGACGATTGAAGGACTTACTACGGGCAATCCGATGGATGAAAACACCAAGATGGGCCCAATGATTCGAGAGCAAGATGCAGAACGCGTTGAATCGTGGATACAAGATGCCGTCTCGGGAGGTGCACGTCTGGTAACGGGCGGCACGCGTGAAGGAACACTGCACGCCCCGACCGTTGTTGCGGATGTAGACCCCAGCATGCGCGTTTCTTGTGATGAGATTTTTGGTCCGGCCATTGCCGTCAGCAAATTTGACGATATCGATCGCGCCATTGCCGTAGCCAATGACACAAACTACGGTCTCAGCGCTGCTATTTTTACAGAAAACATCAACTGGGCACTTAAATATGCCCAACAAGTACACTCTGGTAATATCCACATCAACTGGGGTACGCAGTGGCGCGCAGACCTCATGCCTTACGGCGGTTTTAAAGACAGTGGAATGGGCAAGGAAGGTCCTAAATACGCTGTAGAGGAAATGACGGAAACAAAAATGGTGGTCATACATCAGTAAACTCTGCTTTAGAGGCTCGTAAAACGGTATTTTTACGAGCCTCTAACTGCTTAAGCTATTCTGCGCCGATCGACTGCAAAAAAGCTGCCCGCAGTTGTCTTGTAACCCTCCCAGGCCGCCCCCCACCAATGGATACACCGTCTAGTTCAACAACGCCGATTGCTTCGGTTGTCGTTCCTGCAAGCAGCACTTCATCTGCTTCTTTGAACTCGGCTAACGACGAAAAAGATTCGCAAACACTCAGTCCCATCGACTCGGCCAGTTCGAGTAGTATCCGACGTGTGACGCTCGGCAGTATGTGCGTTCCCTGCGGAGCGGTATACAAGACGCCGTTCCGCACGCAAAAAGCGCTGGTCGACGAACCTTCCGTTACCCTATCCAAATGGTCAACCAACAGCGCTTCGAAAGCCCCCTTCTCGTGCGCTGCCTGTTTGGCGAGAATGTTCGGTAAAAGAGCGATGCTTTTTATATCGCAACGTCCCCAGCGCAAGTCTGGTAAGCTAATCACCTTCACCCCATTTTCATATAGTTCCTTGGGAAGTCTATTTAGCTCTTTAAACGTCATTACAAGAGTTGGATCGGACTTAGGGTGTGGAAATTCGTGATGTCTAGGCGCAGCACCGCGGGAAACTTGGATATAAACTAGCACTTCGCTAAAACCACATGCGTCGATACCGTACGCCATTTTTTCTACTAAGCGATCCCGAGTTGGAAAATACGATATATGCAGGGCTTCTAAGCTATTTTCCAAGCGCTGCATATGTTCGCGCACCGCATAAGGTTTTCCACCATAGGTAGCAATGACTTCATACACGCCGTCAGCAAATTGGAACCCCCTGTCTTCGACAGAGACGGTCGCCTGCCCCAGCGGCATGTAGGAACCATTGACGTAAGCGAGTTCAGGCATCGACTTCTAATCCACTCAGCGCTAGCCAGAGAGCTCTATAATATCGCATCAGGCGTAGCGCATCAGAGCTCCCAGAAATTTCGGCCAAGCAGTAGCCGCTGTATCCCGTATCACGCAGCAGCGAAAAGAGACGCGTCCAAGGATAATCGCTCCAAAGCTCTGTTATGTGAACCAAGCCAATGCGTTCCTCGAGCAAGGCAAAGCTGCCATCGATCGAACCATCCACTACATCGGTATTATTTGAATTCCAACAGACACGTGCATTGGGATGGGGCGCGTGATCCATAATCGTGCGCATATGAGCGGGTTCACAGGTTACACGCCCATGTACTTCCAATCGAACCTGCACTCCCCAATCGGATGCGAAGACGGCACATTCCTGCAGGCTCTGACCGATCTGTGCAAAAGTCCTTTCTCGATCTATGCCCCGATCTTCGTGCACCCTATTGGGACGCACCTTAATTCCCCCAACGCCCAAGTCGTGGGCAAGGCGTATATATTCTTTTGTACCAGCAATTTGCCGCTTTAATTCACTCTCATCTGGTGTGTCATATTCAAAGACGCTTCCCAAGCCCACAATTTCTACCACCGAATCCGCAAAACGAGCCCGCAGGGCGGCCCGCTCCTTTACTCCCAAATCGAGTTCGATACCGTGTGCGTGTCCCGTGCGTAATTCAACGCCTTCAAATCCGGTCTCTGAGCAGTTTTTTTCTATCGCTGCGAGATCCCATTCGCTGGCTAAGTTATACGTGACCAACCCTAGTTTCATGCCGGTTCGTCTCCCCTATTAAACCGTTCACTGCGGAATATACCGCGCTGTTTTTCGAGGTATTCCTCTTTGGTCATGGCGGGCTTTTCACACCGGAGGATATCCTCAGCCTGACCATCAGCCAATAAATCAACGACCATAGTAGCCATTGTCTTTGCGGGAGCTAAATAGCCGGCTTCAACGTCGGCAATCTCCCAATCTGAGCCGTGGATTACGCCCTTTGCACCCGTCATAGCCGGGTGCAGAACCGGCATGATCTGGCTCAGATCTCCCGCATCGGTAGAGCCACCCCCATGCGGATAATCCCTGTACTCTTCAGGCCCCAAAACGTCTCCGGCATTTTCCTTAAACAGCTCCCGCAGCTTAGGACTGTTGCGCAGGGGCATATAGCCCGGAACAGTTTCGATCTCTACGCTGCACCCCATGGCATACGCCGCTCCCTTCAGCGCACGATCCACCTTGACTTCTGCGTCGAGTATGGCCTCTTGCGTGCGAGCTCTGATGTAGGTTTCCATGCGCACCTCCGAGGGGATAATGTTAACCAGATCACCCCCCTTCGTAATTATTGGGTGCACGCGCACGCAGTCCTGATCGCGAAAGGTTTCTCGCTGCGCGTTGATCGCACTCAGGGCGAGCTGAGCCGCATTGAGTGCGTTGATGCCTTTTTCCGGTGAACCTCCCGCATGCGCAGCCTTACCAATAAATGCAACGGTCTTCGCCAGAAAACCATTGCTAGAAGAAGCCACACCCATCGCCCCATCTGCGTGTTCGGGACTGCTGCTGTGGATCATTATCGCCATATCCACGTCATCAAAATACCCCAACTGAACCAGTTCCGGCTTTCCTGCCAGAAAGGTTGTCCTTCCCTCCCGCACCAGCTCTCTGCGGTAATCTATCTCCACGTATTCCTCCGCAGGGACGGCGAAGAATATGACATCTCCGGCCAAATCACTACCAGCACTCGATTCAACCAGGCCGTAGGCCGCACCCAGCAAACCTGCAATCTGCGCGTTGTGCCCACACGCATGTGCGGCCCCCGTGGAAAGGTCCGCCCTGGGGTGGTCGGGCACGATTAACGCATCTAACTCACCCATGAGAGCAACCGTGGGACCTTCTCCCTTTCCGTTCAGTCTTGCCTTGACCCCCGTAAGCGCCAGGTCGCGCTCATAGGGTAGACCCAATTCATCAAATACTGCACAAACTCGATCCGCCGTTTTCCACTCTTTAAACCCGAGTTCAGGCCGATCCATAATCGCCTCACCAACGCCAATAATCTCTTCCCTCTTATGATCAATCGCCCGACATATTGCGCTCTTTAGCTCAGCCTTATCCATATCTATCATCCTTGCCCTAACAGAAAAGAAGTAGGGACGAAAAAAGGCCCTATCAACGTTTTCGGTGGTTCAACGCTTCTTTTACCTTGCCTTCCAACAGGAAGAATAACCCTCAAACTTTATACCACACATAAGAACACAGTGTTTTCTATCCCACTTTCAGATACCAACACCTCTTTTAGCGCGACCTTTGCCAACCTACTGCGCCGTAGCGGCTACCATGTTGAGATAGCCCAAAACGAAGCAGAAACCATCGCTCTTCACGCGACCGATCCGTTTGATTTAATCCTTCTCGGCCTCCCGAACGCAGAATCGATACACACCGTACTCCAAAGGCTTCCCCAGGTAAAAGTGATTTTACACCTTCCCGCAGACGAAGGGGCATCTCCCCCGCTGTTCCAGATCCCCGACGGCGTGCCTATCTTCTACAAGCCCTTCCAAACGGAGGAAGTCCTCGCCGCCATCTACGCAGCACTGATAAGTGAAGGCGTTCCCAACGGCACCGTTAGATACACTCCTCAACCGTGAGGCAGCACGTCAGTCGTTTTACCTGCTTTAAAAGACCAAGCATCTTCAATCATTCGCCCCAGGCCATATTGGGGATTGAAATTGATCTCGCGCAGGGCTTTGCTTAGATCAAACTCGTAGTGCGTAGGCACCCCGCCCACTTCAACATCAACGATTGGTATGCCGAGAAGCTTATTCAGGTGGAGGGCCGCCTCTTCCCAAGTAAAGGACGAAGGTCCGGCGAGCTGATAAACCTGGCCGAATGCTCTTTCTACGTCCAGCGCACAAAGGCATCCAAGAACGATATCTCGCACGTCTGCGATATGCTTTTTAAAGGGACGACCTAGTGCATCTCTCAGAAGTACGAGGCGCTCTTCCCCTTCCCAAAGATCTTCGAGCTCTCGATGGCTCCCTCGCATCTCACTCAAGAAGAACTGAGGAAATGAGAGGATCTCATCTGCGGCTCGCACCATGGCAAAGCGCAAAACAGTAGTAGATACCGCGTAGCTTCGCGCATAACCAAGACACAGGTTCTCTCCCAATTCCTTGCTGAGTGCATAGGCGCCGCGGGGCTGACTGGGCGTTTCTTCTGTAATCGAACCTTCCATTCCACCCGGCACGTATTTATCGTAGAGCGCGTCAGAGCTGGCAAAAATCAACTGGCGCAAGCTGGAAGTCTGACGAACGGCTTCCAACATGTTAAATGTGCCTCGCACATTTATTTCAAAATACTCGCTATCGGTGAAAGGCCCACCGCCTTGAAACGCGGCCCCCAAATGGTAGACGACATCCATATCCTCCACGGCACGGGTTAAATCCTGCTCGGAAGTAATCGTGCCTTCTATTAACTCCACGCCGAGTGGTTTCAAATTTTCGGTGCGAGGGTCCCGAGGCCAAACTAACCCGCGCACTTGATGTCCCTGCCCAACGAGCGCTGCGGCCAAATTCGCCCCAATCCGTCCCGTAATCCCCGTAATGAGAATCCTCATAGGTATCCTTTCTTCTTTGGCGTTAATAAAACGTATCGAATAGGCCCAACGATAGGTCCTATTTAGGCGCCTAAGTACTCCATTAAGCCCCAGAAATTCGGGGCATCCACAGCGGTTCTTTACCCATTTCTGCAAATAATAACCGCTGAATTAACCTATTTTTTAGCACCTCGTGCGAGGTGCTATCCCACAGGTTGTTTAGTTCATTAGGATCTTCTTGCAGGTCAAATAACTCTCCATACGTCTGCTGAAAATAAACCGTAAGCTTGTATCGATCCTCTACGTAGGTCTTTAGATGAATCGTAGTAGGCTCATGCCTATTTTCCACGACGATATGGTCTCTCGCTTTCTCGGCGTCCCCACGCCAGACAGGCCCCTGATCAACGCCCACCATCATTTCGGGAACTTCAATATCAGCCCAACTCAAAAAAGTAGTAGGTAGGTCAACTAAGGACTGCAGAGCCGAACTCTTTTGTCCCGCAGGTATTTCGCCTGGGCATCGAGCGATAAAAGGCAGACGCACGAGGTCTTCATAGTGAAAACCACCCTTAGCAATCATCCCGTGTTGACCAAATAGATGACCGTGATCCGTTGTGAAAACAACTAACGTATCCTGGGTCATTTCCAGACGATCAAGTTCATCTAGGATCTGGCCAATGTACTTGTCCATCATGGTGACCATACCGTAATAGATGGCAATATTCTTGGCCATCGCGTCCCGGTCGTGCAAATGGGAGTGATAGCCGTGAATCCCCATACCCGATTCTCGCCAAGCTGAAAAATCTGGATTCCCCTCCTGAGTCATGCGGAAATGAGGAGGATTTCGGTCGTGTTCTCCCGGAACTAATTGTGGAACAGTAATAGCTTCGGGACTATACAGCGTATCCCAAGGCTCTGGAACTAAATAGGGTGGGTGGGGATCAAAGAAACTAGACCAGAGGAAAAAGTTCTCCCCTCGCTCCTTGTAACCAGCCAACAGAGAGCAACTCTCTTCAGCAATCCACGTATTGTAATGATATTCTTCAGGGATCTCCCAGCGGTGTTTCTGAGCGGCATTGGTCCCCGTAGGCGGCTTGTAGTAATCCCGCCAATTTTCGAGGCCCCGCTCTTCCATCCAGAGTGCGTAATGTTGACCAACGTGAGCCTCATCGGCGTGGTTGCGAGCTAACCTCACCGTGTCGAAGCCGTAAAATGGGCCATCAAAGTCGCGCCAAAAATCCAGGTCCTGTAGGGTCGGATACGATTCTAACGAGGGATACTTCTCTGTTCCCTTAAGCGGCTGGAAGTGTGCTTTTCCGACGAGCCCCGTTCGATAACCCGCTTCGTTAAAATCGATACCTACCGTATGTCTATCTTCGGAAAGTTTCGTCCCCAAAGACCAAGCACCATGCTGACTTGGATACAGCCCTGTAATCATGGAAGCGCGGGTGGGAGTGCAGGTCGGATTTGGACAGTAGGCACGCGTGAACATCATACCTTCGGCTGCCAGTCGGTCTAAGTTCGGCGTGGAGATATCCGAGTTGATACAGCCCAGCGTATTCCAATGCTGTTGATCGCTCGTAATGAGCAGAACATTTTTTCCATTAGTCAACGTATTTTCTTTCCTCTTTTTAAATCCCAAAAAGCGCAAGCGCTCCCGAGGCACAGAGTAATCCGAATGCGATAGTGCGAAACAACGTTTGATTTACTCGGGATCGCCACTTCATGCCGAGGATAAACCCCACAATGACGCCTGGGAGGACACTAAGGAGCTGAAATAAATTTTCTGTCCCTCCGACGCCGATCCTTCCAAGGACTAGGACTGCAAGCGCATGTATGATACTAAAGTAGCCAATTAGCGAAGCGCGCAAAACGCGGTGATTCCAGTTTTGCTTGAGACCAAAAAGTATGACAGGAGGACCCGACATACCCGAAGCTCCGACCAAGACACCACTGAGCAGGCCAGCACCCAACGCTCCCGGCCATTCCCGTTGCCAAGGACGTCCCGGACGCAAGGACAGAAGCGCTGCAGCACACAGTGTTATAACGCCAATTACAGACTTCATTGTGCCGTCTGAGACAGTAGCAAGAACGTAACCGCCGACAAACATACCCGGAAGAGCCCCCAAGACCCACCGACTGATTTTGCGGCCATCCATCTCTCGATGGGATTCTACTGCAAGGAGAATTAAGAGCACGACCGAGCTCAAAAGTACGAGCGGCACAACCTCTCGTGGCGGCATGACGAGAATGAGCATGGGCGTGGCTAAAAGGGCGTAGCCAAAGCCGGTCAGCGTTCCGATGAGAGCAGCTGCTCCCATAACACCGTTTGCATATAACAGAAAACTCACATTCAATTCAAACAAAAAATTCCTCTCAATAGAATCCGCGAATTATAGCCCCAAATGGTTATATTTTCAAGCATATCTTGTTTCCATTTTTCACTATTGCTACCTTCGCTAGCCTACTCTATTTTTCATTCCATACAACGTGAGTATCTCGGAGAAATGTATATGCCTAAAACGAATCTTGCCCTGATTGGGTGCGGTGGCATGGGACAAAGTCACTTGCGTCGTTTTCACATCCTCTCGAACCGCTTACAGCTAAAAGCAGCCGTTGATGTTGACCTAAAAACCGCTCAGGTCGTTGTTTCGAATTTTCCATCAATCATCACCGCAGACGACTATCGGGCAGTACTCGATCAGGTAGATGCCGTTCTCATAGCGCTACCACATCACTTGCACCATAGGGTAGCTCTGGATTGTATAGAAGCAGGCAAACACGTCTTACTAGAAAAACCCATGGCCAATACGGAAACCGAATGCCTTGATCTGATTAACGCAGCGCAGCGACAAGGTATCACCTTAATGATTGCATACTGCATGCGCTTCCATCCACTCATCACCCAGCTTAAAGAAGCGCTTGATTCGCACCTAGCCGGCGATTTATTTCAGCTCTCTATTTGGACCGAGCAGCACACAGAGCGCCCACCCGATTCATGGATGTGCCGTGCTGAAACGCTCGGTGGAGGACAATTATTCAGTCATGGGTGCCACTATATTGACCTTCTTCTGTGGTACCTTGGACAACCGCTGCGCGGAATGCATATGGGGACCAACCGCGGGACGCCCTGGATGGAGCGGGAGGGCACAAGTAACGTCTGCTTAGAATTTCCTAATGGGAAACTGGGTTACCATTTTGGAACATGGGGCGCACGAGGGTCCCGCATGCGTTATACCCTACATGCACACTGTAATGAAGGTTTACTGGAAGCTGACATCTCAGGAAAACAGCTAATTTTACACCGCGGAAGCGAACGACAAATTCTCTATCAGCTAACCCAATCCGGTAAGCATACAGAAAATGAAATGAGCCACTTTTTGGACTGTGTTGAAAGGGGAGAGGAACCCCTAACAAGCGGACAATCTGCCATACACAGCCTTCGCGCGATTTGGCGACTCTACGATGCCGAAGAAAATGCTGCTTGGGCCGACCTAAGTGACATCTAATTTGCGCCCTTTAGGGCAAAGCGAACTGGAAAAAAAAAAAGGTCTTATTTATCTTCAAATTGCCTTACGGAAAAAACCTAATACCTGAATAGACGCGCCATGTCCTCCGCTCATTTACGCATATTGGTTCCCATTGAGACTCCTGATCTTGAACACCCACTTATTGAGTTGGCCAGTTCAATTGCGACCCCCCCAGAAGACGAACTCCACCTGATTCATGTAGTCAGCCCAAGCAGCATCCATTCCAGCGTGCCGGAAAATTCACTAATGCAGATGGCTGACCGAATAAAAAACCAGAATATTAGAGCCCTAGTCCATCTCGAAAGCGGCCACGACGTAACGGAAATTATTGGCCGGTCCGTCGATCGATGGTCATGTAACATGATGGTCATGGGGTGGAAGGCAGACATTGAACGAACTGCTATTCTTGAAGCTAGCAACCGCTCGCTGACAAAGAATCTGGACATTGATACGCTCATCTTTAAAGAACGTGATTTTGCCCCAGCGCAGCGCATTCTTGTTCCAACAGGGGGCGGCCCACACTCCATACTTGGCATACAGATAGCCCATGACCTCGCCCAACAATGGGGTTCTGAATTAGAGATTCTGCGCATCGCTCGCGATAACCGTTGCAACCCCCAAGACCCCCTCCTGCACAAGTATTGCGAACAACTCGCACAAGACACTCAACTCCAACTCCAACTACTTAACATCGACGTTCCCGTTCGAATCCTTCCTTCCGCAGACGTGGTTAGAGCTGTAGAAGAACAGGCAAGAGACCGTGACCTTGTCGTTATTGGAGCTTCCAACGATTGGCGTCAAGAAGAATACCTGAGTGGATCTATTCCAGACAAAATAGCCAACCGAGTACCCTGCTCTGCACTGATGGTCCGTTCGGCCATAACTAGCGATTTAACGTTAAGTTCGATCTTTTGGGAGCAAATGATTCGCTTAGATCTGCGGCCAACAGACAAATGGGATGCAATCAACCAAATGATTGAGGTCCTCATTGAAGAGCAACAATTCCCTTCAACCCAGCGCCAGCGCGTACTACAGTCCGCTCTGGAACGAGAGAAGAAAAGTTCTACTGGACTGGGGCACGCCACGGCCATACCACATGCTCCGATTCCCGATTTACCCGGCATTATTGGCTGTCTGGGTATATGTCCTGAGGGTCTGGACTTTGAAAGCAACACTGGAGAAAAAGTCCACTTTATTTTTCTTTTACTGACGCCACAGCAAAACTACCGCAGTTACATACCCGTCCTTGCTCAAATTGCTTCCCTCGTACGTAACCATTCAATGCAGCAAGCGTTGCTCAACGCGCAAACCCCGACCGAAGTAACGGCTCACATCAAGCAGTTTGAAATGGGAAAGTGATGCCAGATTCTCCTGTAGCAGCAATCGACTTGGGCACCAAATCTATCCAAATGGTAGTTGGGCAACGCACGGAACAGGGAATTCGGATCATCGCAGACGAACACGCCATTGTGCGATTGGGAGAAGGCGTAGACGCACAGGGTTTACTTTCACAGGAAGCAATGGACAGGGCTTGTCACCAAATAAATATTTATGCATCTAAAGCCCGACAATTAGGCGTCCATACCATAGCAGCATGGGGAACCTCTGCCATGCGTGATGCCGTCAATCGACACGTACTCATTGATCGCGTATCACATGAGAGTCAAATCGATCTGCAAATGCTGCCAGGTGAGAGAGAAGCCCTCCTTACCTTTCGGGGAGCACGGTTCGGACTAGATGGCTTGGAGCGTTACGCAGTAATTGATATCGGAGGTGGCTCAACGGAAATTGCCCTAGGCTCCCCTTCGCATTTACAATTTTCCCTCTCCCTAGATATGGGAACCGTCCGGTTGAGCGAACGGTTCTTTCCGCAACAACCCCCGAATCCGCAAGCACTAAAACAGGCTCGGACTCAAGTAGAAACCGCTTTGAGTGCACTTCCCCTCATAGACTCTGACATACCCGTTATAGCCGTATCTGGCACACCCCTTGTGCTGGCTGCCCTAGACAAGGGAAAGGACCGCTTTAACGACCCCTCACTCGATGGCCATTACCTGAATGCAGAGCGCGTCCGGCAAATGAGCACTGAACTGCTGGAGATGGATTATCCCTCACTGTGCGACCTATCCCCCATCGGCCCTGAGCGGGCAGACGGAGTAGGCGCAGGCGGAGTGATTTTAAACACATTTTTAGAACAGTGTGAACTAAGAGGCGTATATGTTTCCACGCGCGGGCTACGCTACGGACTTTTGGAACACATGTTCTAAGCGAGCGAAGAGAGTACGGCCTGCACATGTCCTTCTACCTTGACCTTACGCAGAATTTCTTGCACCATTCCGGCTTCATCAATGATAAAAGTTGAGCGTTCAACCCCCATATATTTCTTGCCATACATATTTTTTTCTTTCCACACTTTAAAGGCGTCAATTGCCTGACGATCCGGATCGGCTAAAAGTAAGAAGGGAAGATCGTATTTATCGCGAAAGCGTTGATGACTCTTTTCGCTGTCCGGGCTTACGCCGATAACAACGGCGTTTGCTTCCCAGTATTCATTCTGCGCATCGCGAAAACCGCAAGCTTCTTTCGTACAACCGGGCGTATCGTCTTTCGGGTAGAAATACAAAACCACCTTCTTACCTTTAAAATCGCTCAATTTAACCAAATTTCCATCGGCATCGGCCAGTGTAAAATTGGGTGCTGGATCACCTACTGACAACATAAATTATCCCTTTCCTACCGCCATTGGGCGGCCCAGTTACACGTTTGATATTGACTCTCCATCCGCCAATTTAACAGCGTTTGGAGTAGAGCCTGTTTTACCTGTTGACAGTCAGGGTCGTCCCACCGGTTTTCTGTCTCGCCAGGATCAGCCCGAAGGTTGAAAAGCTGCCCAAAGGATTCCCCCATGAAATGCACTAGTTTCCAATCTTCGGAACGAACCATGCTCATAAAATCTGTTTCCTGTAAAATACCGTCTCGAGCGTGCTCAGAGAAGACGAATTCACGACCCGCCCAGGGCGCACCTTCTATAGCAGGACGGAGCGATTCCGCTTCGAAAAATTCTGGCACGTCAACTCCAGCCGTTTCGAGTATGAAAGGGCCAATATCCATCTGTTGGCACAGCCCATCTAACCTACGTCCCCCTTCTATTCTCTCTGGAGACCAAACAATCATTGGCACGCGCGTAATGACATCGTACATCGTCCACTTCTGGCTATGACCGTGATCGCACAGGCAATCTCCGTGATCAGAAGTAAAGATGACAATTGAATTCTCCAGATATCCCTCTTTTTCTAAGCTTGTAAGAATCTCGCCAACCTTTTCGTCGATCATGCTAACATTGGCCAAATAATAGGCACGCTGGCGCTTAAGAGCTTCGAAGGACGGTTCGAGTTGGTGAACAACCGAGTCGTGATCTACCTCAACGTTGTGCTTACGCATCGCCTGCAGAGGCGGAGGTTGCTCTGTAAGTTCTTTCTTACTGGGAGACGGCAAGGAAAGATCCTTGTCCATGTAGGGCATTGCATACTCAGGCACTGGATCATAGGGCGGGTGGGGGCCCGGAAAACCTATTTGCAAAAAGAGAGGCTCAGTGCGTGGATGGGCCTTCAGCCACCACTGAGCCAAATTTCCCACAAAAGCATCTGGGTGCATGTCCTCGTCTAATTCCCACTCAAACGCCCCTAGCCTTTCTTTGTAATCTGGTAATTGTCTATACAGTTCGCGCTGCTGTTTGACCAAACCGCGTGCCTGAAGGGCCTTATCCCATTCGTCAAAGTAGTAGCGCCCCTCGAGATAGCGATCTTTGTTCTCTACAACGTATCGTTCGTGAAAACCAAGCGGCGTTTCAAACGGAAACGTGTGCATCTTTCCAATGTTGACGCAGTGATAGCCGGCTCCGGCTAAATCTTCTACCCAAGACCGCGTCCAGCGATCTGCGTTTTTTAAAATACCCGTCGTATGAGGGTAGAGCCCCGTAAACAGAGAGGCACGAGCTGGAGCGCATGAAGGAGCCGATACAAAACAATTATCAAAACTAACGCCCTCGCGAACGAGCCGATCTAAATGGGGTGTATCCATGTAAGGGAAGTCCAACGCAGCTATTGTATCAAAGCGCTGCTGGTCAGTCATAATTAGTACTATGTTGGGCCGTTTATCCATGCCTTCTCCCATTGTTAAGAGAAAAAAAAAACCTATTTTCTCCAACTCGTATTCAACAGACAAAAATAGAAAAAACTCACCCCGTCAACAGATTACATTCGGAAAGGACACACCCGATGAAACTGGGTATCGCCGGCTACCCGCAGGTCGGAAAAAAGACACTCTTCAAACTACTTACAGGCCAATTTATAAACGAACAACGCGGCAATCAACAGGGCCTTGCCCCCGTCAGCGATCCTAGATTTGACCGACTCGTATCACTGTATCAACCACAAAAGGAAACGCCAGCCGTAGTTGAGTTTGAGCTTTTACCCGACCTTGATGAAGACGCCGCTCGAAATGCAGAAGCGCTGCGTGCACTAGAAAACGTGGATGCCATATGTCACGTAGTCAGGGCCTTCAGCGACGAGGCAGTTTATCACATTAGTGGCTCAGTAGATGCATCCAGAGACGCCCAACGCTTTGCTGAAGAACTCCAGTTTAACGATCTAGTTTTTATAGACAAACGCCTCGAGCGCTTAGCACGCGAGCAAAAGAGTAAAAAAGACGAGCGAGGGCAGCAGGAACAGGCCCTACTCGAGCGAATGAAAACTCATTTAGAAAGCAGCATCTCGCTATCCAAATTTAGCTTTTCTGACGACGATGAAAAGCTACTTAGCAGCTATCCTCTACTCACCAGGAAAGCTGTTATACACATCGTTAACGTCGACGAAGAGGATCTGCAAAATGAAACGCTGGTGGTCTCTCTGCAACAAGGCCTGAATGAGCCTTCACATGTTTGCATTGCCGTATCAGCTCAGATCGAGGAAGAGTTAGCCGAACTCGACGCGGACGAGCGCAGGGCATTTATAGACGACATAGGCCTGCCACAGACCGCACTCGAACGACTAACCGCTCTCTGCTATGCCACACTCGGCTTAATATCTTTTTTCACAGTAGGTGAAGACGAGGTACGCGCTTGGACGATACGAGCACATTCTCTTGCACCACAGGCGGGTCGAGCCATTCATTCGGACATAGAGCGTGGGTTCATTCGAGCAGAAATCATGGCTTACGCCGATTTGATTGTATTGGGCAGCGAAGAGAAAGTAAAGTCTGCCGGCAAGTTTATGCAGAAAGGGCGCGATTATACCGTAGCAGACGGCGATATCATACATTTTCTGTTCAAAGTGTAATGTGCCAAACGAAATAATAGGCTACCGCCGGGGCACCTCTTAAGCAAAAAACGAGCAGTCTCCCACAAGGTTACATTCGTAGCACTCTGTTTTACGCGCCTTGCATGTATAGCGACCGTGTAGCACGATGCGTTGCCCCAACGCCGTCCATTCCCTCTCGGATAGCAACGCACCCAACCCGTGTTACACTTTTACGGGATCTTTTTCTTCTCTCAATCCCAGCCGCCGACTCACTCATATCACATGAATATCAACTACAATACCAAGCACCAAATAAATATTACCCAAAATCACGTTGACACTCTTTCTTCCAATAACCGGTAAATCGGTTAGATCATCCACATTGTTTGGCACTTCCCCCTCGTGCCGATCAATCAAGGTCTGCATAGTGACCCAGATATTCCTAGCCTTTTGCCGATAGAAACTCGTTGGACGTATATTTTCTTCTAACTCATCTATCCAAACGGCAACATAGTCCTCCGCACTGCGATACTTAGAGAAAAGGTCAAGCGTTACTTCGTTTATCTTTACGTCAGTGCACTGTGCCGCCAGAACCGTCGCGACAAGAAGCTCCAGCGCGTTTTTATAATTCAGTTCTAATCTGGGCTGGGGGAATGAGTCTCCAAGTGCGCGTGCGACACGCAGAGCTTCTCCTTTTTTCGTTTTTCATGCTCTTCCCGACGGTTAATTTTCCATGCGTCCATCTATTTCCCCCCAACGGTGACGTTTGCCCTTCCACGAGAACACACCCAGTGCCCCGAGTCCTCCTACCATTACGACGTGCAGTGGCTGTATCAAAATGTAAAAAGGCAAAAAAATACCCAGTTCTGAGCGCTGACCTAGTGTGTTGGCTCGTATAAAAAAAACCGTTTCACCGATCCATTTACAGCCCAGTACGGTAGCAATTAGAAAGGGGTGCACCCAACCTGCCAACACGAATAAGGGACTAAGGATAACGCACCAACTCAGGCCGTATGTAATTAACATATAGCTATAAAATAGCGGATCCATTTGGGCCATCAGAGGAGCATTTGAAGCCCACCGAGCACGCTGGTTAAGTAAACTTTTCCATGAGGAAGAAGGTGGATGTACGGTGAAGGAATCTGCTTCTGAAGCAAAAGCAATGCGCCACTGAGTAGCGGTGCGTATCATCTGCATAAGCAAAACGTCGTCGCCCGATGCCCGATGTATCACTTTTTCATACCCGTCCACTTCTTCATAGGCAGCGCGGCGAAACAGTAGGTTTTGCCCAGAAGCCGCCATAGGATGTCTCCAGCCGCTGCTGCCCCAAATGCAAGCCATTAAGTTGAGGAAATCGACCGCTTCATACCCACCTCGTACACCGAGTTTTTCACCGGGTCTGCCAATTTGAGAGAATCCGATTACCATTCCGACGTCATTGTCGAGGTAGGCAGCTAAACCGCTCAGCCAACCGCACCCAACAGCACAATCAGCATCCGTCGTAGCAATAACCTCGCCAGTCGCCTCTTTAATCGCTGCGGCCAGCGCGGCTTTCTTTGATCCGCCCCCTGAAAGTTGGATCATCTTAAAGCGTGGATCTTTTTCGACCCAACTTGCGATCAATGCAACCGTTGAATCAGTCGATCCATCGTCGACAACGACCACTTCATAGTCGGGATAGTCTTGTATTGCCAATCCACTCAGACAATCGGCGATTTGTGCTTCTTCGTTTCGAGCAGCGACGACTACTGAGATAAAAGGCCGGACTAACGAAGCTCCCGGGCGCCTGCGCATACCCCAGATAAACCACACTATACCGATTGTGTAGAGGAGAATTTCAACGAGCAAAAACCATTCAAACGGACGTGGAGCAAACCAATTCACGCTAGTCGCGCAACTCTTTTACCAGTGAAAACATACCGCGATATCCCTCTGAGCAATTGCGACACATTTCGGTAGACCCGCGATCGCGCAATATCTTAGCACGGAAGTCCATATAAGGCTGCCCCAGCCAAATAGAACGAAATGACTTCTTACCAAAAGCTTTTCCCATGCCAAATTCGACATCTTTATCGAAGCAGCAAGGAGCTACATCGCCATTCCAATTAATCATCGAACTATACCACAAAACCTTACACCCCCGCACAGGCTGTCCTTTAACTACAAGTTCGTCCCCCTGCTCTTCATAGCGACTAAAATCTTGGTTTTCCGGCAAAAAGGCCTCTGCGTCTGTATCAGTATACACCTGAGCCGTCTTCACGAGGAATTTATCAACTTCCAATTCTCGTGCCTTGGCTTCTGCCGCAGCCATATCCCGCTCGTTGTGTCTCATCACAATAAACTGCAGGTTGACGAGAGGACCTTCTACGCCACGTCGCTTTTTTGCCTGGACAAGCCTGCGTACGCCATCGAAAACTCGATCAATATCCCCTCCTACTCGATACTGTGCGTAGGTTTCCTGGTCAACGCCATCCAAAGATACAATAATTTCGTCCAGCCCTGAATCAACGATGGCCTCGGCCTCGGCCTCGGTTCGGATGTAATGGCCGTTTGTACTGGTGAACGTGAAAATATCCTTTTCGTGCGCGTAACGAACCATTTCATTAAAACACTTATTGAGGTAAGGTTCGCCCTGATTCCACATCATCATCATGAAAGCCCGGTCGGCAACCTGATCGACGAACTGTTTAAAATCATCAATCGACATATTGCCTCGTGGACGTCTCATCTGCCCATTTCCCGAAGGACAAAGAGGGCACTTCAAATTACAAAAGTTTGTTGGCTCTACCATCATCAGGAAAGGCTGTCCCCAGACGATAGGCTTGCGCATCCCCCACGAGAAGAGCATAGACATAAGAACCTGCAAGGCGTTAGCAAAGCGCTTCCAGGAAAAGATGCGCATATAGCGCCGAACATAGCGCGAAAGCCCCTTTGATCCCACTAAATAAGCCATACTACCCTCTTTTTATCTTGAAATTCTGAGACACATCTTTCCGAAGCGGCGCAAATTAGTCTTTCCAGTGAAATAGACCCAACCGGCCAGCAGGTGCCAGTACAACTACATATGGAATATACAAAACTTCCACTAACGGAAAAAACGGAAGCCAACTCCCAAAACTACCCTTTCCCATGCGATATAGTAAAAGCGCATCGACGGCCCAACGCAAAGACCAAATCGGCCACAAAACATTTAAATCCGATACGCCTAACCCCACCCCACATAGCGCAGCAGCCAACCCGAGATGGAAAGCGTACACTCCACCCACAAGAAAAAGTGCAGGTCCCTGGTAATGCCCCCCCTTGGCTGCATGCCGCATCTTCTGCTGCACTACGGCGCGCCAGCAAGAGGATACGGGCAAGGATTCGACTACGACCTCCGGATTCCAAACCATTTTCCAGAGTCCCGCTTTTGCGACCAGACGCATAAAATAAACGTCGTCTCCACCCATCATATGGCCAATAGAAGTGAAACCTCCCACCGATTCGTAAACACTTTTTCTATAGGCGAGATTTCGCCCGGTGCAGGACAGCGGACGCCCCTGTGCAAAACTGCCGGCTCCAAGAGCTCCAACAGCCGAGTTTTCCACCGATAAAATTTTTTGAATTAACGAGGGCCCTTCCAAAGTATGCGCATGCCCAGCAACCAAACCGACGTCCGGCATAAAACAGGCTGCTGTCCGACGAACCCAATCGGACGGTGGCCGGCAATCGGCATCGGTGAAGAGCAGAATCTCCCCCTTGGCCAGGGCGATCCCAACAGCGAGCGCACTCTTTTTAGGGCAGGCAAAAGTTGGCTTGTCTGGAGCCCGCACTGTACGCATCCGATCCCACTTATTCATCCATTCAGAACCAATTACAGCCGTATTATCTT
The DNA here is from genome assembly GCA_964011675.1 of uncultured bacterium. GTDB lineage: Bacteria > Latescibacterota > UBA2968 > UBA8231 > UBA8231. The sequence continues at coordinate 19,627 of CAXGPR010000052.1, forward strand.
CCGAGCGATCATCAACCAGCACAACCTCCCACTCGCCATCGTAATCCTGCTTTTTTAACGCCTCTAGGCACCCTTCCAAAACCGCCTCTTCGTTACGTGCTGCCACCAGAACAGTAAGAGAGGGCGAGGTGGTTTCACTGCGTTTACCCACAGGCCGGTAGAGACCGCGTAGAAGCCAAGCAATTGAGGCGATGTAAACTACCCCGCCAATAACCACCAAACCCTGTATCAATTCGACAAAAAGCATCAAAAGCGTCTATAGCGGATGTCGAGAAATAGCTCTTGTTGTGCACCGCTACCGATCCCAGTACGACGTTGACGGGGGATCGACGAACCCCAATTTGGTGGCAAATACACATCCTTGGCCCAGGTCTTGGCAAAGCCCAGTTCGATTCCCAAAGAGCCTGCTATGTCCCAGTGCACACGTGCTTCAAACTCCGTGCGCTTCTGCACTAGCCCGTCTAAGAATTTCTTGCTCATTCGCTCGTCCCCAGGACGCCATCCGTAGTGTATATCGCCTCCCACATTACGTAAAGATCCGTCATCTAATATCTCGTTTTCTCCGTGGCGACTGCGCCGACTTTCCACACGGACAGTCCATCGATGACTCAAACGCTTTTCAAGCACCAATCGAATGAGATCGCTGTTGGGCTCCAGAGCGTGTCCCAAGGGAGCATCAAAATGGCGAAAGGTGTTGATTGGAAACTTATGGGTATAAATCCAGGGTTCAACGCGGACATACTCTAATAACAAATCACCGTCGGATAACAGAGGCGGATCAACCCAGAATAGGCCTGCTTGCAGGGAAAACTTATTGGCGAAATCATCTGAAAAAATAGCTGCTTTTTTCAAGTCATCTATGACGTATGAAAGGTAGTACCTGCGGTTGTCTCCGCGATGTATGTCAATATCAAGTCCCATCATAACATTGTCTTTGTCTCCCAAGTGACTCTGAGCTGCCCAGTAGAACATGAAGGGATTCAAATAGACGGGCTCCAATCCACGATCACCGTAAATTACCACCTCGTGAAAACCCAGATCCAACCAGTCGGTCAACGCAACTTCAAGACGATGAGCTGCTATGTATTTAGAGCGCTCAATCGTGCGCGACTGCCGGTTCACGATGTAAGAAGCCGCTTGGTCGGCCATCCCACTGCATAGGGGTGAATCAGGGCGATCGGGACAAGCCCGCAGTACACCAGCAATGCTTACCAATCTGAAGGCACCTAGCTGGGATTTCAAACGCAGCATAGGGAATGAGGGAGCATGGTTGCTCAAGCCAAGGTTATCTTCACGTCCCGGCCCCCAACGCGCCTCATCTTTTCCAAATTCGACGGCGAGATACGGAAGAGAAACCGTCATATAAGCCATCGCCTCGTGATAGTCAGTCAGCGTCCCTTTTAACTGTGGCACTTCGATACGCCGTTGAAAGACTTGGTCTCGCCATACGTAGGTTCGACTCCCCTGCTCACGCGTTTGTGTGAAACTCATGCGGAAACCGAGGTGCTGCCCCACGTTTCCCCTGACAGTCCCTCCTACCGTGTTGCGGTAAATAACCTCATCCGCCGTGCGTCCCCATCCGGTGAAACGATTGGTCTGCTGACGTACTAAAACATCGGCCTGTATTTGCCCTTCTTCGGCTCTGTAAAGCAAAGCAGGTCTTTTCTTCAATAGCCTTTCGAGCACACCTTCAGGCTCTTCCCTTCCCAATTCGAAAGCCCACTCCGACTCATACTGAACGAGCAAGGACCGCTCAGTCAAGCTAATAGCGTATCCCGCATCAATAGCGGAGCGGATTAGGACTAGTAAATTGGCTACCTGCAGACGACTATAGGGCCGGATCCCATTTACCTCTCCGCCTAGTATACCTCGCGCTTCATATCGCTCCACAAACGCGTAAATAGAGTGGTTTAACGGAACGTTAACCGTTCGATCTGCCAGGGCCACAACCGAAGTCAGCAAACACAGTATCCCCCCTAGAAACAATCTTGACAGTTGAGATAGAGACCTATACGTTTTTTGTTCACACAATTGACAACAACTCCACCAGAAAGAACGCACGACATGCATGCAATTGAGAGTATAAACGCACGAGAGATCCTCGATTCTCGCGGCAATCCAACTGTTGAGGTCGACGTCACCCTAGACAACGGCCTGATGGGCCGCGCTGCCGTGCCCTCCGGAGCTTCAACTGGAGAGCACGAAGCTGTAGAACTCCGCGACGGGGACAAGAGACGCTATCTGGGCAAAGGCGTAACTGAAGCAGTAACCAACGTGACGCAAGAAATCGCCCCGTCCCTGGCGGGATTCGACCCCTCAGACCAAGCGCTAATCGACACAACCATGATCAGCCTCGACGGCACTCCTAACAAGGCGCGCCTCGGCGCCAATGCGATTCTAGGCGTATCATTGGCCTGTGCCAAGGCGGCAGCCAGCGCTGCTGGTCTGCCTCTGTTTCGCTATCTCGGCGGTCCTAGCGCTCGGACACTGCCCGTACCGATGATGAATATTCTTAATGGCGGCGCGCATTCCGATAACAACGTCGACCTACAGGAATTCATGATCATGCCGGTCGGTGCAGCTGGATTTTCCGATGCCCTACGCATGGGCGCAGAGATATTCCATCATCTCAAGGCAGTTCTCAAAGACAAGGGATTGGCCACTTCTGTTGGCGATGAGGGCGGATTTGCACCCAATCTTAGCTCAAACGATGAAGCCATCGATGTAATTCTCATAGCCGTTGAAAAAGCGGGCTACAAACCCGGTGAAGAAATCCTCTTGGCCCTCGATGCCGCCTCGAGTGAGTTGTATGAAAACGGTCAATACACCTTTCACTGGTCCGATGGAAAACATCGATCCTCAAGCAATATGGTCGCCTTCTACTCCGACTTGTGTAAGCGCTACCCAGTCATTTCTATTGAGGACGGGCTCGATGAGAATGACTGGGATGGTTGGAGCGAACTCAGCGCGGCTCTTTCGTCCACCGTCCAGCTTGTCGGCGACGATCTCTTCGTAACCAATACCGAACGCCTGCGCCGAGGAATCGATGCCCATATTGGCAATTCGATTCTCATTAAAGTCAATCAGATTGGCACGCTAAGCGAAACATTAGCCGCCATTGAGATGGCCAAGCAAGCTGGCTACACGGCGGTTATATCGCATCGCTCCGGCGAAACAGAAGATACGACGATTGCAGACATTGCAGTGGCAACCAACGCCGGACAGATAAAAACCGGTTCTGCTTCACGCACCGACCGCATTGCCAAATACAACCAGCTACTGCGCATCGAGCAGTGCTTAGGAGACCAAGCTATCTACCCACAGCGGTCGGCCTTTTATAACTTGAGAGATTAAGCTTCCGATAAACGAGCGACGCGGCCTGAAAACCCTCTAACCAAAGCGGCTAACCCATTGCCTGACAACGCATAGAGAAGCTCACATAACAGCCAGGCTGCACCGACGCTGGTCGCTACACTCGAGCCTGCGCTCAAACCCAACGCTAAGGTCGCGACAAGGCCCAGTTCGCCCTGATTAAACAGCGATCGCCAATAAATAATCTGTCTACCCGCCTGCCCTGCCATCTGCTGCCCAATGTAGCGGATGGCGGGCAGACAGAAAAAAAGGCCCAGACTCATTCCAAAAAGTTCCCACACAAAGTGGCTCCCTGCAATATGAGTTCCGGCGAACACGCCTACTATACCTAAGAGCGAAATCCGTAAAATCAAGCTATTCCCCTCAGCCAACTGTAAAACGGCTACGCGATTTAGCGTTGTATTTATAATCCAAACTCCTGCAATTACCCCAACCCATAATGGCTCAACGGCCACGTTCATTCCTATACCAACTCCGATCAAAATCCCCCCGGCCAACAAGTAACCAAAGTATGCCCGTTTAGCTCCACGTGTCACCATATCAATCAACAAACCGACCACGGCCCCTAGGAAAAGACTACCGATAACACGCCCGACCATGCCCTCGAGCAACAGGGGATTGGCAAAGGGAAGAAAGAAAACAACCCCAACTTCTTGCCGCATCTGCAAACCACTTATACCCAACATTAAAATCCCTGCGCCAACGGCAATAGAAGGAACACGCTGAGCGCTTTTTCGCATCCGCATCGGCCTTCGCTCTAATTGAGCCTGAGGCAGGCTCATTGCCATGACACCTCCTAGACCAATAAAAAGCCAACCATTGATTTTTGCAGCGCTCTCGAATACATACCAGGAGAGCGACATGACAATCAGCAGAGCGAACAGTTGCCCTCCCTCACATCTAAGCATTTGCCGATTCATTAATCGCATGATCCGCCAGTCAACCAACGCACCAAACGTCATCGCATACCAGCCAACCAGAAATAAGGCGGCAAGGAGTGCGCCCCGCTCTAGCCAGATTCCCCAAAGAGGCATACTGACAAACCCCATAACCCATCCAACGACCACATGATGCAAACGCGCCTCAGTAAACGCACGCACTAGGCTCCACTTTTCTCGCAAGACACCTGTAAAAGACCATCGGTAAAGACCTACGACCAGCGTCATTCCCACAAGAAACTGTGCTGCAGGTTCTAACATTTCATCCATTCATATCACTAGATTAGTTGGTTAGTCTCATATGCAAAAGGCCGCTGAAATCACCTCTTAGTCCAGCAGCCTTTAACACACCTATAAGATCATATCCTTAGAAGGGCAGATCGTCATCATCACCCCCCTGGGGATTATACGGCGGGGGCTGTGATGGTCCAGGATCGCTGTCTCCACCTCCCATACTACCTCCGCCGCCGCCTTCTCGCGAGTCTAGCATTTCCATTTCATTGACTACGACTTCAGTAGTGTATCGCTTTTGCCCGCTCTGGTCATCCCATGAACGGGTTTGTAGTTTGCCCTCGACATACAACTTAGACCCTTTGCGTAAATAATTCTTGGCAATCTCTGCCAACTGCCGCCACAGCACCAACCGATGCCACTCCGTGCGCTCCTGCCGTTCTCCGTTGCGATCCTTCCAGCTTTCAGTAGTCGCAAGACTAAAATTGGCGACTGCCACGCCATCAGGGGTATAACGCACTTCGGGGTCGCCCCCTAAATTTCCGATGAGTATGACTTTGTTTACACCCCGTGCCATCTGATGCTCCTTTTTATCCCTTTTCACTCACAAATTTGCCAGTTGAATGGACATATCTTACTACCACATCCCACCCCGGTCAAGAGGATAATTTACGCCACCACCGGGCCTGCTGTACCATGTTAAAGGAAACCGACGGGAATCGCTATGCGCATTTTTTAACACATTCGAGAAGAAAATAGACATAGGCGTAAATGGCGAAACAAAGCGAACTGTAATCAACTCTTAAATTTGCTGTTTGATACCAGCGTGGGCGGTTATCTACACCTGCTGTTAGCTTATTTCTCCCTCGTTAACAAGGTTTTTTTTCATTTTCCCAACTCTTTACGCAAAACCGCTTGACATTTATTATGGACGTATCTATCCTAAAAAGGGAAAGGCGTAAGTTCTTATAACAGGTAAAGATCCCCTTCCTTGCCTAGGACGTATGCCTAGACCCAACACAGTAAAAATAGGGCTTACTTCTGCCCATATTTTTATTCGGACTCCCCTATTTCTTTCTGTCCTCCTTAAGTACTATTTTCGATAAATTGGATAAGGTTAATGTCTGGATCTCCCATAGTTGTGTTAGATATTGGCAGTTCTAAAACCCTGTGCATCGTTGGAGAAACGCAGGGCGAACAAGTAAAAGTGCTCGGCTCGGGCTCGAGTCCAAGTATGGGCCTGCGCCGCAGTTCCATAACGGACATGACCAAGGTTGTCGAATCAATCCGCACAGCAGTAAGGGACGCCGAACGTTCAGCCGGCCTCAAAATTACGGGTGCGTATGCGGGCATGTCTGGCGAGGGTGTTAGCGCAGCGCAACACCGTAGCACAGTCGCCATTCTCGGCGAATCAAATCCTATTGATGAAGAAGACGTTCAGCGCGCCCTGACAGCCGCAGAGCAGGAAGCAGCAGGCACTCCGCAGACGATTATGCACCGCATAGTGCAAAACTATGCGGTTGACGGCGAAACCGTTCAAAATCCGCTGTGGCTACAGGGCAATCGCCTTTCAATTGAAACGCTCACAGTCTCTGCTGCGGATTTCGCCAGCACGACCCTAGAGCGGGCTGCCGACGAGGCAGGTATTCACATCGCAGGCTTCCTGCTGGAAACACTGGCCGCTGCCGAAACGACGCTTTCTGTAGATGAAAGAGACATGGGAGTCGGCCTCTTAGACTTGGGCGCAGGTACGAGTGATTTGGCTCTATTTTGCGGCCCCCTACGCCATGTGGTCGATGTCCCCCTAGGTGGTGATGATATAACGCGCGATTTGTCTATGGTCCTCAACATATCACAACGCGAAGCCGAGCAGCTAAAGACCCAGTGTTCCGTTGGCTATGAAGGAGAAGAGGGAGATGACTTGCTCTCATTTAACATGACTTCTGGGCGCAGTAATTCTATGACTCGGCAGCAAATAAGCGAAATAATAGAAGCTCGCCAGCGAGAAATTTTTGAACATATAGGCAGAGCCATAGAAGCTTGCCCGCATGCACAAATGCTGGCCGCCGGCTTGGTTCTTACTGGTGGTGGGGCTCTTATGAGTAACGTATTCGAATTGGCTGAAGAAGTCCTTGGCCTACCCGTCCGCTTGGGCATCCCACAAAACATTGTCGCGCCGAGTATGATGCAGGACCCATCTTACGCCACTGCGATTGGTCTCCTTCGATTGGCAGGGAGTGAATACAACGAGATAGGCCGGGCCGAAGCGCCGGCTCCCCCCTCTCATGCAAGCGGTTTTTTTGGCAAGTTAAGTAAGATTTTAAGCCTCTTCTAGTAAACCTAGTTTCCTTGACAGCACAGAATCGCAGATCTATTATTTGGGTTCTTGAATATTACGAGCCACCCTAGCTCAGTTGGTAGAGCAACTCACTCGTAATGAGTAGGTCATCGGTTCGAGTCCGATGGGTGGCTCCATACAAAAAGGGTTGCGGCATC
>CAXGPR010000053.1:0-26151 GCA_964011675.1 uncultured bacterium
TATTAGAAGAGCGTCGCTCTATATCGATCCGGCCCGAAGGAGATTTGCGCATTATAGACCAGCGCAGCGAATTGCGCGCAGTGCACGGTGCAGTGACGTTTGGCGATACAAAAGAGGGTGGCCTTTACTCAATTCGCGTGCCTACTTCAATGGATGCCAAGGACAACGGGCGTATCGAAAACTCCGAGGGACAGGTGTTTGAAAACGGTGAGGGAGAAGAGACGACCTGGGGCGTACAGGCAGCTTGGGTAGACTATTCGGGTCCGTTGGTCAGCGGTCAAGAGTGGGGACACACCGTTATCGACCACAGGGACAACCCGCTTTTTCCCACCTACTGGCATGTGCGCGGATACGGACTTTTTACCGCTAACCCTTTTGGCGTACATGATTTTAAAAGCGATGAGAGCATCGACGCGAGTTGGACGATTCCCAGCGGAGAAAAGCGGGTTTTCCGATTCCGCCATATCGTGCACCCCGGACGGGGCGTCGATGGACATGCCGAGGTGCGAAAGCACATAGAGGCCTTTCAACACTAAGCTTCGTCAAGCGGTAGGGTGCGGAGTCAAAAGACCTCGCACCTTTTTTTATGCTATCCCGGACTGAAAAGGCCAAGCGTGGTCTTTTCAGTCTGCTCCCTTGCCGCCGTTGTAAACTCTCTTACTTTATGCTGCTGATTCCCCTCATACTACCGTACTAGCTATCTGGCTATTCGCACGAGAAATGGAGAAAAATGGCTAAGAAAAAACTGCGCGTCGCGTTTATCGGCGCTGGAGGCATCGCCGGCGCACATATGCGCTATTTAAAAGATATGGAAGATGTTGAACTGGTCGCTGCCTCTGATGTGGTTGCCCAAAGCGTAGAGAGCCGCTGTGAAGAATTTGGAATTGGTGAGGCCTTTACGGACTACAAAAAGATGCTGAAAAGTGTCAAGCCCGATGCGGTGAGCGTTTGCACGCCGAACGGCCTACATGCACCCTGTTCAATCGCTGCGCTCAATGCTGGAGCGCATGTCATTGTTGAGAAGCCGTTGGCGATGAACGCCCGTGAGGGGCAGAAAATGCTCGATGCGGCCAAGAAAAACCGCCGCAAGCTCGTTATAGGATTTCAATATCGCTTTGATTCCAAAACTACCTTTATCAAAAACGCGATCGACAAGGGACAAATGGGCAAGGTCTTGTACGCGCGCGTGCACGCTCTGCGCCGTCGCGGCATTCCCAACTGGGGCGTATTTGGTCGTAAAGACCTCCAGGGAGGTGGACCAATGATTGATATTGGTGTACACGCGTTGGAGATGACGCACTTTGTCATGGGGTCTCCCAAGCCCGTTGCTGCTAGCGGAAGCACCTACACCTATTTGGGCGATAAAAAAACCGACGTAGTGTCCCAATGGCCCAACTGGGATTACAAGACATACACGGTGGAAGATCTGGCCGTTGGTATGATTCGCTTTGAAAACGGAGCAACGCTGAATCTCGAGGCTAGCTTTGCAGCGCATATCGAAAAAGACGCTTGGAACTTTACGATCATGGGAGAGAAGGGCGGTGCCTCATGGGATCCGCCGGGGCTGTTTAGTGACGAGAATAACTATATGGTCAATACGGAGCCTAACTGGCTGCCCAACTCAGATGCATTTGGCGCGAAGATGCGTAACTTTGTCGATCACGCGTTGCATAATCGGCCGACTATGGCGCCGGGTGAGCACGGTTTGATGGTGCAGAAGATGCTTGACGGTATCTACGAGTCTGCTGCTAAGGGAAAAGAAGTCGCAATCAAGTAAGCCCTCTTTTTGAAGGACAAAGGACCGGTTCCCGAAGGGGGCCGGTCCTTTTCTGTATGGGTTGTTATTCCCGCTAATTTTTTGCTCGAACGCGATCGATCATTATGCATAAACTCGCAATCTAAGTAGGGCATATCAGAGCCACAGGCCCGTTACCTAGCGCGCGGTGCTTCTCTCTGCCCGCGCTGCGCGCGCGGTCTGTTGTGCGTGTTTCCAGTAGTTGTCGATCGGGATGTCGCGCTTTTGCGCTGGTAGACGGAAAGTCAAAATATAGGCCCGGCGCGGTCTGCAGCTGCTGTTGGCTTTTGCCGAATGGAGCATGTAGCTGGCGTGCAGCGTGGCGCCACCTGCTGGTAAGGGACATGCTACCGCTTCACTGTCATAGCGTTCGGGTTGGTCGACTTCGAGCCCGTGAATGCGCGGATTGTTGTTGATAGGATGGTGGGGCAGCACGTCTAATTTGTGCGAGCCAGGCACAAAGTGCAGGCAGCCGGATTCGACGGTTGCATCGTCTAGGGGCAGCCAAAAATTGATGCCCTGCTGGCGCATAGTCGGATCGTGGTAGGCTTGGTCCTGATGCCACGGCGTGGCGGCACCGCGCTTTGCAGGCTTGAAAATCATGTGTTCACCGTGTTTTTCGATCATATCCGGTCCGAGAAACTGGCGGGCAATGGACCGTGCATTGCGCACGTAGTGTGTCTCTCGCAGCTCTGGAGCATAGCGACTGGGTCCCAATAACTGCGGTAGTGCAGCCTCTCCTTCATCTGTGCCGGCCAGATCGAATTGATCTCCCTTGTCCCAGCCCGTCTTTTCGGAGAAGAGCCGGTCGTATATCTGCCGTAATTGCTCAACTTCCTCTTCTGGTACGAGGGCATCCAACGTGAGATAACCACGGGTGTGAAACTGCTCTATTTCCTGTTGGCTCAGGGCCGTTGTCACTCTGTTCACGTCATTTCTCCTATTGTTTCGCGCACCAAGCTCAGGCTACGAGAAATCGATTTGACTGGGTCGACTAGCTGTGGGTGCAGTTCCAGGCTGACGGGGCCAGCGTATGGACTACTGGCAAGGGCAACCAACAGCGCACGTAGCGCCGTGCGGGTCAACACGCCGTCGCACAGAGCCCAGTGAAGATCGTCTTGGCCATCGTTGTCGTCTAAGTGGACGTAGCCGAGTCGGTCTTCCGCTTGGTCAATGACGGCGGTAGGGTCTTCGCCAGAGAGCTGCAGGTGGCCGCTGTCCATAAGCAGGTAGAGATTGCCATGGTTGAGTTGGCGTATGTAGTCTAGCGTGCCGACTGCGGTGGGAAGGGCCTTTCCGGGAAAGTGCTCGATTCCTAGCGCAACCTGTTGCTCGGCGGCCAGATCTGCTGCTTGCAGCATGCTCTCGCCGAAGTGGACGAGTCGATTTGGATCTTCTCCCGGCACCACGTAGGCCGTGTTTGCGCCGAACTGTGCCGCCTGGTTGAGACCCTGCTCTATGTGTGCTATCGCCCGTTGACGAGCATCGGCCGAGGGGCTATCCAGTGCGGCCCCTTCGGGCATATTGAACGAGAGGCCTACGCAGCAGATCTGCATATTCAGTGCGTCTATGGTAGCCTGCGATTGAGCCGTCGTATATGTGTGCGTCTGCACGTCTAAATGCGTAAAGTCGAGTTCGGCAAGCTGTTTGAGCGCGCGGGACTCGGGGTCAGACAGTGCCCAGGCGCAGCAGGAAATGTTCATGGCAGATCTCCCTAAAGAGTTCACTATATGCGGCCATAGCAAAATCGTCGGGCCTTTTTGATTACGCTAAATCCTAGAGCTTGTAGCGTGCGTCCGGGTATCTGGTCCTTCATCAGCACGCACCGCCGAGCAACGCGCTTAGCTTCTGCGATATCATTCTGCTGAGGCAGGCCTGTCTGGGCAAAGGCGCGCACGAGCTCAAGGCCGTTCGAATCAGTGAAGGTTTGACCAAACATAGGGTCGAAATAGACGACGTCTACGCAGTTGTCGGGATAGGTGGGTAACATGTCTTGGTAGCGCGCGTTGGATACGCGCACGCGGCGCATTGCAGCGGTTACGGCGCCATGGTTGGGATGCTGGTAGCGCTGCATGCCGCAGCGGGTAAGCAGAGCCAATAGGGGAGAAGCCTCTAGAGCGTGAACGGAGCCGTCTGTCCCAACGGCATGTGCTGCGGCGATGGCATCAGCGCCTACACCGCAGGTGCAGTCGAGAAGGTGATCTCCAGGTGCTAGCTGAGCTAGCTCGACAAAGGTATCGCGGCGGTCGCGCAGCATATTGACAACGCGTAGCACGGCGGCATTGGGATGGTGGCGCAGTCGGGCATGTGGGGTATGCACAACGATATCGCGCTGTCCAACAACGACTAGGGCACTTAGTCCTCGGACGTGGATGAAATGGCTTAGCCGAACTTCTGGACGATCCCAGTAGGTGCAGCCTAGCTCCTGCGCGATCGCGATGGCTCGCTGGCAAAGGGCGCTGTCTGCGCGGGCGCTACAGGTGACCCCCCACGCTGTAGTTTGTGAATTGGCCATAGATTTATCTTTTCGCGTCGAACCTACTGTGCATGTGTATACTAAACCTATATGGGTTTTTTTGCCAACTTCGTAGGGCCCTCTTATCGGTTGGAGCGCGCGAAAAAAATGGGGCCGTGCACCCGTATGAGTGCACGGCCCCGCTGCGCTGAGAAGGGTATGAGGAGGATCAGCGCATGAGCGTCATTTTACGCATCTGTATTTGCCCGTCGACTTTGAGGCGATACAGGTATATCCCAGAGGAAACAGGATGGCCCTCATCGTCGCGCGCATCCCACTGTAATACGTGACGTCCCGGCGACAAGGGGCGATCGGCTAGTAGGCGCACGCGCTGTCCGGTGCTGTTGTAGACAGCCAGATACACCGGTTGTTGTGACTGCACGGTCAGGGGAATAGATGTCGATGGGTTAAACGGGTTGGGAAAATTTTGCAGCAGTGAAAATGACTGTGGATTGCCGCTATTTTGGGTAGAAAAATTCAGCGTGTTGACGTTACCCGCGTTATCCGTCACGCGCACGTGCAGCGTATGGTCCCTCTCCGTTAACTGATCCACATGGAACAAAAGCTGCTCACCTTCCCAGCTGTAGGCGGCTGACGATATGGGACCGCTGTCGGATAGAACTTCGACATGACCAATGCCGCTACCTCGGTCGATTAGATAGAGCGATTGCTCGGTGCGTCTGGTCGCTTGGGGGGGCGTGCGATCTTCCATTAGTGCGTATTGGCCCAATTCATCGAGCTCAACGCGTAGCCCGTCGAGCTCGTGCGTAGCACGTATCCAGTGCCATTGGCTCTCTTTGTAGCGATAAATACCCGTTTTTGAACCGACTATTTCGGATTCGTGGGTGCGTAGATACACCCCTTCTCCAGTATAGGACTGCGGTGAATGAGCCGTATAGGCGAGAGATTGCGGAATTAGCTCGGGGCCGGTATTACGCACTGGACTGGGGAGCAGAGCAACAACGGACTCTCGTTCGAATGCATTTGCTTCCACTTCGAGTGTCATATTGGTATGCGCTATGACCTTGCCACGGCCGCTGTACACGGTGCCCACCTCAAACTCATAAGACGAAGTATAGAGCGCATTGTCGACGAGAGATAGTGCGACGATAGAAACGCTTCCATTCTGGCCTGGAGCTAGCACATAGCTGCTTTGCCATATATGTTCGGGGCCGGGCTGTAGTGCCAAATCAGACCACGTTCCATCGTTGAGGCGCAGTTGGGGCTGTGCGGTTGTACCAGTTCGGTCGATGAGAAACAGGTCGATAAATTCGGGCTGCAACGCGTTGGGTAGGGGGACGAGCACAAAGTCCTCGCTCTCGGATTTAATGCTACCGTCGGTGGGGTAGACCTGGGCCATCACCAGTCCGATAGCCTGCGTTCCGTCAGCTAGGCTTGCGCGTAGTTCTATTCTGTCACTGTCTTGCCAGGGTGCGATACGCGTCAATACGAGTTCATCGCTTTCCTCGTCATAGAGCACTTCGACGGGCTGGAGTCCGTGGGCTGACCACTGTATGCTGCGTGGGTCAGCGGTTCCCGTAAGTAGTTCGCTTAGGTGCAGGCGTATTTCCTCGGTGCCGGCTAACAAGACCACTTCGGTTTGTTCCGTCAGGCTAATAGTCAGAACGGGAAGAATAACGGCCACGCGTAGGGTAGTTTCCAGGCGGGTGCCGTCATCGCTTAGGCCAACCAAATCAAAGATTTCCTCTCCCTCCCAATCTTCTCCGGCAAACACGATGAGTTTATTGGTTTCTGCGTCGAACAAGACACGCGCGTTCTGACCACCGCTTATGTTCCATACAAAGTCTGTTGGGCTGGCATGATCGATAAATTGATCGAGGTCTATACTTTGATCAAAAGCCCCCGCCTCTAAACTAATATCGGGCAGTTGAGCTAGCGTGGGAGAGGGTATTCCTTCACTGGGCGTGGGTGCGGATGTCCTTATATGCAAATTTAGACGCTGTTCAAGTAGTTCACCAGACCGTGCAACAAATTCAATCGTTGTCTCGCCATACCATCCGCTCTTAATCTGTAAGGAAACAAAGCGATCGGCGGGGTCAATATTCACGGCAATATGTTCGCTCTCGGCTGTGCTCCACGATATATCACTTACTGCGACATCGCCGGTAACGTGGTCATCTAAGGAAAATGTATATATCTGTCCTTCTGACAGCTCGAGATCGGGTAGGGGCAAGAGCGTCAGCTGCGGTCCGCTCTGCCCGTTGGCGTCGAGAAGGTACAGGCGCAGAATCTGCGTGGCCTGGTGCCCATCTGGGTCTATCGCACGCACCTCGAGATCTAAAACAGAGGCAACGGCTCCGGCCTGTGGCTGGATGACCAGTACGTGGCTCTGCTCGTCTACGCGCAGTGCTACATCTTTGCGATGCGGTAGAAAAAAGTTTATCTCACTGGGGTCGTGATCGAGATCAAATACGTAGAGATCCAGATCGATAGAGGCATCAACGCCGTCTAACGGGACTCGTATCTCGGGTAGGGTTGCCAGTAGAGGCTCACCGCTGGCTGGCAAAGAGTAAACCTTAAGAGAAAAGGATGTCTGCTCTCCCGTGGGGTCAGTTACGGTAAATAGCAGTGTTTCAACGCCTATAAATCCATTCGGTGCTTCAATGCGCAACTTGCGGTTACCGCTTAGCTGTACGCTGAGCTCTCTGTGTCCGATTACATGCCATATCAGTGAATCGTCTGCGTCATCTGGGTCGACAACCAATTCGTCAAGTGAGAGTACGTGACTCTCTCCAGACGCTAGGCTGAGGTGGTCGGGCTGTGCAACTAGGTTTGGCGCTAGCGAGGGAACGATAGTCACGACGAGGGGGCCGCTGTCCTTTAGCTGACCGCTGTCCTCTACGATAAGGGTTATTTCTTCTCTTCCAGTCCAATCTGTGTTGGCCGATACGATTAGGCGCCCTTCAACTACTTCGAGCTGTACGTTCTCGTCTCCTACCCAAGATAGCTTGAGGTCTTCGCTTGCATCTTCTGCATCGGCTATCAGAGCGCTGAGCAGTAGGCTGTTGTCGCTTCGTCCTCGCGTCAGGCGCAGGTTGGGTGACGTTATAAGCTGAGGAGGATCGTTTACCGAAGAAACGTCTATATCGACTTGGAGCGTATCGGCGAAGTCAAACGGGTCGCATACGATAAGCTCAATGCGAGACTGACCGTACCAGTCTGCTGCGGGAGTGATAATAGCCGTACGCGTTTCGCCATCGACTTGGACGCTGAGTTCTGGCGGTGTGTCAATACGCCACTGAAGATGGTTAAACGGCGTGTCTACGTCTGATACAAACGCTTCCAGTGCAAGCTCGTAGGGCGCATCCTCGTTTAGGCTGATCGTACCTATTGGGGAAAAGGTTGGATGATCATTCACAAAAACTTCTACCGTATCTGATGCGGTCTGGCCTGATGGATTGCGTGCGGTCAATACGAGCTGTTCCCAGGGCGATGCGTCGTCGGGTGCTCGTAAGATAAGCGCATTCTGCTCGACGTCGTGATGTGCTTGCAGGGCACCTAGAGGAGACAGAGTCCAGGTGATTTCGTCTGCTCCAAACTGGGGGTCGAATATGTGATCTCTCAGGGTGAGCTGATGCGTGCCGTTACGCGGTAGCACGATGCGGTTTGGCAAGTCTCGAATAGTAATGCCCTGCACGCTCAGCTGCAGGGGTGTGATAAAGCGAAACGATTTTTGATCGCCATCGGGAAGAAAGAAACGGGTCTCTCGCGTGCCGCTCTCGTCAATGCGCACGTGCAATTGAGCAGTAGGCATGAGCGCGCGAAGACGAAACGAGGCAATAGGGCCGGCTCCCTGATCGGCCGCGCGCACTACGCTGTAATCAAGCTGGGTGCCCGGAGCGCTGGCAGCTGGATCCGCTTCGTCGAGCAGATAGTTGCGAAAAATTTCGCCGTTGGACAGGAATCCTCCTGGGGCAAAGGGCTGGAAGCCTGTTTGCGTAGCGCGATCCTCGTTGACAAGTGCTAGGTGCTTCTCATCAAAGCTGAGAAAAACCGCAGCGCCTGAGATCGGCTGTCTTTCTGAGTCAATCCACAGTTCAACTTCGATTTCATCACCTACCATTACAGAAGTTATGCTGCTGTCAGAGCCTAACGGGCGTAATTCAAGCCGAGCTGCCCAAAGAGGTTCAGATAGAGTGACGATGACGAATATGAAAAAAGATGCTAGGGCAATCCGTTGTTTCATAGTGGGTTCCATCCTCCCTGGAAGGACCGTTTGAAGCAGAGATTGCAAAAGTTATGCCAATGTGTGTAAACGGGTCATGGGAGAAAGAAAGGATCTTTTTAAGGAGAACTTTATGCCCTCGTGGGGAAGAAAGTTCCTCCTTCTGTGCGTTGAACGGTCAGAGAGATGCGCTACGCAGAGAGTATAACAGGAGGTACAATATGGCATCAATATTGCTACAGAAAGGGCGTTGAAGGGAATCGACCGTTGCTAAGTGTAGCGGTATTCTAAGGAATGGAATGGTGAAATCCTTCTTTGCTCAAAGTATAAAGGGTGCAAAGCAGCCTTATTGGCAGCGTTCGACGCGGTTTTCTATACCTTGGATCGGCGTGGGTATTCTACTGCTGCTGTGGTTGGCTCCCCGCGTATACGGCGCGGCCCCTATATTTGAACACCGCACACCAGTAGGCTTTTCGACAGTCGACAGCACGGCTAAGCAAGACTTTGTTCTTGGCGCAGAGATTGCGGTTCGTGCTGATCTTGATCAGGCCGCTACGCCCAATTATCCTGTTATCGGACACTTTCACAGTGTAGAGCGCAGCGTGCAGATCGAAGGCGACGACGTAGACGGTCTGCAGACCGATATTGCTGTTGACGACGATGGGACGATCCACATGGCTTGGATTGCTCAAGAAGTCGTCAGTCCGGTTGCCACGCCCGTGTATCACGTGCGCTATGCGCGGAGTGAAGACAGTGGCCGCACGTTTTCTTCGTCGGTTAGCGTGTCTGGCAGCTTGCGATTTGACCTACTAACTGTCAACGTAGCGGGCATCAGTAGCGGTTTCTCAACGCTCGATTTAGAAATAGATAGCCGTGGCAACCCGCGCGTCGCCTACGCGATGAATCATTCTCCCGATGGGCACACTGCTCGGTTTACCGGCAGCGGAGATGCCGACAATGTCTACTTTAATTACTCTCAAAACGGGGGGGCTTCGTGGCTACCGGCCAACAGTGCCGTAGTTGTTAATGATACAGTAACTATTGGCAACGTTCAGGGAAGAGCCAGTGCCTTCCCGCGCATGGTCGTCGATCAGCGTGATAACGTATTTATCAGCTATGTGCGGGGATCCAGTCAGGGGACAGGCAACGACGACGTCATGCTGGCGAAGGCGGATCGCTCTACAACGCCGTTTGATATGGAATCTGTAGGTTCGCTGGGGACGGCGGGCAGCAGCGGTGGCATACGAATTTCACCAGAAGCGGGGCGCCACAGTGGACCGGATTTAGCCGTGGGCACCGGAGATGTGCTGCACCTGCTTTATTTTAACGATGCATCTGACGATATAGAGCACAAAACGCTGCTTGCCGACGCGTGGAATACGGCGGGCAGCGGCGGCTGGAATCAATCTGCCGACGGTGCCGACGTGGACGACTTTATTGACGAGGCGACGGTAGCGGCCATTGAATCCGATGCCCATTTCTTCTTTCCCACGATTGTTGTCGATAAACAGAGTTCCCCCAATAAAGTCTACGCTGTTTATAAGTTTGGCGACGGTACGTTTGAAACGATCGCTTTCAACTATTACACCTACGACAATGCGATAGGTGGCAGCGCTGGTTGGAACACCGGTGCGGCAACCCCTGTGTGGAGCACGGCCACCTCGCCGCTTTTTTCCGACGGAAATCAGGCCTACAATATAGAGCTAGAATGGACGCACACAGAGCGCGTATCTGCTGTTGTCGACGATCGTCTGCCTGACAGAGGTGAGCTGCACATCGCGTTTAGCGCCGGCTACTCGAGCGGGGGTGAACACGATATATACTACGGATACTACAACGGCTCCTCGTGGACGCTGCCGGAGAAAGTGGCCGACGACGATTCCGATGCAGGTGTGGAAGACGGCATTGTTACCACGGACATTTTCCTCTCTTCGCCTGCGCTGGCTAAAGCACCAGGTCTGCCCAACGTCTTTATGGCGTTTGCCGGAGCGACGGGTGAAGGGTTGGGCATTAACGGTCTGAGCGACGTGAACGGGCACGCCTATTTTAAGGTTATAGGACGCTCCGTCAGCTCAGAAGATGCATCTGTGCCTGTTGGCGCGTTCGCTTATAATCTGATTTATACTCCGATAAATCCTCAGGAATTGAGTAATTCCATAGACGACAATCCCGTTTACGTGCACGTGGCAGACAACGCTGACGGCACGGGGTTAGGTGCGACGGGACGGCGGCAAACGGACGGATTTTTGGCAGGTGACTGGGAGTCGGTAGGTATACGCCTTGCCGATGATGACAAGTACTTTGAAGGTCGATTTAACGAGGACGTAAATTCTGGACAGGAGTGGGGAGACGACGATGATAAGGTTGGTCTGCTAGTCAAGCTTAACGTGTTGGGCAGCGACTCGTCGACGAACCTTCAAATCATAACCAACAGCACGGCTAGTGCAGCTGGCACGGGGTTAGGCGCCCGTTCCGTGCGCGTGGGCGCGGATCCGACGGGGTCGTTTGTCGCTGCAGGGTCTTTTTTTCAAATCGGGGCTGACATAGACATCGTCGACTCGAATACGGCACCCAGCGTCCAGGTGCAGCAGCCCGATGGCGTAGGAGACGAGGCTAGCATCTCGTATCCAATTTCCTATACCCTCAGTGATGTGGACGACGATATAGCTAGCGGTGATTTAAAAGTCGCTCTCTACTTCTCTCCCGATTCTTCGCTAGCCTCTGTGCAAGATATACGCATTTTTGGCACGCTGATTGCCGATGAGAACGATAATTCGACCGTATTTGCCAGCGGTACGAACGACCTGCGTGAAGGTGCTAATGAACGCTACACCTGGGACGATCCACCTGCGGCACTAAAAGCCAAGTTGTTTGCCAGTATCAATCAGGTAATTAGCGGTCGCTACTACATTTATCTGGTCGCCGATGATCAGAAGAATCCGCCTGTTTTTGCTCGAAGCCCGGGTGCGCTGAGGGTCAACCACGTGCCCATCGTTACCTACGTCGATCCGGCTACGTCCGACACCGTAGACACGGGCGTTCGGTCGGGCGCTCAAGCCAATCCCTACGATCTCGACTTTAGCGTGCGCGACTTTGACCTGCAAGGCTCCGCGGAAATTCAGCTTTTTTACTCGTCCGTCAGCGGCTTGCAGTCCGTTTCAACCATCGGTGTATTTCCAAACCAAAAGTTTACGCTCGGTAAGAGTTTGTCAGGCGTGCGCGCTGTTCCCATTACGCATTCCGATACGCTGACCAGCAGCTATGTAGAATTTTCTTGGGACGTTAAAGACTCCGTTGCCGTGCGCGTCGGGGCGAGCGTCGATTCACAGATCGTAGCCGAAGGTACCTACTTCATTTATGTGGTTGCTAGCGATTCCGCTTCTACCACTGTGGGGCAGAGTGCGGCAATGCTGACAGTCAAGCACTCTCCGTCGTTCACTTTTTACGAGCCGCAACGCGATACGCATCGCCGAATTAACACTGGACTACAACCCGTCTTTACGATACAGTGGCAAAAGGGACGCAGCGATCAGGACTTTGATGACGATGCGACGATTGATCTCTATTTCACGACGGATAATCCGGCGACTATAAACTACGAGTCATATCCGGACTCTCTGTTATTGGATGGTGATACGCGACTGCTGGTAAAAGATCTACAAGAGGATACCGAAGGCGCATCAGATATGTATGTGTGGGAAGTTCGCAATCCACCCAACGACGTTCCGCAGAGTGGAAGCAAAGTCTGGCTTTACGCTGTGATTAGCGATGAGAAAGGTAATAGTTCGACGGCGTTAGGCGGCGCGCTAACCATGACTCACGATCCCTATATCAACTTGCTGAGTTCTAAGTTGGATGATTATAGCTCTTTCCTGAAAAACGACGTGTTACGCTTGCATTGGGACGATTACATGGTCGATGACGGGTTAAGTACTGACGACGCTTATATTCGCCTCTACGCCTCTACGCAATCCAATTTGAGCACCTTGTCTGCGCTCGAAGCAGACGTTGGAGTTAACGGTTTCCTTATTAACAGTTCAAATGGATTAACTAGTGGACAAATTACCAGCGTGCGCGAAGATAGCGCTAATTTCTTTGATTGGAACACCAAGCTTTTTGGCGCCGCATCGACGGCGTACTACATATACGCTGCCATTAGTAAAGATGCCACGTTTAGCAACAACACAGCGACAACGTTGAGCCGCAGTGCTGCCCAGTTGTCTATGGGGACTACAGGCGCTACGCCTCATATAAGCCTAAGTCCGACAGATCAGACGGTTGCCGTGGGCGATACGGTTACGCTTGACGTAGTTGTTCAGCACGACAGTCCAATTAATCTTGTGCAGGTTATCCTTGGCCTCGGTGATTCGAGTTTTTCTATCGTCGACCAGAGTACAGAGACCGGTTTACAACCATTTGTCGATCTGGATAATGTGTTTTCGGGGACGAATCCCATTGAAAACACCTATGATGCGGACAACGCTAAGTTGCGCTTTGCCAAGTCGACGTTTCAAGGTGAAGTGGTTGGATCGCAAACGGAGCCGGCCCATCTGGCGAGATTACAACTTGTGCCGACTAACCAACTGCAAGCTACACCCGCAGTTACATTCTCCACAGGAGAAACTGGCACTGTCTTGGGCTTAGTGGGCAAAAATGACCCACTTGACAATAGTGAGGGACTTAGTCTTGTAAATCCGCAGTTTAGCCGTGTATCGCGTGGAAGGATCACTGCGACTGTTGAGTTAGAAGGTCGCACATTGGGCTCGGGTGACTTTACTTCGTTGCTCGATATCCATCTTCGTAGGCCGGGCAGCACAATCGATATTACTGATCAGGCATTTCGTACTTCAAATGACGACAACCCTTCTACCAGCGATACTGTCGAAGTGCAGAGCGCGACAAGTGGTGCCATAACACTGCTTAGCGTACCGGCAGGCCGCTACGTTTTGACCGTTAAAGATACGTCCCACGTTAGTGGCCGCACAGACACGTTTACAATTGCTAACGGTCAGACTATCGCGGTTGGCTCTGATGTGACTGGCCTACTTGGTTCAGACTTGCGCGGGGCGCCGACGACGTTGCTGAGCAATTCGGGACGCAGGCTGGTTGCCGGTGATGTTAGCGAAGACAATGAGATCAACGAAGACGATGTTAACATGATTATCGCTGCTTGGGGCACCGGCACATCGGCAGCTAACTTTAAGCAGGCTGATCTAAATAATGACAACCAAGTCGGTGCAGCCGACCTGACGGCGACCACCTCTAACTTTGGTAACAGTGAGGGCTTTGGTGCGCCGCCAGTGTATAAGCGCACGGCAGGTGCGCTCAATGCGAGTGCTCAATTAGAACTGATTCCTATCTTTGATCGACGTCAGCAGCTATTCACTGGTCAACGAATAGAGGTTGTTATTCAGGCACACAGTTTAGACGACCTGGCGGGTTACGAGTTGGATCTGAAATTTGATCCGCGCGCGCTACGTCTGCTGCCTAGTGGAGGTGAAGAAGGAGACGTATTCGCTCGCAATCCTAGTGGTTCAGTATTTGACGTACGCGCTGAAGATGGAGGACGGATACGAGTCTTATCTTCGCGGTATGGCAAAGTATGGTCGGCACAGGGTGACCCACAACTAGCCACACTACATTTTGAAGTATTGCGCGAAGATGCGTTGCATACGCTACAGCCGGGTAGTGGTTTACTACTAAGCTCAGAATACGATCAACAGTTCGTTAACTGGAGTGGCTTATTGCTAGATTGGATCTTGCCTCAGACTTTGGGCTTAGATCAGAATTATCCCAATCCATTTAATCCTAGTAC
The DNA here is from genome assembly GCA_964011675.1 of uncultured bacterium. Taxonomy (GTDB): domain Bacteria; phylum Latescibacterota; class UBA2968; order UBA8231; family UBA8231. Next base: position 14,312 of record CAXGPR010000053.1, read on the forward strand.
GAGTATTCCGCTTGCCCTATCGCGGCGCACCCAAGTTCGCCTGGCTATATTTAATGTGCTCGGACAAAAAGTGCGTACGCTGGTTGACGGCACTATGGAAGCTGGTTATCACACCATGAAATGGAACGGTCGAGACGAGGCCGGTCGACAGGCTGGAGCGGGCACCTATTTTTATTTGCTGGAAGCTGATTCATTCCGTCGGACGCGTAAGATGACGTTGGTCAAGTAATGAGACGCGTCCTGATGTATATCGCATATGGGCTGTTGTATAGCACGGCGGCGCAGGCCGCTAAGCCTGTATTTGAAAATGCCACGCCCGTAGGTTTTTCTCCTCAAGACAGCACGGTTGTTGAGGATTTTACAGTCGGTTCTGCTATCAGCGTGCGCGCTGATCTCGATCGCGCAGCAACGTTCGAACATCCCGTTATAGGTCACTTTCACAACGTCGAGCAAAGTGTGCAAGTTGGCTCTACAGACACCGATGGCATGCAGGTCGATATTGCGATGGCTGACGTCGTTCCCTTTGGCGTGCGTGGTGAAGGGCCCGCACTTGAAGGCACGGGTACGGCGTCTTATCCCACTATACACATGGCGTGGATTGAACAGACGACGGGCACGCCTCGGTCGAGCTTTCCCTATACGGGGGGCAGTACGCCTCTATACCGAGTCCTTTATGCGCGAAGTTTCGACGGTGGTGACAGCTTTTCTACATCTGTTGCTGTCAGCGGGCAGATAACCTATCACCCGCTAACAACCAATGGGCAAGGAAATTCGTTTTCTACGCTTGACTTAGAAGTCGACAGCGGCGGCCAGCCTCGCATCGTATATGCCTTTGTATCAACGGCTGATCACGAGCGAAAAAAGAACGTTTATTTTTCTTATTCAACAGACGGTGGGGGATCGTGGCAATCGCCAGTGCAGGTGAACGATACCAAGGTAGGTGCGACAGAGAGTCGGAATACGGCTTTTCCACGCATGGTAATTGACGATCGCGACAACGTGTTTATAAGCTACGTACGCGGTACAAGTACGGGATCTGGCAACGATGATGTCATGCTGGCCAAGGTTAATCGCTTTTCTTCTCCCTTTTCAATATTGCCGATTGGCGAAACGGGGGCTGCTGGCACGGGTGGCATACGCTTAACTCCTAATGCTGGTCGTAGCACGGGTCCCGATTTGGCCATAGGCGACGACGACGCGCTGCATCTGGTGTATTTCAGTGATGCAAATAACCAAATCGAACACAAGCGACTGTTAACCGATACAACTTGGGTAGACGTAAGCGCTGCGGGTTGGAATCAGAATGTCGATGGGGCTGTCATATCTTCATTTGTCGATGAAGCTGCCTCTAACGCGGCCTTGGAGACTGATGCAACCTATTATTTCCCCAGCGTTACAGTTGATCGAAACAAGCTGCCTGACCGAGTCTATTCGCTGTTTAAGCTGGGCACGAATGCGCCGCTCGAAGGGATTTATTTTAACGACTACAGCGACCAGGGAGTTTTCGGGAGCAGCGCCGCCTGGAATACAGCACGTTCACCGTGGAGCAACGGACTCTTTGAAGACGGCAGCTCCGCGTATAATATCGAATTGGACTGGCAGATAACCGAGCGTGTAGCGGCGGTCGTAGACGATCGCCTTGATGCCCGCGGCGATCTCCACATCGCTTTCAGTGCCGGCTACAGCGGAGCGGGCGAACACGATTTGTATTATGCGCGCTATAATGGCTTTTCGTGGACTCTGCCCGAAAAAGTTGCTGATGATGATTCTGACACTGGGACAGAAGATGGAATTGCTGCAGCGGACGTTTTTCAGCTGAGTCCTGCGCTGGCGATGCATCCGGACGAGACAAACGTTTACATGGCTTTTGCTAGCGGCACAGCTGAGGGATTCGGCGTCAAAGGTATGACCGATGTAAATCACCACGCCTACTTTAAAGTGTTGGGTCGCGATATTACCTGGGAGGACGAATCCATTCCCGTGGGGGCTTACCAGTACACGCTGTCCTACAAGCCGATTAACCCGCAGACGGTCGCATCCGAGATTACAGATAATCCAATCTATGTTCATGTCGCCGACGCGCAGAGCGGTGCGGGCTTGGGCGCACTGGCTGATTCGACTGATGGTTTTCTGGCCGGCGATTGGGAATCGGTCGGTCTGACGTTGACTGATAATGACAAGTATTTTGAGGGTCGATTGGACGAAGACAGCTCGGGTTTGAACGAGTGGGGAGACGATGACGATAAAATTGGTCTGCTCGTGAAGTTGAACGTGCTAGGTAGCGATTCATCGACTAATATCCAATTAATCACCAATAGCACCGCGAGTGCAGGGGGCACGGGATTGGCCGCTCGTAGTGTGCGGGTGGGAAGTGACCCGTCGGGTAGTTTTGTTGGAGCAGGATCATTCTTTTTGCTGGGTGCCGATATTGACGTGGTTGCCTCTAACACGAGCCCGACGATTTCAATCGCTCAGCCCGATGGAAGCGACGATACGGCCAATACTTCTTTTCCCATCCAGTATAGCGTGCACGATGCAGACGATGATATCGGCGGTAACTTGAACGTAGCTTTCTATGCCTATCCCACAGATGGGCTACGCAGCGTACAAGATATAAGAATCTTTGCTACGCTGATCGCTGATCAGAATGATAACCTATCGGTTAATACCAGTGGCACGGGTGACTTGGTAGAAGGCAACAGCGAGATCTATACCTGGGACGATCCGCCTCAGGTACTAAAGCAATCTGCGCTCTTTGCCTCAATTTTGCGCATGGCCAGCGGACCGTACTACATCTATGCTGTTGCCGACGATCAGCGCAACCCGCCGGTGTATGCCGTCAGTTCTGGGCCGTTGACGATACGTCACGGTCCGATCGTGCAGCAGGTGGCTCCAACAGGCGCAGACACCGTAGACACGGGCATGCGAACTGGTATCAAAGCCAATCCGTATGATCTGGATCTGAGCGTGGTCGACTATGACAGCGAAGCGCGTGTGCAACTGTTTTATTCCTCTGTGGGCGGTTTGACGTCCGTGTCTGTCAAAGGAGCCTATCCCAACAACGCCTTTGTGTTGGGAAAGAGCTTGTCGGGTACGCGTGGTAATACGCTTACGGAATCTACAACGCTTACGGCAAGGAATCGCTCCTTCATCTGGGACGTCACGTCTCCGCTGATAGCGCAGGGTGCGTATTACATATACGCAGTGGCTACCGACTCTATCACGACGACGGTCGGGCAGAGTAGTGCGCCTTTAGTCGTTAGACACACGCCCTCATTTGCCTTTTACGAACCTGCTGTCGATACGCAGCGGCGTATAGATACTGGCTCACAGCCGATATATACTATTCAGTGGCAAAAGGGTCCAGGCGATAGTGACATAGATGACAACGCAACAATCAGCCTTTATTTCACTACAGACGATCCGGCTATTGTCGACTATACAACAGCCTCGGGCGCGTCGGCGACTGCACTGACGAACGATGCCGATACGCAGCTTATCGTCAGCGGGCTACTAGAAGACGACGATGGTCCTTCAGACATGTATGTGTGGGATTTACGCAATCCGGCCAACGCCGTGCCGCGTAGCGGACGGCAGGTGTGGATCTATGCGCTGATAACAGATGGTTCGAATACGGCCGTGGTTCGTGGAGGATCTATCGTCCTTACGCATAATCCTTTCATACTACTCGAGACGCGTCTGCCAGAAATAAATCGCGGTGATATTGTGCGCTTAGAATGGGACGACTACATGGTTGATGATGGTTCGGGTACAGATGATGCTTATATCCGTCTCTACGCGGCTTCGGATGCAAGTTTTAGCACGCTTGCAGAAATAGAAAATAGCGTAGCTGTAGGGAATGACGAAGCTTTTATAATCAACAGTACTGACGGTACGCTGAACGGAACGATTACCTCACTGCGTGAGAGTGTGGATGATGCATTCAATTGGAGTACGAGCACTGCGAATTTCCAAATGGCAGAAGGCACTTTTTCAGTTTACGCCGCCATCAGTGACGATCCCAACTTTGCGGATAACGCGGCCAGTCGGTTGAGTAAAGCTTCAAATAATCTCGTTGTTGGTATAGGTATTGGCACAACACCTAATATATCAATCAGTCCTAGCAAAGTGGCTGCTGCCCCCGGTGACACGTTGACCTTTGAGGTCCTAGTTCAGTCTAACAATGAGTCTATAGAGTCTATCAGTGCCATTATTAATGTTGATTCTAACCTCTACACTGTTGTAAATAGCAGTACGCCTTTTACAGATATAGGGTCGGTTTTCTCAGGAGGCACCGTTGTTGAAAATACATTTTCCAGTGGGAAACTACGATTTACAAAAAACAAAAGCGGTGGAGAAATTGTCGGATCTGCACAAAACCAATTAGCGTTGGTACGCTTCCAATTAGCACTAAAGAGTAACTTCGAAGCATCTCAAATCTTGTCTTTTGAAACGGAAACCGCATTAAGTACGAGTGGTGCTTCGACTGTGCTTAATCAGAGTTCGGGGCTTTCAGTGCAGAGTGCACAGATTAATGCTATAGCTCGCGGAACTCTCCAGGCTACAGTATTACTCGAGGGACGTACCTTGGGTGATGGAGGCCATGAAACGCTCCTTGACGTACATCTACGTGAACCGGGTAGCACAATAGATATAACAGATGCTACATTTCGATCAGCCAATGATGTTGATGGAACTAGTTCCGACACGATTGAAGTTCAGACCACTTCTTCTGGGGATCTTTCTTTGACCCATATCCCGCCGGGACGCTATGTGTTGACAGTAAAAGACACTAGTCACCTGAGTGGACGTTCAGATACGTTATTGATTCGCAGCGGTGAACTGCTCGTTATGAGTTCAAGTCAAGGTTTTTTCTCTTCCGATGTGCGCGGAGATAAGTCTTTCTTGCTTGGACAAGATGGACGATTGCTAAAGGGAGGTGACGTAACAGGTGACAACGAGGTCGATGAAGACGACGTCAATGCAATAGATGCGGCCTGGGGTAGCAACGCTGGAGCGGCTTACTTCAAGCAGGCAGATATGAACAATGATAGCCGAGTGGGAGTAGAAGACCTTTCTCTTGTTACGTCCAATATCGACAACAGTACCGGTTTTGGTGCCCCACCGGTCTACAAGCGTACGGTTGGATCGCTGTCAGAGGCTGGCGTGGAAATTCACGCATCTGAATACGGAGGAACGTGGAGTTCCGGGGATGAGGTAGAACTGGTGTTTATCGCGCGCAATTTGGTTGATCTGAGTGCATTTGAAATGGAATGGCATTATGAAGAAGAAGATGTGAATTTGGTCGACGGTCCCCAAATTGGCAGCGTATTTTCGCAAAATCCACGCGGAGCATTCGCTCGAATAGTTGCCGAACCAGGGCGCATTTCCGTTGCTCAGTCACGCTACGGGCGCGGCTGGGCGGCTAGCGGAGACGGTGAGCTAATGCGTTTAAAAGTTCGCTTGCAGCGCGATGGATTTCCCCGGTCGCTACAGCTGCTTGCCGGTCGTCTAGTAGGAGCGTCCTACGAGAGCGTATCTATTGATCTGCTGGGAGACCCGCACCTCTTGGCTATACCGGAGGAATTTAGTTTGCAGCAAAACTTCCCCAATCCATTCAATCCATCAACGACGATTCCCTTTGCTGTTCCATTCGCTGGTGGAAAACTAGTGCCGGCTTCGGTTGAAATTTTTAATGCGCTTGGACAGCGCGTGCGTTTATTGGTTAAGGGATTCGTGCAGTCTGGTTATCACCATGTGGATTGGGATGGGCGAGATGGGAACGATCGCAATGTTGGCTCCGGCCTGTACTTTTATCGAGTGCGCGTTGGAAAGACTGCACAGGTTGGTAAGATGACGATGATAAAATAAAAATCGTTGGTGATATGATTCATGATAGTGCTCTTTCCTTAAAGATCATATATGCACTATCACACAAGGATGTAAGGCAGCGCATGGGCTTCATCGCCGAGGGCTGCCTATGCTTTTGCGAAAAGCGATAGGACGCTGTCATTGGCAGAGAACAATAACCTGTCAAATTCTGAGGAGTTGGATATGACTGCAGCGCGTCTTGAGCAGCAGCTCTCATTTATCATGGAAGCTGAGGGACTAAAACAAATCTTCCGTCAAACGGTGCTGCCCGCCGATCGCCGGGCTGAAAACGACGCCGAGCACTCGTGGCACCTGAGCCTTATGGCGATTCTGTTGAGTGAGCATGCTGGCGCCGATCAACTCGACCTGCTGCGCGTGCTCAAGATGCTGCTGATTCACGATATTGTAGAGATTGATGCCGGGGATACCTTTGCCTATGATGAAGCGGGTAACAGGGACAAAGAAGAGCGCGAGCAGGCGGCGGCAGACCGGCTCTTTAACCTCTTACCCGACGAGCAGGCCATAGATTTACGCGCGCTTTGGGATGAGTTTGAAGCGCGTGAGACAGAAGAAGCGCGCTACGCCGCGGCGTTGGATCGCTTTCAACCTATCTTACTCAACTGCTGTACAGAGGGCGCTGCATGGCGCAGACACGGGGTCAAGAAAGATCAAGTGATCGCGCGCAACGAGCACATTAAAGAGGGTATTCCCGCTCTTTGGGAACACGCGCTGGGCATGATAGACGAAGCGGTGGATTCGGGCTATCTCGATAAATAAGCGGAGAGCCACTTTCTACCCTCGGCTTCCCGTCCTCAGCAGCGGGTGGCCAAATGATACGTCAAACGCGTCGTCTTCAGTGAGTGGACGACTGTTAAAAGGCGGTTTACGTCCACAGCGCGTCCCCGGCTGCATGAAAATAATGCTGTGGGCACGTCGTATGCGATCGCTGTTGTTGGATGTGCTGCCGTGTATCGTTAGGCAGTGGTGAAAAACGGCGCCGCCGGCGCGGACCGCAGCGACGTGCTGATCTCCTTCGGCAAGTAACCTATCCATATCTTCTAATCGCCCCTCTTCGTCAACGGACAAGCCGAGCGTGTCCCGGTGAGAGCCCGCGATATAGCGCAGCGCTCCGTTTTCAGCGTCGGCGTCGTCTAGGGCGATCCAACAGGTGATATTATTGGGGGGCATGCTTTGCCACGCCTGATTATCCTGATGCCAGAATACGGACCCTCCATGTCTGTCCGGTTTGCGCAAAATAAAATCGTGGAAGAGCTGTATGTTGGGACCCATCAAGTCTTCTACGACGTTTAGAATTTTTGGATTATACAGCAGTGCGTTAAAGAACAAGTTTCGTTCGCAAACCTGATTGATCGCCATCACTTCACGCCCTTCTTCCTCGGTTGACTCTCGTTGGGCAAAATTTCCGAACGTCCCCTTGGCGCGGGCTTCTCGACACACTACTTCATACTCATCGCGTAGTTGATTCATTGTCGCCGAATCTAACAGATCCTCCACTACGAGATATCCATTGCGCCAAAATGTATGTAGTTGGTCTGGATTGAGAGCACGTCCGCGTTCGGAAAGCGGACGCAGAGATATTTTGCTCAAAGCGGTTTCCTATTTATTACATTACAATGGGATGGGAGTCGCGGACGCCTTAGGGAGCGGTAAAGCGCTCTAGCTGCCAACGATCGGCCCGATGCTTTGCCATACGGACCGTGAGCAGCACGTCGTTTTCTTCATAGCGCGTATCTAGTATGTGGCCTTCGCTGTGTAACTGGGCCAGCAGGCGGCCTTCTGTCTGAGGCACCTGTAGATTGAGTTCTATTGAATTGGCTTGGCTATAAAACATTATGCGGTTGCGTAGCGCGTGTAGCCCAATTTTTTGTTCAGCAGATACGGCTACGGCGTCCTCGCGTCCGGCATGGGCTTGAAGAATTTCGCTTTCCTGACCCGGATCAATCTGATCTATTTTGTTGAAGACTTTAAGCACGGGACGATCTTCAAGTTTCAAGTCGCGTAGCACGCCATCGACCGTTTTTATCTGCGATTCGTAGTGGGGAAAACTCAGGTCGACCACGTGTAGCAGCAGGTCGGCTTCGATGGCTTCTTCCAGCGTTGCGCGAAATGATGCGAATAGATGGTGAGGAAGGCGCTTGATAAACCCAACTGTGTCGGTGAGTAATACTTTGTGCTTGGCGTCAAGCTCAACGGCGCGCGTCGTTGAATCGAGCGTGGCAAAGAGGCGATCTTCAACCAAAACATCAGATCCTGAAAGCGCGCGCATAAGTGTTGATTTGCCGGCATTTGTATAGCCTACGAGCGCCACTTTGAAGCGATCAGATCGTCCCTTGCGGCTGGTCTCCATTTGCTTGCCAATGCGCTCTAGTTTGGCGTGGAGTGCGTTGATCTGACGCCGAATCATGCGCCGGTCTGTTTCAAGTTGGGTTTCACCCGGACCGCGTACGCCGGCTGATCCCATGCCGCGTATGGCCCCACCGCCGGCTTGGCGCGATAGGTGAGTCCACATGCGTGTCAGGCGCGGGAGCAGGTAGTTTAGCTGCGCAAGTTCGACCTGCACTTGTGAGGTGCGCGTGCGGGCATGCTGAGAGAAGATGTCTAATATTACGGCACTGCGATCGAGCACTCGCATATCGGTGCGCTTCTCGAGGTTGCGCATCTGTGCGGGCGACAGCTCGTTGTCAAATACGAGCATGTCGGCTTCGAGGTCGCCGGCTAGCCTTTTTACTTCCTCTACTTTGCCCTTGCCAATATAACAGGTTGGGTCTACGCGCTCACGAGATTGCAGTACACGGCCGGCTTCGGTCAGAAGCGCGGTGTCGATAAGTCGGCTTAGTTCGTCGAGTGAATCTTCGGCATCCCATAGAGGAATGTCTGTTAGGGCAACGCCGACAAGCAGGGCGCGTTCGCGGCGTTTAGCTGTAGACAAGTCGCCCAAAGAATTTCTTTCTGTTCTATGTGCAAGGCGCGATTGGGTACATATGAAACGCAACGCGTGGTCTGTTGTCAATCCGCGCCTGTGCTAGTCGTGATTGACTGCTAAATCCTCCATAATCAGCGTAATAAGCGCAGTCCATCCTGTTTGATGGCTGGCACCCAGGCCGCGTCCGCTGTCGGCGTGGAAATATTCGTGAAAAAGAAGCAAGTCGCGCCAGTGAGAATCATTATTAAAGGTTTCCTCTGCGCCATGGCACGGACGCGTGCCCGAATCACCGCGCTTGAAAAGGCGCACTAGGCGTAGTTCGATTTCTCGCGCTATCTGGCCGAGGTTCATGCTCTGACCCGAGCCGGTGGGGCACTCGACCTGCAGGCTGTCTCCGTAAAATTGGTGGTAGCGCTTTAGGGCCTCAATAAAGAGAAAGTTGAGGGGTAGCCAAATAGGTCCACGCCAGTTGGAGTTCCCGCCGAACATATAGCTGCTGGACTCTCCCGGTTCGTAGGATACCACGTGCGTGTGGCCGCCCTCTTCAAAAGAGAAGGGCTGTTTCTCGTGGGCCTTAGACAGAGAGCGCACTCCGTAGGGGGAGAGAAACTCTTCTTCATCCAATACGTAGGCCAGTAGTCGGATTAGTCGCTCTTGCGTAGGTATTGCCAAGAGGCGCATGTCGGAGCGGCTACCGTGCATGGACTGCCGTTCCATATAGGTCATATAGGTGGGAAGGTCACCGCGCGTTTTGTGATCTAGAAACCACTGCATGCGCGCGCGAAAGCCGGGTAGTCGATCTATGACAGATTCGTGCAGGACGTCAACGGTAAACAGCGGTATTAGTCCGACCATTGAACGGATGCGCATGGGAATGCTGTGGCCGTCTTCCAGGTGTAAATGATCGTAGTAGAAGCCATCTTCCTCGTCCCAGAGTCCGTTGCCGTCAATGGTATTCATAGCCTGTGCAATGGCTACATAATGCTCGAAAAACTTAGAGGCCATGCCATCATAAGCAGGATCGTCTATGGCTAGTTCCATTGCGATGGAAAGCATACTGGAGCAGTAGTAGGCCATCCACGCCGTGCCGTCGGCTTGTTCTAGACTGCCGCCGGTTGGAAGGGGTTTAGAGCGATCAAAAACTCCGATGTTGTCTAACCCTAGGAAACCGCCGGAAAACAGATGGTCGTCATTCATATCTTTGCGGTTAACCCACCATGTAAAATTCAGCAGGAGGCGATGGAAGGCGCGAGCGAGAAAGGCTCTGTCGCGCTGGCCGGGTGGACCAGTCAACTGGTAGACGCGCCAGCAGGCCCAGGCATGCACCGGTGGATTTACGTCCCCAAACTCCCATTCATATGCGGGAATCTGTCCGTTTGGATGCATATACCAATCGCGCAGAAAAAGAAGCATTTGCTCTTTGGCAAAGGTGGGATCAAGCCGTGCGAAAGGCAGCATGTGAAATGCGCTATCCCAGGCTGCGTACCAGGGGTATTCCCACTTGTCAGGCATGGAAATTAGGTCGCGATTAAACAGGTGTGACCAGTCGCGATTGCGTTCTTTGTAAGATGAATCTTTGCGCCACTCGTCAACTACGTAATGATAAAATTGCTTGCTCCACAGCAGGCCAGCGTAGGCCTGACGGGCTATAGATTGCTCTTCCGTGTCTAGTAAGGATGGCACTAATAGAGCGTAGTGCTGGTCAGCTTCGCGGCGTCGCTCTTCTAGCACAGCATCAAAAGACGTACCGAAGGGGCTGTGCGGGCGCTCTTCGTGGCGGACCAATCGCAGGCGAAATATGTGCGCTTTGCCTGAAGGCACTTCGCATTGAAAAAGAGCGGCCGCTTTGCTGCCTTCTTCGCGCGGGTTGATGGATTTACTGTCGCCGTCTATCAGGTATCGGTGGAAGGCATCTTTGCCATAGCGCGGCGTGGGGTCATCGGGGTGACGCGTCTCGTTGTCGGTGAACAGCCATTGGGGGGAATGACCCTGGTCGTCTTCGGCATACAAAAGGAAATGGCCGAGAGAAAAGTGTTCAACGTAGACGCTTTCGTCGTTGCGGAATAGGCGTGGTTTGGGCCAGTCGCGTTCGTGGGATGAACCACTGTTCCACGTATTGCGTAACCAAAGCGTTGGTAAAAGGTAAAGAGATGCGGGATCAGGTCCACGATTGTGGACGCTGATTTTAATAAGCAGGTCTTCAGGCGTGGACTTGGCATATTCCACAAAGACGTCGAAGTAGCGTCCCTCGGAAAAAATGCCCGTATGCTCTACCTCGTATTCTGGCTCAGACGCATCGCGTCGCGCATTCTCAGCGACTAAGTCATCGTATGGAAAGCGATTTTGTGGGTATTTATAAAGTGCTTTTGCATAGGAATATGTTGGCGTGGCGTCGAGGTAAAAATAACTTTCTTTAACGTCTTCTCCGTGGTTGCCCTCTGGGCCGCTTAGTCCAAAAAGACGCTCTTTAAGAATAGGATCGCGTCCGTTCCAGAGAACGGGAGAAAAGCACAGTCTGCACTGCCGGTCGCAGAAACCAAGCAGACCGTCTTCGCCCCAGCGGTAGGCACGCGAACGGGCTTGGTCGTGCGGGAAATGCTCCCAAGGGTTTCCATCTGCAGAGTAGTCTTCACGCACGGTTCCCCACTGGCGTTCGGCTAGGTATGGCCCCCAGCGTTTCCAGTTGGCTTCTGGGTGCCGCGTCACTTCCTCATCTAAGCGATATTTTTCTGTGCGATCTAGCATGATGCGGATGTTTCTCAATACAAGCCGTATGAATTGGTTGTCGATTAAATCTCACAGCAAAATGTATGCGATGGGGAGCGCGGGGGGAAGAGTGAACATCTATACGGTTAGAGCACAGGACTTTATGTAGGAGAGAGTATTTTCTTAGGTGAAATAACTTATTGCACATTTGTAATTAAGTAGATGCAAAAAGATACATAAGTGTAATAATACGCCTTTTTAAATTCCTTTTTTTCTTTAAGGGTAACTAAAACAGATGTTTATGATGTAAAAGATGAAT
>CAXGPR010000054.1:0-25902 GCA_964011675.1 uncultured bacterium
ACAGACTGGCCAAATTCACTCAGAAGGCGCATTTTTTCTATCTCATAACGCCCAGGAGACTTCGTATCGTGTCTTACGAAATTGTTATCGGCATGGAAGTACACGTCGAACTAAATACGCAATCCAAAATGTTCTGCCGCTGTCCGGCCGATCATTTTCAAGTCGAGGCCAATGCGCACGTTTGTCCCGTGTGCACCGCTCAGCCTGGGGCCCTTCCCGTCATCAACGAACGGGCGATGCAGCTGACCGCTATGACCGGTATGGCGCTGCATTGCACCGTGCAGCCGCACAACGTATTCGCTCGCAAAAACTACGTCTATCCCGATCTGCCCAAAGGATATCAGGTCTCCCAATACGAACTCCCTCTGTGCACAGACGGCTATGTAGAAGTTGCAACCGAAGAGAGAATTAAACGCATCGGCGTAGTGCGCGTGCACCTTGAAGAGGACACAGGCAAGCTACAGCACGAAGGAAAATCCAGCTTAGTTGACTACAATAGAGCAGGCGTACCTCTGATGGAAATTGTTACCGATTCTTCTATTCGCTCGGCCGAGGAAGCCTATGCCTACCTGACCAAAATCCGTCAGGTCGTGCGCTATCTAGGTGCATCTACAGGCGATATGGAAAAAGGCGCGATGCGATGCGAAGCCAACATTTCTATCCGCCCCCAAGGTGCGACGGATTACGGCACCAAAGTCGAAGTCAAAAACCTTAACTCCTTTCGTGCCGTGCGCAGCGCAATTGAGTATGAGGTCAAACGTCAACAGCAGGTCATTGAAGAGGGCGGACAGGTTAGACAGGTCACCATGGGCTGGGATGAAAGCGCCGGCGCCACTCGTGAACAGCGTTCTAAAGAAACCTCGGAAGACTATCGCTACTTCCCCGAGCCCGACCTGCTCGACATCCGTCTAAGCGATGAGTGGATAGATGCGGCGCGCGGCGAACTGCCCGAGCTACCTGAGGTAAAGTCCACGCGATTTGTAGATGAATATGGCCTGAGCAAACAGGACGTCGCCGTTCTCATAGAAGACCAGCATATCGCCAGCTACTTTGAAGAGGCAGCGCGTAGCAATGGCACAGATCCCAAGCAAGTAACAAACTGGGTTACGGGCGAAGTATTCCGCCGCCTCAACAAAGAAGATGGAGACAGCCAAGAGATCAATGTATCCGCTCCTGCGCTAGCAGAGCTGATCCTCTTGGTAGAAAAAGGCACGATCAACCAAAACGCGGCGCGCGAAATATTTAACGAAATATGGGAGCAGGGGGGCACTCCTTCCGAACTCGTCGAAGCAAAGGGGCTAGCGCAAATTTCGGACAGCAGCGAACTGGACGGTGCCGTCGCTCAAGCAATAGAAGACAATCCCGATGCAGCCGAGAAGATCCGCGAAGGGAACCTAAAAACTATTGGATTTATCATGGGACAGGTTATGAAGGCTACGCGTGGCAAAGCTAACCCTCAGCTCGTGCAGGAGCTGATTAAAAAGCAGCTAAAAGTCTAAGAAACGCCGCAACTGAGACGAATCAACCTGCGGGTTCACCATACCAACTAACCCCTTACTTAACACCTTGTCTGGCGCCCGCTCAGATAGCACATTTATTCCTGAAGTAACAAACGGTTGAGCCAACGCTTTGCCGCCTCATACAAGAAAGGCCCCTCATGAAGATTACTGGACTCCAGTGTGCAATATTGGGCAACCATCCGATCTTGCGGATCAGCACAGACGAAGGCATTTCCGGCTATAGCCAGATCGAAGCTAGCAAAGCCGACTATATCAAATCGCACGTTCTCTTCTACGAGAGTCGCATTCTCGGACAAGACCCCACCGACATTGAACGAGTAATGCAGCGCATCCGCCGCCTGGCTAGCTTCAAACCTTGGGGCAGCGCCGTTAGCGCCATCGAAATGGCCCTTTGGGATATTGCAGGCAAAGCCGCTGGCCTACCCGTATACAAACTGCTCGGTGGCAAAGTACGCGACAAAGTACGCTGCTACAACGGCAATATTCGCTTTCACATGGACGGCCAAGAACCACAGCACTTCGCCGAAAGTATGGCCAAGATGAAAGATCGGCCAGAAAAGTTTAGCATCATTAAGCAAGGCATCGCATTTCACAGTCCCATGCCCGCGCAAATCCCGGACTTTTTCTACGGGGAACTCAATGACCAACCCCAACATCCCAACCGCGGCATGCTGACTCCAAAAGGATTTAAACACATCATGGCCTGCATTGAGGCCATGTTAGAAATATGCGGCGATGACGTCGAACTAGCGCTGGACTGCGGTCCAGGCTTTGTCGTACCAGACGCCATTCGTTTGGCCAAGGCCGTTGAGGGTACCAATGTGGCTTGGCTAGAAGATATGCTCACGGGGGATTACGTCCCCTACGTATTGGCCAACAACTACCGCGAAGTAACGCAAAGTACCTCGACGCGCATTCACACCGGCGAACAACTCTACCTTCGACAAAACTTTGTCGAGCTTATTGAAGGGCGCTGCCTGGACATCGTCGGCCCCGACCCGTGCGACGTCGGAGGCATCGCCGAACTCAAGTGGATCGCTGAATACGCCGACCTACACGGCATCCTCATGGCTCCGCACGGCACGCTTGACGGACTGTTCGGACTAGCCGCGCTAGTTCAGGTCGGAGCAACTATGCCAACCAACTACATCGCCTTTGAGTACCCAACCGGCAATCCAGAATGGTGGTACGATATTGTTGAAGGCCTGCCTGATCCCATCGTGGTAGAAAGCCACATAGCCGTACTCGAACGTCCGGGCATTGGCGTTGATTTTCGCGTTAATCAGGCGAAGAAGTATCTGTCAGAAGAAGACAAACACTTCTTCGACTAGGCACACGCTACAAAACCGTTATGCCGGGCAGCCGCTCCTTCTTTCTGCAAAACGACGTTAAGATCGCTGTAAAGAAAGAGTCCGCAATGTCTTTAACCGAATGAAAGCGACAGACGATGCCGAACAAAGCACACGCGACTTGGAGCGCCGTTGAACCTGATCTCGAAGCCGTTAACAGACGCTATGTCAACCCCATTGAGTCACTAGCCCAGGCTCAGTGTCCGGCCTTTGTCCTGCGGAGAGCTTACAGCCCGGATCACTGTCGCAGCTTGGTGCGTCGTTTCATCGACATGGGACTCATGCGCGATGCCTCTGAACAGCGCTCAGCTGATGACGTGCGCCCACGCATCGATATCGGCACCAGCCTCGGCAACCGCGGAAACGATAAAGCCCGTTTCCTGGAACACGCCGAGACAACCCATTTCTTGTTTAATTTTCTATTTAAGGGATTCGATAATCCGATTGAGTGCGTGTATAAATCACTCGAGGCGTTGTGCCCGGGCAAAGAGGTTAAAACGGCGTATGAACCCGACGGCCGACTCTATGGGCCGGCCATATTCCGCATTCATTACGAAGGACAGCACTACAAGCCGCACATCGATCACATCGTGCTACGAGAAGGTCGAACGGACTATTCCGTCTACCGGTTTGAACACCAATTTGCCGGCGTCCTGTGCCTGCAGAATGCCGATGGCCGAGGCCCGGGCGCTCAGAGCATACTCCACCAGTGTCTTTGGACTCCCGAAGTGCAGCCCCATATCGCAGAGAACGCGTTTTACTCCTATGCCCAGGCCAACGATATCGGCCAGTGTGAGGTCTCTCTCGAACCGGGCGACCTCTACTTTTTTAACACGCGTCTAGTGCACGAGGTTCCTGCTATAATCGGCGACCAAGCGCGCGTCGTGCTCGCCGTATTTATCGGTTACTCCGCAGAAGACCGCGAAGTGCTGGTTTGGTCTTAAGGCACTATTTTCTACTGCTACCTGCCGACGCGACGCGCTCAGTAATCAACAAGGCGCGCGCGCAGGTCCACGTAACCGCCCGCGTTAACCGCGTTTTCAAAGCCCATGCCTGCGAGCGTTTTCTGCGCGACTCCTGAACGACGACCGCTACGACAGTAGAGCACGATTTCGCGGCTCGTGTCGTCTGTTAATTCGCCAATGCGAACGCCTATCTCTTGATAGGGTATGTGTTTAGCCCCTTCTATATGGCCACTTTCAAACTCTTCTATCGTACGCACATCGATTAGCAGCGCACTCTCACTAAACGATAATTTACTATCTCGTGTATTCGAGTCCATTGCACATCCCCAAACCAGCATCAACGACAACGCCAACAGGGCACATAGTTCCATCTCCTTCACTCTATCAACTCTCTCTTTTTAAATCCATTATTTCTCTGACTGCACGCAGCACTAAAGATATCCGCGCAGTGGTTGGGAATCAACGGACGCGCTAGTAGCCGCGCGCAAGAACCACACGAGAAAAACAGGCCAAGTCATTTAGTCGCCTAATGTAGCACGGCCATCTGACTGGATAAGAGGAAGTGGTTCAGGATCCCCATACACGGCATACAGATAGCTATCTCTGAAGCGCACTGTGCGTTCGCCTTCGTCCAGAGCGAAAAGGTGCACACTACCCCACTCCGGGCTGAGAAACGGTGGCGTATTGCTCGGAAATAGATGCCCTGATTGGTCGATAAAAAACTAAAGGGATAGCGATTGCCACCGGTTGGAACCCATCAGATCGGGTTTTCCCAGATCTGATGGATGCAGAGGCAGGTTAACGGGTCAGTACGCTGTGCCCACGTGGCCACTGGATTCGTTTGATCCGTCCTGTAGGCCATAACCGATCATGCAGCGAGCTATGTAATTGCCCAGTGCGGCCGGCGATCCGTCACTGTAGTCCGTAGAAGTAAAGACTGGATTATATCCCAGTTCTGTCAGCAACGTGCGAAAACTGTTCATCGCGCGCCGCTTATATACCCGTAGGCGACTCGATACCGGAAAAACCACAGGCGAAGAATCCGATCCTGTTGACGAGAAGATAAGGTACAGCACCGTCATCAAACATCGCCCACGCGTCGTACATAGCAGCGGAAACGTAGAATAGGTTGCACGCGTGAACGGTCGGACACGCGAAGTCGTTGCGGATGGCTTCGAGCAGCGCTTCGTTCCAACAGCGCGCAACCGAACGCTAGGGTTGCTCGCCGGCCCCATCGCACCATAAGACGACGCAGCAAAGGGAAAATAAAGCCGCGCAACGCGCGATTTTACCCATTCTCGTGAGCCAGCGCACACGACGCAGGGGTGCCATCTGCCTCGGCAAAGACCCGACCGAATTCCTGCGGGCTTACCTGATATGCAGTCGTCCCACGATATTGAAACTGTAGCGCACGTCGACGAGCCGAGCTGGAATTGGCCGGCGTCTGATGCGGCAACAAAGCGGAGAAAAAGATCACCCCGCCCGCCTTCAGCTCAATTGGCACCGCCTCCGAAGCATCGAGACGATCCGGCAGAATCTCACAGTCTATTGTGTGGTGATGACGCAGCGGTCCGCGCTTGTGCTGTCCCGGAAGTACGTGCATACATCCATTTTCTACGGTTGCGTCATCTAGCGCAATCCACACCGTTCCGAGCGCAGTCAAAGGCAGCCAGTTAAAGTATGCGTTATCCTGATGCCAGGGCTTTTCCGATCCGATAAAGGGTGGTTTAGAAAGTGCCATCACATCCTTTAAGACCACCTCCTGTTCCATCAGTTCGGATAGAAAGCCGCGGACCTTTGGCAGAACAACCAAGGCCTGAAACACCGGATCTTCATCTTGGTAATTGTGCACCTTGCGAAAGGCCGTCTCGACATGCGTCTCGGCGAGCGCGAGCGGGTCTACTCCGGATTCAAAGTGCAAAACGCATTCACCCTGTGCGCGTTCAACGCGCGGGCCAGCATAGTTTTTCGTTGCGTTGGGTGGAGCTTCTTTTATAAGCCCCTTACCGATTCGAACGCCTTCCATCATGGATCGCACTACGCTCGAAAGAGCCCGACGCGCCGCATCGACCTCTGCCCCATTAAGCAAACCTTCAAACGCAACGTAACCTAGCGTATCGTACTGCTCCTTGTGGCGTTTATCTATCTCCGTCGGACACGCTTCAACCCGGATTTCGCTCACATCCAGTTTCCTTGTTCAGTCGTTTTCCGAAACGATATCAGTTTGGCATTGCACGATCTAGCGCAGCAACAGGATACGACCTTGCGCAGTAAAATCATCGGCACGGAGTCGGTAAAAATACGCGCCGGATGCCGCAGTTTGGCCCCATTGATCTAAACCGTCCCATACAACGCTGTGGCTGCCGCCGGATAGCTCTCGGTCAACTAACGTCGCTATATTCTTCCCTAGCACATCGTACACTAAAAGCGTTGCACGCACTTGGTACGCTAGCTCAAAAGGTATTGTAACGCCCGCATTAAACGGGTTGGGATATCCCAAACCCAGCGCAAACCGCAGTGGGCCCGACTCGCCCTTGTCCACTGCGGTCGGATCGGGCTCCTCTAAGAGAAAATCCGAAAAATTTACTGCCCCCCTGATTAGACCAGTAATGGCCGTGCTGTCGGCTGTGCCCCAATAATTTCCACTGGCCTGCAACAACAAGCCCGTCTTATTCTCTAAGGCCGTAGCATTATCGACAAAGACATTCGCGCGAAGGACAGAGGGCACGCGACTTCCCTCAACTCGGAGTCCGACCGCACTGCCGAAAAAGAAGTTTTTTTCTAACACGGGCGTGCTGTCGATCAGTTGAAGACCAATCGGCGCATTCTCAAAGTGACTCGTGCGCACGTGGAGAGATTCAACGCCTTCGACTATGGCACCGGGGCCCGATCCGAAATGACCCATTTCAATAGCGCCTCTACTGCCAGGTCCCAAATACAGCGCGGGACCCACATTTCCCAGCATGTCACTTGTCCCAAGATCGACGTAGGCGCTATCGACCACGACACCGGCACCCAAGTTCCGCTGCACGTCCACATCTTCAAACACGAGTCGCTCTATCTTCCCAACTCGCACGCCGTCGCTGTAGTTGGAATTCACGTAGGAGTTGTGCAACTCGGCCTGACCGAGCCAGTCATCTAAATCAATGCCGTATCCGCTGTTGCGTTCGACCGATGCGTTCCGGAGTTCAATCTTTTGTCCCTTACCACCAACCGCGCGCAGGCCAGCGCGAGGATCTTCTCTGTCTAGAAGGCCGTTGTTGATGATTTCTACGTCGAGAGCCAACAGCGAAGCGTTATTCAATATCATGCCCTCTTGCCCGTTTTCCTCAATCCGCGATTGGCGCAGCAGCATCTGCCCGTTTCCATCCACTCGCAGCGCCGGTCCCGTAATACGGGTAAATAGGACGCGCTCCACGTCTGCTTCGCCTGATAGCGTCACGCTGAGACCGCTACCCGCCATATCGCGCACGACTGAGTCCGTAAGGCGGAAGAAGCCCTGAGGACCAATTTCTCCAGTAAAGGCAAAGCCTGCTCGATCCCACTGAGAGTATTCCATATCCACGGCTGAGCCAGCCAGCAATCTAGCTCCATACCAAATGCGGTTCTCGCTCAGCGTGGACGTGGTAAAACGAATCGGTTGACCGGCCTGACCCCGCCCAGATAGCCGCCCTGCAACTACGAGCTCGGCAAACGACGGTGAAACGCCGTAGAAGAAAAGGTCGGATTCACTAAACGTAATCTGCGCGCCCGGTTCAACAACGAGTTCTGCGTCTTCAGGCAATAGGACATCGCCGTGCAGCTTGACCGCGCCTCTCCACATGGTCAAACCAGGCGGTAGGCGAGCACGCACCGTACCAAAACGCGCATTTTGCACGTCCAATGCCTCTTCATCCAGCCTCTGGCCATCCATGAGGAAAATACCGGCCCAATCCAGCGCACCCGGCCGCGAAGCCGTAGAGAAAAACGACGCCGTGCCCTCTTGGACAAGCTCCCCGTATACAATGACTTCGCTTCGGTCGAGATCAAAACCCGCACTGCGCTCGTCGCCACGTCGCACGCCCACGCGCACTCCGTCAGCCAATACTAAACGCGCACCCGGATGGACTACCACGTCTCCCTCTATTTCCAGTTCACCCTCCCAGCGTTCCTGACCAACAATGTGGCCTGCACGGTCTGCCTGCACAAAGTCGACATACATTTTATCGCCATTCATGCGCATGTTTTCCAACGACCAAGACAAATCGATACCCCGCATAGAACCCGTGTAGCCACGCAGCGGAGGGTTTGTATCCCACGCAACGCGCCGGTAGCGAATCCCATCAAACGGGTCGCCCTCGTCTCCCTGATTTCCGTTGTGTGCATCGGCATACGCCGTATCGCGAGACCAAAAGTCTAGATTATCACGACCCGACATCAGGTCTGGCTGTGTCGAAGGAGCTCCACGATCAGAGAACAGTCCATCGGCACAAACCAAATCGACCCGTTTATGTCGCTCCTCGTCGTTATCAGCCTGTTCATCGATATGCCACAACAGAAGCCCATCGCGCGGAATGTTTCGGTTGTAATACGAACCGCTGGCGCGGCGATACTCCAACAGGAAATATTCATAGCGGCTCAGAGGAATCTTTAGGAGGCGTCGTCCCGTGAAGACTTCCTCAAGTTCTAAATCCTCTGCAGGTTTGCTAACGACATCCACCTCCACCCAGCCGAGTTCTGCCAGCGTCGGTCCGCTCAACGCGTTGGGCCCATCTTCGATACCCCAGCCCAACGTTCCCAACCCCATCAGACCCCATTTGCCTATACCGGCAGAATCTTCTTCTGGGTCTAATTCTCCATCCACCGAGATCGAACTCTGGTCAAACAAATCGGTCAACCCGAGCACGTGACCAAACTCATGGCACATCGTCGAAGCCGTAACGCTGAAGGTGTGGCCGCGCTGCGTTGTACCGCCAAAGCCGTTAAAACGTCCTCTCACACGCACGTAGCCCCCACCCGCTGCGATATCGTTACTAATGTAGTCAGCGTCTAACCCCAGAGAGGCCAATCCTGTAGCCGAAGCAATAAAAAAACCGCGCGGCACAGTATGCAAATTAATGAAGACAATGTCGACATAACCATCGTCATCGCCCGAATTGGGTACGCCATCCGGACCGTCGTTGTCGAACTCACCTAGATCGCTGTCCGTATCTGCCTGACGCAAAATCTCGAGGTTAAACTGACCGTACCGCCCTATCCCTCCATCTAACGCAACGTAATCATCGGCTCGCCCAAGAGCGCTGTAGCGCTTGGGAAGCACACGGCCTTGCACCCGCATAAGACCGCCTGACATATCGTTGTAAAAATGGGTAAAGCTTCCAGGTTTAGAAGGGTTAAATAAGTCGGCAGACCAAGAAGGGGCAGAGTCACCTGCTCCCTGTCCCGCAAACTGAGCAAACAGTACGAGCGCACTCAGATTTCCCTGCGACTGTAGGGGCTTACCAGCCGGCTCGGAGAGCGTGCACTCAAAAACGCCCGCCGTAGCAGAGCCGACGAGCGCGAGAGAAAAAGAAATAATGCGTGTGAAATGGAACAAGCGCACTATACGCAGTACCGTTTTTATCCCAGGAAGCTGAGACCACTGGTCATGGATTTGATCCCAAAGCCTCCCTGCGTGCGCAACGGATTGGCTTTGGCCTGTAATAAACTACTCTCCATGTTAACGCGTCTCATGCGGTCCATCAATCCCATCTGACGTGACTGCATGACTCCAGTAGAAGACGCTGGCTTTGAGCGATGGATGGTCCGAACTCCGGCAGTAAGTGGACTCGCACTTCGACCCTGCGTATTAAACTGCGACAGAATGCCACCGCCCGAGGGAGACGCAGTACGTCCGCCTAAAGCTCCAGACGTTGCACCTGTAGCGCGTAAAGGGCCTGTGCTCATTCTGTTTTTTATGCGAATACCCGACACCGCGGAATGCGATTGAACGCGCGCCGAAAGCGGCACAGCGAATATTCCGCCAGTTGCAGCATTAACCGAAGCAAGCATAATATCCCCTCCTTGGGACAGGAGTGAACCAACATGTTAAACCGTATAAAATATAACAAACTGTCCAACCAAAGCGAATTTTATTATTCCGCACTGCCTTCTGACTCGCCAAAACCGGCGACAAAGTCTTCGGTTTCGTCCTCATAGCGACTAAAGGGATCGTCTATGTTGAGGTAGTGCTCTTCTTCAACGTAAATGGAATCCCAATCGACGACATAGCGCGCTTTGCATTCGGTCAGTGCGTGCATGACCTGAGAACGCGCCCAAGCACGGGTGTCAGCAGGCGGATCTGCAATCGCTTTGTTGACTCGTTTATCGCCGACAACACGCTTCATTCGACCCCGTTGAAGCAGATCGAAATACAGACCCTTTTTCCGGTTCAAGTTGTGGTATTCAAGATCTAAACTCTCTAACCACGGATCTCCCCAGTTGATTCCTTCTGCTTCAATAAACTGCTCTAGTAACCATTTTTTTGCGATCCAGTCAACACAGTCAATAAGCGATCCTGGATCGTGCACCAACCCATCCAAAACAAAACGCCACTCATTCAGCACCCAATCAGACTCCTCATCGCGTCCGCGCAGGTGCTGCTCGGACAGTTCGAGATAATGGCGCTGTACCTCAACAGCCGTCGTGTAGCGACCGTCTTCTCGCTGAATTTCCCATGCACAGCTCAGGTCACGAGAGATATCGCGAATAGCATTTACGGCATTTAACAAGCCCATTTCGGGAACGACCCCTTCTTCCAACAGCTGTAGCACGAGACCGGTAGTACCCACTTTGAGGGCCGTGGCGTATTCAGACATATTAGAATCACCGACGAGTAGATGCAAGCGGCGAAACTGCTCCCAATCGGCCAGCGGTTCGTCGCGCGTATTAATAATGGCGCGACTAAACTGTATCCACTGGTATATTTCAGTCACAATGTGATCAGCCCGCTGAGAAATTTGGTAGGTAATGGCCTCTACTGCAGGAGCCCCAGTCTCAAAGATATCTGTATGGCTCCCAACGCGACCGGCGCCGGCAAAGATCTGCCGCGTGACAAAAAAGGGCAGCATCGCCGGCAGTAGAACTTGTGAAAAGGGAACTTCGCGACGCACTAAATAGTTTTCGTGGCAGCCAAAGGTCGCACCAGTGTAATGATCTATGTTGTTCTTTATGAAGGAAGACTCGCCGCTCTTGTCTAAGTGCTCCAACGCGCGCTGTACCATGACCTCACCCGCACGGTCTGCTGCTACCAAGTCAAAAAGACCCTGACACTCCGGCGTAGCGTATTCGACATGCCCCATATCGATATACAAGCGACCGCCATTAAAAAGGAATCCGCCGTTGCCCGGCGGCTCGTCGCGACCGCGATAATGCATATCAACCAAGCCAAGTCCCTCGCGAAAAAAAAGACCGTCTTTAGTCTTGAGCGATATGAAATCCGGACTCAGGTGTGGATCAGTTTCAGATGGGAGGCAGCCGTATTCGGTCTCGATGCCAAAGATGCGACCTTTCATGATTGAGCCGTGCCGTGCACATTCAACACTGGCAGTAAATCATCCGACCCTAGCAAACGGAACTTGGATTTAGTCGACACGTTGCGGTCGAGAACGGCCGCTTCCACGTTTAAGTTCGTTAAAGTACGCTCTAAAAAAGCGGTAACTTGCTCCACTTTGGGCGCACCCTCCCCCTCTTCGCGCTCGCTAGCCATACGTCCACAGGCCCACGCATGAAGCGCCGACTTGAGCGCGTCGTCCAGAGAGGACTCCGGCGCATGATCGAGCAGCGCTTCAGCAATCGCCGCCACACTCTCCTCGCTGCCGACGGCGGCAACGTGGCCGGCGCGCACAAATGACCCATCCGCGTCTATTGTGTAAAACACATCATCACCGCTGGGTGGATCGAGCTCAGCAAGAAGGACACGAGCCAGAAAGGGCGAACGAAAGATTTCGTCAAAGGCTTCTTTCACCAGCGGCCCTATACCAAAACTAACAAGACGCTGCAAGTTGACATCGTTCGCCGAAAGGTTAAATCCTTCTAAATGCGCAATGTCGATAACCGCCTTGCGCAGTTTTTCGATGTCAGCAGGGTGGCCAATCGCGGCGAAGGCAATTTCGTTGTACACCTCAAACACTTTGCGCGGACCCGGCGTTGTGGTCAGAAGCAGCACGCCGTCTCTGTAACGAGTAGCCACGACGGGAGATGCCCCGCGCAGTTGGTCTTCGAGGTAGTCTCGGCGGTTGCGAATAGCTTCTACCCAGCGATAAGGCTCTTCTAACATTTATGCTATCCGTCCCTGGAAGATAGCTTCCAATTCGTCTTCGCCTACGCAGTGGATACCGTTGGCATTTAATCTCATCACCGTTGGAAAGATGCGGGCATTGTGACGATATCCACCCGTGGCTGTATCATATTCCGCGGCCGTTTCTAGCATTTTCACGACGAGTTCTAAAGCTGCTTTCTCGTCCATTTCAGCCAGCGGCGTTCCGCCCCAGCGATTCAAGTAGTAGAGCGCACCGCGAATAATTGACGATCCTGATCCCGTAGTGCAAAAATCAACGCTTTCAAACGTGGCCCCGAGCAAGTCGTAAAAAAATATTTTGCCCAACTCGTCCCGTTCGTCAAATATCGCATAGATCGGTATGACTACACCAACCCCCTGCATAGCCATTGGCAAATTCTGACGCAGCAGTCTAGATAACGTGCGCAATTTACCATCTAAGCTGAGCTTTTGCAGCTGGCTGCGACGGTAGTACTGCACCGACATCTCCATCATACGCGCAATCTCGTAAGCGGTGGCCGGAGAACCGGAAATAGCCATCACCGAGTCATCGTCGATACTCAACACCTTATCTGCACGATCGTATACGACGAGATTACCCATAGTAGCCCGCCGATCACCTGCGACCAGCACGCCCTCGTTATAGCGCACAGCCAGAATTGTAGTGCCTTCAGTGTCTTCAAAAGGGTGCTCAACCGGAGCAACGGCTGCACTTTCAGGCAGATGTCCTCCCTCGCGCAGTAGGTCGAGAAAATCACAGCTCTCTATCGACATATACCTTATTGTCCAGTGCGCTGACGATAGCGTCGCGCCTGATTTGGATCAACGCGCTTCATGCGTTTTAGTATATCGTCACCACCGCCGGGCTTGTCCACCTTGGGACGACGCGGGCCATCTTCGCTCTCTCCACCTCCGTCTTCCATCGGTTTAACAGGACGAGGAATGCGATCACGCAACTCAAATTTATCATACATTACGCTTCTCCTTTTGCGGCTTCCAGGCAGCCAGTTTTTCAATCAATCCACAAACGGTGTCGGCCTCGTCCAGCGCCGCATTATAATACGCGGCAGACGGCATGTCGACGCATCCCTTAAGATCGACGACATGCGCCACCCCATCGACTTCAAACTCGACACTGTCCCAGTTCAATGAACGAACATGCGAAGAGAACTTTTCCAACGCCACGCCGCGAAAATAGGCGCGCGTGTCTGACGGAGGCACCACCATTGCTCGACGCACCTCTTCATCACTCATCAATTGGGATATGTGCCCCTGTTGCTCCAACATCAAATAGAGCCCTTCTTTGGGATCGACATTGTGATACTCCAAATCTTGGCTCTGCAACCACGCGCGATCATCCGCGCGATCCCAATCTAACCCTTCTGACTCAGCAAAAGAGTCTAAAAGCCACTTTTTAGTAACCCAATCGCACAAGCCGCGCAGTTCAAGCGGATCGCGACCCAATGCATCAACCGCTCGCTGCCATTCTCTCAACACCCAGTCGGTCTCTTCATCGCGCCCCAGAGCATAGGCTCGTGCCGCATCGCAATACGCCTGCTGTATCTCCAAACCCGAAACGTGCCGCCCATCTGCCAGTTCGACAGGCCATTGACGCGTAGTATCGCGCGATATGCTCTTGAGCGCAGCAACCGAATCAGCCAACTCAAACGTAGGCACAAGGTCCTCCTCAAGCAGATCTAGCACGAGTGCAAGAGAGCCTACCTTGAGTGCAGTTGCCCATTCGGACATATTGGCGTCCCCCACAATCATATGCAGACGTCTCCAGAGCACTGGGTCGGCATGTGGCTCGTCACGACTATTAACAAGCGGGCGCCTCTGCATGGTGTCTACGCTCGTGATAACCTCGAAAAAATCCGAACGCTGAGCTAGTTGGAATATCGCCTGATCCACAAGCGTATCTCCTTCTACTCCGACCTTACCCGCACCAGCGTATATCTGCCGCGTGGAAATAAAAGGCAATAAGGACGAAATCACTCGCTCGAAAGGCACGTCTCGACGAAGTAAAAAGTTTTCGTGCGTTCCATAACTGTGCCCATCAAAGTCCGTATTGTTTTTATACAAACGCACGGTGCCTCCGCCTCGCGTTTCAGTGCGTTGCTGAGCGCACTGCAGCAGGATGCGTTCGCCCGCCCTATCAAAGGCGACCAAGCCGAATAAATCGCAACACTCTGGAGTTGAGAATTCGGGGTGGGTATGATCGTTGTAGAGGCGCGCACCATTGTGAATAAGCAAATCGCTCTTAAGATCCTTGAGCGGGATTTTGCGCTCGCGATCTCTTTGCAGGTGCTCCATCTCATCTTTATCGTTGCGCAGTTCATTTACCTCAAATCCACGCATGTCGCGACGCGGGTTTTCAAGTGCGTAATTCCATCGCGCAACGAAGTTCTCGTGCAAATAACACCGGATCAGCTCCATGGACTCGACTACGACGTCCATAGAATCTACTCCATCAACCTGAATGCCGTATTCCGTCTCCAAACCGCACAGTCGGCGCATGGGCTAAATCACCTTGCCAGAACGCATTTCCTGCGGCCTCTCTACCTGTGGATGCACTGACGTAACCTTAACCACGTTTTCCGGCTCGTAGTCGAGCAGCTTAAGCCAGTCTTCCACGCTGTCAGATGGAGGGAACACCTCATTTTCTCGGTATTCTTGACGCACCGCCTCACGCAGGTCAACAGCACGAATACCGGCACCCGAGCCTCGGTCAGCAATAGCACGTTTAATGGCTAATTCCTTAGCTCGCTGTACGACCGACGCGATGATAGCCCCGCTGCTAAGATCGCCTCTATACAGCACTTCTTGGCGTCCAGAACGTAATGACACTTCGAGGAAGCGCGTCTCTTCCGTCCGGGCAAACAACTCATCAACGCCCTGTTCTACGAGAGCGGCACGCGCTGCCTCTTCCGTCTCATGTTCAGCCACTTCAGCTGCATCAACGGGCAAAGAAGGTGTCAAGTAAATGGAGAAGATAGACTTTGCCGCCTCGTAATCGGGCCGGTTAACCTTGATTTTTCGATCGATTCGTCCTGGGCGCAGTATCGCGGGATCAATCAGATCATGGCGGTTGGAAGCCAGAATGACCACCACATCGTGCAGAGATTCAATACCATCCATTTCGGTGCAGAACATGGGGACGACTGTATTTGATATATTATGCGAACGCATTGAGCGACGCGTGCCCAAGATCGACTCAGCCTCATCGATAAACACAAAGGGTAAATAACCTTCTTTGCGCTTTTTCCTAGCCTGTGCGAAAACTTCACGTACCATGCGCTCGGTCTCACCAAGCCACATATTTAAGATCTCTGGTCCCTTAATGTGCATAAAGTATTCTTCCAACTCGACACCCTCTTCGCGCCGCATGTGCTGCACGAGGTTGTAAGCTGTCGCCTTGCCAATTAAGGTTTTTCCACAACCTGGAGGGCCATACAGTAGGAAACCTTTGGGCGTCGTATACTGAAATCGCTCGAACAATTCGGGGTGTAGCGCAGGCAGCTCAATCGTGTCACGAATCGCTTGAATTGCTTCCTGCTGTCCACCTATGCTCTCCCACGGCGTCGGTGGCACATCATCTATGAAATACTCTTTACTTTCAGACGACTGCAAGCGTTCTAATACGATCTTAAAGGCTGGATCCACGCGCACTTCATCGCCGACTTTCAGATCGACCTCTTGCAGTTCGGCACTTCTTTCTAACACGACTTCTTGCGTGCCGTGTGCCTGCGACAGACGAAGACGTCCCTCCTCAAGCACATCTCCAACCTTGGCAACTGGCCCCGTCGAACTGTAGCCCAAGTCACCCACGACGGCATAGGCTTCGTTGATCAAAACACGGCAGCCAGCGCACAGGCGATCAACATCCACGCGCGGATCGATATTCGCATAATATTCAGATCCGCTGACAAATACGTTAGCAATGCCCTCTTTGGGCGAACCAAGAAAAATGCCAATACGATTGGCAGGAGCCGTCACCTTCTCTAACGCCGCTTCCATTTCGACAAGAGAACGCCGTGCCTCTTGAAAAGAAATCTCTCGTTCCATGAGCTGTCTGCGCAGCTGGTAAAGCAATGGGCGAGCCTGATCTCGATCATCCGCCATCGACAACAGCTGATCTACCTTTCGTAGCGGATCGTCGGCATCTCCAACGTCTGATGCACTCGCCTCATTCCGTTCTTCAAACTCTTCACGGTCGCTGTGCTCTTTGCTATTTCGCCTATTCATGCCATTTTCCTAACGGATAATGTCTCCCAAACGTTCATAGCGAACACGTCCAGGCAAACGCGCTGCCCAGCCTCCTAATACACGAGGCAGCGAACTCAAACCGCTATAATAAGGCCCTGAGGTATCAGGAGCCCATGACCAGTATATACTCATGGCCTTACCCTTGATCAACTCTTTGGATACTGAACCCCAATAGCGACTGTCAGAGCTGTTGTCGCGATTGTCTCCCATCATAAAAAAATGACCGTCTGGCACAACGTAGGGGCCATAGTTATCGCGCGGGTGGACCAAAGCAGAGAATGTGTTTTGATCGGTATACTTAGACAGTGGAGGATCCGTGAAGACCTGCCCGTTCACATACAGCGTCTTATTTATGACCTGTACGGTTTGTCCACCCGTTGCAACACAGCGTTTTATTAAGTCGCGGTCTGGATCTTGCGGTGATCGGAAAATAACGATATCCCCCGGTTCCGGATCGCGCAGTGGCGGAAAACGAAACAAACTCAGATTGGTTCCAGGGACATCTATGGGAGCTCCGTATACGAATTTGTTTGCCAGCAAATAGTCACCAACCAGTAAAGTATCCTCCATAGAGCCTGAGGGAATGTAAAACGCCTGCACTACGGCGGTGCGAATCAGCAGGGCCAACCCAACCGCGACTAGAATGGAAGAAACAGATTCTTTGAAGCTCGATTTGCGATCCTTCGCGTCCATAAATTTCCTTTAGGATTTCAAGTTTTCGGCATAAAGGGCATAAAGTAACAAACGTCCATTCCATTGCAAACGTCCCTCGTCCCTCATATGTCCGACTTACTGGGCACACTATAAATGCGGCCCACTATTTACAAGCCTTGTGGCACAATTACACGAGGTCTGTTATTTTAAGCGCAACTGTAAAATAACCATCCGATTAAATAACTAGTTCCACGAGTCGCTTCTCTGTAGCTAATAACCAGTTGGTGATACATGGAAATCACGTTTTGGGGGGTGAGAGGATCCTTTCCCGTCTCCTCTCCACACTGCGCCCGGTACGGCGGGAATACGCCCTGCATCGAAGTCAACGCACAGGACACGTGCGTGATCATTGACGCAGGCACGGGCATTTACTCGTTGGGAAAACGCCTCGTGGAGCGAGGGCAAAAGGAAATTCATCTCCTCATTAGTCACACGCACTGGGACCATATACACGGGTTTCCCCACTTTGCTCCCCTGCGTGAGTCGGACGTAACCGTCCACTTATATTCGCTAGCCAACGCCCATTATTCGCTCAAAGATATTCTGTATGGACAACAGCAAGAGCCCTTTTTTCCTGATCCACTCGATGCGGTAGACGCCGATCTGCACTTCACGGAC
Organism: uncultured bacterium; assembly: GCA_964011675.1. Lineage (GTDB taxonomy): Bacteria > Latescibacterota > UBA2968 > UBA8231 > UBA8231. The sequence continues at coordinate 17,729 of CAXGPR010000054.1, forward strand.
CTGTACGAGGGACAACTCTGGAATACAGGAACCATCGAAGTGCAGTGTAGACGACTTAACCACGCTAGTTATACGAGCGGCTTTCGACTCGAATCTGCAGGCAAGACCTTTTCCTACGTAAGCGATACAGATCTCTATGGCCCTCGCTTGCACGGCGAAGGCATGAATACAGGGAGTGAAGACGAAAAAAACCAAAAGCGCATCGAATTACAAAAGAGTGCCTTAAAACTGGCTCAAGATACTGATCTTTTAGTGTTCGACTCTTTTTTTCTAACGGACGAATACAAAGACGACTGGGGCCACAGCAAAATGGAGGATGCAATCCGCTTAGGAATTGAAGCCAATGCACGCCGTATAGCCTTTTTCCATCACGCACCAAGTCGCAGCGACGATCAACTCGATGAGCTAGTGATGCACTACAGCGCAGAAGTAAACCGTGGCACCAACCTAGTGGCAGCCGCCGAAGGCGACCATTTTGTCTTGTAGGGAGGCTACGCAGTGAAGATTTCATTATGGGGTGCGCGCGGTGACGTTTCTGTTGTACGGCCACAAACGCGACAATACGGCGTAAACACGCTCTGCGTTCAGATCGAATGCGACGGGGCTGACACGCTTATCTTAGACGGAGGAATCGGCTTACACTGGTTGGGCAACACGCTTTTAGCAGAATCATTTGGCAGTGGAAAAGGTACGGCGCATATATTCTTCAGCCACACGAACTGGTCTCACATACAGGGAGTTCCATTTTTTGTACCGCTGCTCATACCAGGCAACTCCATCTACTTATACGGTCGCGGGGGCTCGTACGGCACGCAAAAGATTCTTTGCGACCAGATGAGCCCAGCCTACTGTCCCGTGCCTAACTTCTTTGACAATGCCATAGGAGCAGAGGTCAAAGTATCTGATCTGACCGAGTCTCCGATTCGGTTGAAATCGCTGCTCGTCGAATACGCCGAGATAGGCCAATTCCACGGAAGCCCGCGCCTAGGCTATCGTATTAGCGATGAGGCGAACACGATAGCCTACATCCCCGCGATCGAGTATTCGGATGATGCGGTGCGCACAGTAGCGCACACACTGGCTAACGATGCAGACCTACTTATTCACGACGCGTACTATAGTGATGAAGAATACCAGACACAGCAGGGAAGAGGACATTCTTGCCCACGACAAGCTTTGGAAGTAGCCCAAAGTACGAGTGCAAAACGCCTGCTGCTTTTTAACCACCATCCCGAACGCACCGACCAGGCGCTCGAAGACGCAGCTAGCACGCTCAACAGTACTACGATACAGGTCGAATGTGGGCGCCAAGGATCCGTTTACGAGTTAGGAGAGCGGTAGCGCTCTTCTCTCCAAGGGTCTCCACGATCGTGATAGCCGCGTTCCTCCCAAAAACCCGGCTGATCGGTTTTCGAAAAAACCAGTTTTCGCACAAACTTAGCTGATTTCCATGCATAAAGCCTGGGGACGACCAGCCGCATAGGGCCGCCGTGTTCTACCGGAAGCGGCTCATCAAACAGCTGGTCGGCGAGCAGGACCTCTCGATCCAAGCAGTCTGACAGCGGTAGGTTTGTCGTATAACCGTCAGCTGAATGCACAATTACAAAGCGTGCTTCATCGGTGGGCCGCACCATCGCCGCTACGTCGACAAACCGCACGCCGCCCCATTGCACATCAAATTTGGTCCAAGTCGTCACGCAGTGGAAGTCGGCGACCTCACGATCGTGCGGAAGTGCGACAAACCCATTCCAATCAAGGTCGAGGTCCTGTTCGACTTCTCCCTCGACTTGAAATCGCCAGCGCTTGGGATGAAACCTGGGCTTTACGCCCAAATCGAGCACAGGAAAGCCTTTTGTCAAATGCTGCCCCGGCGGCAATCGGTCTCTCTCCGGATCAGCCTGACGCGGTTCGTCTTTCTTAAAACGTTCAAGCAGTCTTGACTTGGCTGCGAGCATTTTCTCGTTATACTGCACTTAGTCCTCCACGTATACGACAGACTCGGTTTTAACCGATTCGATTGCTGCCGCTAGGACCTTTTGCGCCCTAAGACCATCAACACCCGATCCATCTATTTGCTCTGGCCGTACGCCTTCTTCTAACTGCTCTACAAAACGCCCCAATCGGTTACGAAAAGTATCTTCAAAATCGCCCATACCGCCAAAAATGGGGTTGGAATATACGCGCTTTTCCATCTCCCCGGCCGGATAAAGCGTAGCCTCTCGAAACATGTCATCAACTACAAAGCGGCCCTTTACACCTGCTACCTCGCAACGCTCCATAGGGTGCCCGCGCTCTATATCGTAGCTACCCGTCAAGTGACCAAGACAGCCGTTTTTAAAACGCATGTTAAACTGCGCCGTCGAATAGATAGAGCGCCCTGGCCCCTTGAGAACAAAGCACTGCACGCATTCTACCTCACCGCAGTAGTAGCGCATAATGTCAACCGTGTGTGGATGCAGTGCCTTGATCTGAAACCATGGACTGGACTCACGAGGATTCATAATCCACATGCCCATATTCATGAACAGTAAATCGCCAATGCGCCCATCGTCCATCCACTGCTTGGCTAAGCGGGCCGCGGGGGTAAAGCGATGATTCATGTTAATTCCGTAGCATAGTCTCTTTTCCCGTGCCAGAGCAACCATCTCTTCGGCCGGGCCTATTTCGTTTGAGATGGGTTTCTCTCCAAGCACGTGCAGGCCCGCGCGTAATGCATCCATCGTCGGAGCATAATGATCGCTGCCGTATTCTTGGCCACCGGTGGCAACGCTCACCATATCTAATTCGACAGCATCAACCATTTGCTGCACACTATAAAAAGCGCGCGCGCCGTGTGCAGCTGCTACCACATCGGCACGCGCTCGATCCACATCACACACGCCGATTAGCTCGGCGTTTTCCAGTTCGTTGTATATCTTGGCATGGCGATTGCCGATAGGACCAAGTCCTATTACCCCTACGCGTATCATACTATTTCTGTGGCACCTTGACGACTTGACCGGTTTCCCAGGACTTAATTATGGATTCGATTACCAGCTGAACTTTAAGCGCGTCTTCGGCCTTTGCATCCACTTTGCTAGGCGGCGTCTTTTTACGCAAATCGTCAACCCATGCACCGATACGAGAAGGAAATGTATCGGGAAATGAGCCCATGCCACCCAAATGATCGTAGCTCTCGATTTCCTGAGAAAAACGCGGGTAGAAACTCAGTTTCTCGCAGGCTTCGTTTATGATGACACGTCCTTCCGAGCCCACCAGCTCCAAGGTCTCTAACCCATAGCTTCCCCCGGCGTCATAGCTGCCCGTAAGGTGACCTATAACGCCACTCTTGAAGAGCAAATTGACCTGCACGTTAGACCAGATCTTGCGACCTTTCCCTTTCTTAAAGAAGGCTTGCACCTTGTCGACGTCTCCGGCAAAATAGCGCATTACGTCAAGCGAATGGGGATGCAGAGCGCGAATATGAAACCACGGACTCGACTCATTGGGGTTGTTAATCCACATAGTCATATTGACTATGTTGAGTTCGCCCAGACGACCGGCCTTAAGCCACTCTTGGGCTCGAACAGCAGCCGGCGTAAAGCGGTGGTTTAAATTGACACCGTAGCGAAGGCGCTTCTTCTTTGCGAGTGCCACCATCTTACGCGCCTTGCTCACATCATTGGAAATGGGCTTCTCGCCAAGCACTGGCAGCCCTGCTTTCAGCAGTTCCATCGTCGGCTCATAGTGATCCCCGCCATTTTCCATGCCGGCCGTTGTGACCGAGCACGCGTCTAAGTGAATACCACTTTTAAGCATTTCTTTAACGCTGTAAAATGGCTTTGCTTTCCAACGCTCTGCTGCTACATCAGCTCGCTCTTTGACCACATCACACACTGCAACTACACGAGCATACTTGTTTTCCGTATAGCAGTTTGCGTGATTATTACCAATTCCTCCCAGACCTACAATGCCAATATCCAACATGAGTATTCTTCTTCCTTTTGATGGTCCAAAAATGAAAGGCTAAGGGTTGCTGAGCGGTTTGGGCGTAGCCACACCCAGTACGCCCGCCAGTTCTACAATCTGCTGCCAGGCCACCTCGTCTACGTCAAGACCTCGCTCAACCCGCTCGACGTAGTGCCTGTGAGCATTCTCTCCCGGAAGCAAAATCTCACACACGCCCTGAACCGGAGGACAGTCTTTAATTCGGCGGATGAGATCCTGCACCTCAGCAAAAAATGGTTCAAGTGAGCGAAACGCCTCAATCCTTAGTACGGCAATAAAGAGCGCATTGCCAGAACGCTGAGTGTGCTCTTTACTGCACTCGGCTCCTGACAGGGCGCCCGCTAAGATATCTACTAAAACGCTGAGACCAAAGCCTTTATGTCCACCCGTCGGCATGCCAAGCGGCATAGCTGCGCCCGGAGGAGGCCCATAGTATCTCTCTACGTCTGTAGTCGGCATGCCATCGGCATCAATAATTGAGCCAACTGGAGCAAGCTCCCCAAGATTGCGCAACAGACGCAGATCGCCACCCGAAGTCATACTAGTAGTCATGTCGAGCACGATAGGCCAATCCAAACCCGTCGGAATTCCAATGCAGAGTGGATTCGTGGGCAAACGACGTGCTATGCCGCCGAAAGGAGCCACAGCTAAGTCTCCACCGTGGCCGTTGGCAACCATGAGAGCGATACAGTTGCGGCGCGCTGCTTGTGTGACGAAACGACCCAAACGAGCTATGTGGTTGCAATCTCGCACCGTGACAACAGCCATAGCCCCACTACCGTCCACCTTGTTCAGTGCACGCTCCATCGCTCGCGTAGCCGTAACAGGTCCAAAGTTCCAAGATCCACTCAGGCGCGCGCCGAAGTCACTGTTATCGAGTGTGAGTAGTTGACCGCTTGGATCAACTACGCCGTCACGCACCATATTGACATATTGTGGCAAGCGCAGCACGCTATGCGTATCATGACCCAGCAAACCAGATTCAACAAGGTGGTCAGAGACGAGTTCGGCCTCTTCATCGGCAACGCCAACTGCAGTCAGCATTGCCGTACCCAGCGCGCGTAAATCTTCACCATGCAACCGAACCATGGCTACTGTACTCCCGCGATAACGAGGGCATTTGCAACCGGCCTTTCACCGGTCTGATCCGATGGGCTGTTGACGACTTCACCTTCTACAACCATCGTGGACGAACCGCCTCCATCCAGATTTAACCCCTGATAAGCATTCTCTTTTGACAGGGAAAAATTGCCCAACTGCGTGCGCATAAAGTGAGCGAGTTCCTCGAGCGTCATACCTACACTGTATCCGGGCTGTCGCCCATCAACTACCACGAGAAACAAAACTGATTGATTCTGCGTATAGCCAACGGCCGTACGCGGATGGCGATCTTCAGCAAAAGCGCGACTCAGTCGCTCCCGCTCATATTCAATTGATATGCTGCCATCGCGTAGGATCCGGGGTCCCCCCCCCAACGCCTCAAATATGGGCCGTTGAGCAGGCGGTAAACGACCAAATAGCTGAAGCGTATCGCCTGGTGAAATAAAGTGGGCTTTAACCGCCCGACTGCCGGCCGCTATGAGCCACTGGCCCGTTTCTATGACTAAGGGCCACGCTTGGCGACGCAGTTGCAACACGCGCGCAGATACGGTATCGTTTAGAATAGATTGGCCTGCAATGCTTTGGAGTTGAAAACCAAGAGCAGCGCGAATGGAATCATACTGCGTTCGTGCATGGACGTTGTATAAGGTGAATTCGTTTTCGTCTGGAGCGCGGTTAAACCCGCTGATCGGCAACGCACTCCCGTCGGCCAATACAACCCCAAACTTCGCCTTAAAAGCTCCAATAATCGGACGACCGGAACGCGAAAAAATAAGAGCTGAGCGCCGCTGAGGAGGCTGTATTAAAATACCATCTCGAACGAGTAAACCCGCAGTATGACTTTTTTCTTTAGTGAAAAAAAAATCGCCGTTTACGCCGGCCAACGCATTTTTTGCCAGCGCACTGGTCCGCTCCACGCCCCCCCTCTCAGAAGACGCACTGGACGTGCGAAGTTCAATGCCCTCGTTCCCAGCACTCTGCAGATCCACCTCGATAACGTGAATCCACCAAGGCCCGTCTAGCACGTGTATTCTATGATAGGAGACACCCGGTGCCACCTTGCGCACTACATGATCGCCCGCACCACAACCAATACAAGCCGCGAGGATGTAAGCCCCGATACACGATCTCTTTATGCGCTCGTTCAATGATTTGGCTCCCTGCAGCAACTCATCACCTTTCCAGGGTTGGCATAAAATTTAAAGAAGGGGTTCATGAGCGTCAACGCACACCGTTGCCTGCGCGCCGATTTGATAACCTGGACCGATTGACACATGATACAATAGCTCAGTCACTTTTCCAGATTGAGAAAATTATACAAGGAATCCACTCACGGCCTAGCAGAAAGCATTATAAAGCAACATATATGTAATATCACTATCAATAAATACAAAAATGTCACATTGTGACTTGGCCTAGAAACGGCTTATTTTAGAAACCTGTTTCTCTATAGCAATATTTTTTTGCAACCCGATTCATTTTTCGGCTCACTGGGCTGAGATGTGGTGTATTTGAAACAAAAAGGTTTGTATAAAAAAACAAAATTGTCGTATATTTACTTCTTTTTTACGGGAAAAATGAACGCTCATTTTACATAAATGCTTGTTTTACTTTGTCATACTTAACTCTATTGAAAAATAGAGCAATCCGGATTATACTTTTACCGACCCGATTCCGGTGGAACGCGAATTGCTCGACACAGTGTGACAATTTATAGTTTCTTTGAGGCAGACTGATAAAAAGACCGACCAGCGAATAGATTTATTTCGCCTAAACCCCGATGAGAAAGGTTTTAAAGATGGCCAAGTCTAAGTTAGAGTATATTTGGTTGGATGGATATCACCCCACACAGAGCTTGCGCGGTAAAACGCGCATTGTTGAAGATTTCTCCGGCGATGTTGCTGACGCGCCCATATGGTCTTTCGATGGCTCATCCACCGAACAAGCGACAGGAGATTCATCCGACTGCTTACTCAAGCCTGTGGCTGCTTACCCCGATCCTGACCGACTGGGCGGCAACGGCTGGCTCATCATGACGGAGGTCCTCAACGCCGACGGCACCCCTCACGAATCCAACGGCCGTTCCACTATAAAAGATGACGATGACGACTTCTGGTTTGGTTTTGAGCAGGAATACACAATCATGGACCCAGAGACCGATCTTCCCTTGGGCTTTCCCAAAGGGGGCTACCCTCGTCCACAGGGTCCTTACTACACTTCGGTAGGCACGCAGAATTCGTTTGGCCGTGAACTCGTCGAAGAGCACCTCCAACTGTGCTTGGAGGCTGGATTGAACATCGAAGGCATCAATGGAGAAGTGATGATGGGACAGTGGGAATTCCAGATATTCGCCAAGGGTGCCTGCTCAGCCGGTGACCAGATCTGGCTGGGACGCTACCTCTTGGAACGTGCGGCTGAAAAGTATGGTCTCGTCATAAACTTACATCCCAAGCCGATAAAGGGTGACTGGAATGGGTCGGGTATGCACGCCAACTTCTCGAATGAAGCCATGCGCAAAGCGGGCAATAAGAAGACCTTTGTGACCATATGCGAAGAGTTTGGCAAAAACATTCCCGAACACATTGGAGTATACGGTGCAGACAACGACCAGCGCTTGACTGGCCTGCACGAGACGCAGTCCATTGACAAGTTCAGCTACGGCACCTCAGATCGCGGTGCCTCAATACGCATCCCGATAGGAACGATTGAAGACGGATGGAAAGGTCGCTTGGAAGATCGCCGGCCTGCATCCAACGCCGATCCGTACAAGGTTGCTGCCGTCATAATCAAGACTACAAAGAAAGCACTGCGCAGCAAGCCAAAAAAGCGCGTCGCTCGTAAAAAATAGTCCGCAGCCATAGCACATCAAAGGGCACGGCCTCTTCCCTCAGTGGAAAAAGCCGTGCCTTTTTGTTTGTTTATAACTCGTGCACCTTCCACCTCCACTACAGCGCGCGCTCGAAGAGCTCATAGGCCAGTCCGACCACGCCGAACTAGCTGCGGCAGCCAAACGCGTCTCCAAAGACTACCGCAGCGCAGAGCGTTCGGCGGGCACGACCTTCCTACGCGACCCCCACGAGCGCCTC
>CAXGPR010000055.1:0-25715 GCA_964011675.1 uncultured bacterium
TAGCAGAGTTTTGTTCAGAAGATGCGGTTTTCTGTTTTTCAGCTGAGGAGGGTTCGAATCCTGCTACCCCCACCATGTATGATAAAGGCCCTCGAATCCTTAGGATTCGAGGGCCTCTCTATTTGTTTTACAGCGGTTTACCTTACTCAATCACCAGCACGTCTATTGCTGGGAGGATCTAAGAAGGCTTCAGCAACTGCTCTTTTTATTCGTTCACTCTCGTAATGGCCCTGTTCAACCCGCTTTCGTATCCACAGAAGGCGCTCTTGTTGACTACGAGGCAATCCTCCAGCATCACAAAGATGCTCTGGCAATATATAGGTTTTTTTAAATTTCATACAGTATTCACCTACCTTACTGTATCGGCACTCAAGTCTTTATAGCCAGAAATTTTCCTCTCTACGGATTATTTTTCCCCCAAGCTTGGCGTATTGCCTCTATTTTATCTCTATTCTCAGAAGATATATGTTGAACGGATTCAAAAAAGAAGGCAAGTACGGTTCCAAAAACTAAGCTTATTACAATGGCTATAAGCACAATTAGCATCCGACTTGGTGCACTCCTGAATTCAGGCACGGTAGCAGGATCAAGTACTTGTAAGGTTGGAGCATCCTGGGCCTGCCGGTATTTTGCATCCTCTAATTGAGCTGACAAAAAAGCCAACACCTGTTCCGCGATCTTCAATTCAAGGGTCAGCTGAGCATATTCAATACCAAGACTCGGCCACTGGCGGAGTGGCGGACCAAGGGCATTAAAAGAGTCTCGCTCAAGTTGACCCCTATCGCCGTCTAACTCTTTGCCAACCACGAGTTGGAGTTGGCGACGCAGTTCATCGGCTTCCATTTCTAACAGGATTCGTTCTTCATGGTCATCCTTGAGGCTTCGCTGAGCAATTCCTAGTTTGACCTCAAGCAGGGCGAGCTCTTTTACAATGTGCTGCGTTAGCTCTACCATAGCGGTCGTCTGCGCCTGTACATCCACGATCCCCTTCCCCTCTTGAAAATCTCTAATCGACCGCGCCTTGACCTCAATCTCTCCCTGCACGGTCTCCATCCTCTCCGAGAGGAACAGGCGCAATCCATCGGCCTGCTGCCGTTTATTATTCCTGATTACGGCATCGAGTTCTGCGGCAAGCGCATTGGCCATATCTGCAGCCAGCGTCGGACTGGATCCCTCCACTGAGATAGTCAATGCACCATCTCGACTCAGTTCGGACTCTAATAAGCTTTCCAAGGTTTCAATGGCCACATCCCGGTTAGCTACGCCATAATCTTCAACTAAACCAAAACGATCCACTATGGCACCAAGCACTCTACGGCTTTGTAGAATCGTGAGAAGCCGTTCCCCGGGGGTCGCTTGCCCCAACAAGCCACCCAACCCTCCGGGTAAGTTAGGGCTCAACAGCATGGACATTTCGAAACGACCGGGATCCTCTTCGCTGGGCAAGAGTATGGTTTCTGCCTGCCAACGCTCCGGTAAGACAAAGGCCACGCCAGAAGACAAAAGTGCGACCGCCATGACCGGCCATATAATGAGTTTGCGCCACTTGACCAAAACATAGAAGTAATCGAGCAGCGTTTTATCGGATTGCATGGGCACTCAATTCCCCGTCAGGGAGGCATAAAGTAGGACCATCGTTGAAACTTGTCCTACGATCTCAATAGCCTGCGTGAAGATCATCCAGTAGTCGCGATCAGGCCGTTCCTTGACCCAGATCCTATCACCAGGCTGAATCATAACCCCGTCTTTTACTCGCTTTACTTCCCCCGAAAGCCCCTTGATTAATCTCACGTCGTTTGAAGCACGCCAACCAAGTCCTCCCGCCCGATCTATATAATCCTGCGCAGTAAAAGTTGAATCAAAAATCACAGCCCCCGGCTGGCCGACCGCTCCGCTGATGATAATCGCCTCGCTCAACCTTGGAATATAGACGGCGTCTCCCGGTATGAGTGGAATATTGTGCCGCTCATCGTTAAGTCCAAAAAGAAGATTCCAGTCGACAGACATATGCCCAACGCGCTCCCTAGACTTCATTATAAAGTACTGATTTTCGTCCTCAGTTCGATCCGCAACGGGCACAGAGCGTATGCGTTCATATTCAGGATCGACGGCATTAATACGCTGTCCACTATTATCTTCGGAAGAGCTACGGACGATCCTTGCCTCAGATAAAGAAGACCGCTCAGTGAACCCTCCTGCCAGATCGACTAAATCTCTCAGATTCATACCTTCAGGCCCAATGACGTAATAACCAGGAAATACTACTTCACCTCTAATGGAAACCTCACTGCGGGGATGAAATTCTGGCAACGCACCAACGTTGAGCCAATCGTTCGGACGCAAAACCCAATCTGCGGCTGGATCTCCAGCCAGCAGGGCCTTCATGTCAACGGGCAGGGAAACGCGGGTTTTATTATCTCTTTCGAAACGAAAAAGGCGCACGTTAGATGAGTCAATGTCAATAGATACACCCATCGACAAATGAAGGAGATCGCTCAGCTTATCTCCAGGAACGTAATCGTAAAACCCAGTCCTTTTCAGTGCCCCGAAACTACCGACCCTCCCGCTAGGCGACTTTACAATTACCACATCGCCATCTTCTAAAAACGGGTTAAAACGAGACTGTCCTGCAACCTCGTACATATCAAAATCGACCCGTCTCATCTGCTGTGTCGAAACACCATCCGAAATCATACCCAAGGTCATAAATCGAGCGAGTCTTTCACGTTGTGTCGGCTTGAGGGCGCTTATTTTTACCAATTGTATTTCTCTTCTTGACGCCTCTGGTAAGAGCCCCCCCGCACGGTCTATAACCTGACTGACCCTCTCAACTGCATTTGCCGTGTAAATTCCCGGAGTCTGCACCATGCCAATTACAGTCACTGGAAACGACCGAGGTCGATTCAATTCGATATTTAGCTCCCCAACGCGAACCACTTCAGCAAAGCGCGCTTGCACCATTTTCCGAGCCTTGCTCAGGCTCAAGCCTGCGACAGCCACATTCCCCACCTTGGGTATAAATAGGCCTCCTTCGGCCGAAACAACATTCATTACGGGATACTCCATACCAGGGGAGAAAATCAGAAACTCATCACCTCCACCCACTAAGTAGTTTCCTGATTCGATTACTTCTTTGTAAGCTTCCATCCCCAACAGTGGCATTAACTTAGCCATCTCACCTTTTTGCTGCTCTCCATCAATTGTTTCAGCTCTATTAGACTGGGCTTCAACGCAAAAGGGAAGAATCGGCGACCACAACAGCCAGAAAAAAAACATTAATTTCATGCGCTTTTGTCTACTTTCATACACATTGAGTAATTACCTCTGACCCATCCTCCAATATATTTGTTAATTTGACGGCCAACCCGTCCGCGATATTCCAACCCTTCTCAGCTAATAAAACCCGATCTTTCTTTAGGGTCAGATATTCCGCTTTCAAACATTGGTTCATATGTTCGTGTTCCTTCAGAACTGCCAGCTCTTTTTCCGACAAAAAAACTCCTTGACTTGTACGTAAACCAAGCCAAAAACGCTCTCGTCTTTCAGTCTGGACATCGATTCGTTCTCGACCTTCTTCTGGTGAGATGTTCTCTTCAACTCTCTGCATATAGGTTTCAATATCTTTGACATTCCAAAACCGCTCCCCTCCAATATGGCTATGAGCGGATAGGCCAACGCCCAAGTATTCGGCACCGGTCCAATAACCCCAGTTATGGCGAGAAACCCAACCCTCCTGCGCAAAGTTAGATACTTCATACTGTTTAAACCCAGAATCCAACAGCCTATTCCGTGTCCACTCATATTGCATCGCATCGTCGTCTTCGGTAAGCGTAACTAACGATCCTTCTCCTTCGCGCCTGGCAAATAGAGTCCCCTCTTCAATCGTCAGTGCGTAAACCGAAATGTGTTCGGGCTGCAAGGAAATAGCTTTATTAACACTACCCTGCCAAACCGGTTCAGCCACGTCGGGTACACTAAAAATAAGGTCGACACTCACGTTGGAAAAACCCGCCTCACGGGCCGAGGTGAAAGCGCGCTCAGCCTCTTCGCTGCTGTGCACTCGCCCCAGCTTTTTTAAGGCCTGATTATCAAAGGACTGCACGCCCAAACTCAACCGATTGCAGCCAACCGATCGTAGTTTAGAAAACTTTTCTCGATCTACCGTACCGGGATTTGCTTCTACTGTTATTTCTGCATCCGTACACATGCCAAAAGCATAATCAGCCGCCTCCAACACTTTCCCAATCAAAGACGGATCAATTTGCGTTGGCGTTCCTCCTCCGATAAAAATAGTTTGCAGAGGATTCTTTCGATATTGCCGACTCCAAACGGACAACTCTTTGCAGAGCGCTGAGACATATCGCTCATGCAGGTAATCGACACCTCGCAGAGAGGCAAAAGCGCAGTAGGGACAGATTTGCGGGCAAAATGGAATGTGAATATACAGACCGCGCAGTGCCTTCATTGCAACCACATACCGATGCGACTCCATCTGACACGCAAAGGAAAATCGAGAAGGCTTTCCAACCTAGACAGTTCCCCTTCTTTCGGACGAACAGAAAACATAACGGCGAGACCACGTCCCAAGACATATTGCTGAGGTATAGTACCCCAATTCCTGCTATCCCGACTGTTGTCTCGATTGTCTCCGATGAGAAAAAGACTTCCTTCAGGTACTTCGACTGGAGACAGGTTATCCCGAGTACTGTTAGATCCCAAACGAATACGGGCGTCTATATACTTGGAGTAAGGAGGATCAGCGACCCGTAGACCGTCGACAAATGCCGCTTTATCAATAATCTCTACGACTTGCCCAGAGGTTGCAATGCAACGCTTTATATATACGCGATCTGGATCTTCGGGGAGTTGAAAGACGATAAGATCGCCCGCTTCAACTTTACCCAGCCCCGGCAAGGACCCTAAACCAAAAGGTAACTGGGGACCGTAGTGCAATTTATCAACCAGCAAATAATCACCCACGTGCAGAGTGTCTTCCATCGCTCGGGATGGAACGCGGTACAACGTCGCTACAAAAAGATAGAATACCCCAATTACCATTGGTATAATGAGCAAAAGACCAAATACCTTCGAGCGCTTCTTTCCCCGGCCAACAGAACGCCGAGCCGATGCTCTCCCTCTCTGCACCGGTTTTTTCCCCATACCGTTAATCTTCCATCTTGAGCGCTGCTAGGAACGCTTCTTGGGGGATCTCAACTCTGCCAAACTGCTTGGCACGCTTTTTCCCTTCTTTTTGCTTTTCAAGCAACTTGCGCTTACGTGTGATGTCCCCGCCGTAGCATTTGGCAATTACATTCTTACGAAAGGGACGCACAACCTCGCGTGCTATAATCTTATTGCCCATAGCCCCCTGTATAATTACTTCAAACATCTGCCGAGGAATTAGTTCCTTCAGTTTTAAACAGAATTTCCGTCCCCAAACATGTGCTTTGTCTCGGTGAATAATCGCCGAAAGAGCATCCAAGGGCTCACCGTTGATAAGAATATCGAGCTTGGATAAAGGGCCAGCCCGCATCTCCTTGTGCTCGTAATCAAACGAGGCATAGCCTCGCGTAGAAGACTTAAGACGGTCGTAGAAATCTATCACCACTTCGGAAAGAGGCAGTTCAAAGCTCAATATGGCTCGGCTACCATCAAGGTATTCCGTGTTTAAATATAGTCCGCGACGATCGTTGCAAATTTTCATCACTGCACCAATAAAATCGCTAGGAACTAGAATTTGCACGAAAAGAATAGGCTCGCGCACCTGGTCAATTTCAACGGTTGGCGGCAATAGAGAAGGATTCTCCACCTCTATAACCTCACCCGTTTTCTTTATGACTTCATACCTCACATTGGGCAAGGTCGTTATGATTTCCACCTGATATTCGCGATCCAATCGCTCTTGAATGATTTCCATATGCAGCAAACCCAGAAACCCACAGCGGAATCCAAAACCGAGAGCGGGAGAAGTCTCAGGTTCATACGAGAAAGCAGCATCATTGAGCTTTAACCGCTCTAGCGCATCCCGGAGCATCTCGTAATCCTCTGGGTTAACTGGGTAAATTCCGCTAAAAACCATCGCCTTAAGCGGCTGGTAACCCGGCAGCGGTTCGACTTCCTGCTCTCCAACGTCCATAATCGTGTCGCCGACCCCCGCTTCGTCTAACTCTTTTATATTGGCGGTAAGATACCCAACTTCGCCGGCTTGCAACTCTGGAGTAGCCACTCGATCGAGCACCAACGTCCCCACTTCCTCGACGTCATAGGTTACTCCCGTAGAGAAAAAGCGCACTTTTTGTCCCTTGCGCACCGTTCCATCCGCGACGCGTATAAAGCATATAACCCCGCGATACTGGTCGTAAAGCGAATCGAATATCAGGGCTCTAAGAGGTGATTCACGACGACCTGCTGGCGGCGGGATGCGCTCTACAACCGCCTCGAGCACGTCGTCGATGCCCATGCCCGCCTTGGCGCTTATGCTAATTATTTCGTCCTCATCTCCGCCTAGCAGGTCGAGCACTTGCTGCTTTACCGAATCCACCTGAGCGGCTGGCATGTCGATCTTGTTTAGCACGGGTATTATGGTAAGGTCATTGTTCATCGCCAGAAGCAAGTTACTCACGGTCTGCGCTTCCACGCCCTGCGTAGCGTCTACCACAAGGACAGCTCCCTCACAAGCGGCAAGGCTGCGGGACACCTCATAGGTGAAGTCTACATGCCCAGGCGTATCAATTAGATTGAATTGGTAGATCTCTCCATCGCTGGCCTGATAGTTCATGCGAACGGCATGGGCTTTGATCGTAATCCCACGCTCTCGCTCCAGATCCATACTATCAAGGACCTGTTCTTGCATCTGTTTTTGGGTGAGTGTTGCCGTTTTTTCTAGCAGTCTGTCGGCCAGCGTGGACTTGCCGTGGTCAATATGAGCGATGATCGAGAAGTTTCGGATGCGGGATGGATCCATGCCCTCTTTTTTGCCTCAAGTAGTTGTAAAAGCGAGAGAAGTAAGCGCTCTAAGAAGATCGCTTTACCAGCCCATTCTGTCAATCGGTCCCAGCCTCAACCCGCGCTCTGAGCTGGTCGAGGTTTTGGCGCGCCCGCTGGTCGCTCGGATCTAAGGTCAACACCATTTGGCAGGCTTTCAATGCCTCTTCTAACCGCCCTCCCTCGGCCAGCAGGCTCGCGTAGGCTCTCCACAGCTGGGATTGTTTGGGATATTCACGTACCAAGACGGCATAGCGGTCCAAGGTAGACATCCCCTCCCTGCGCAGCAGTAGTTGGCGTCGGTTGATCTGCAACGCAATATTTTCCGGGTCTCTTTCAAGAGCCGAAGTAAAAGAGATAAGGGCCGCTCCGTCTTTTCCTAAGTCCTGATAAACGAGTCCTAAATTGTTGAACACTTCATATGAGTCATTGGATAAGGATATCGACTTATTATACTGTAGGACAGCATCTTCTAGCCTACCTGCTCTTTGATGTGCAAGGCCTAAAACGGCATATACCTCGGAAGAGTAGACGTCCCCTTCTCCCGCGTCTTTAAGAAGGTTGATCGCCTTTCCATAACGCCCTAAGCCCAGATACAACCGCCCTAACTGAACCTTAAACCCAGAATGCTTGGGCCCAAGTTCAATCGCCCTTCGGTAGGCCGATTCAGCTTGGGTATACTGGCCCATTTCTTCATACACCAAGCCTAAATTACTCCATGTCCGCGCGTAGGTTTGGTTGAGTGAAACGGCATCCAGAAGCACTGATTTAGCCTGCGCCCAGGCCCCCATTTCAATCAGGGCGAAGCCGAGGTTGCTCTGAGCCCTGAACGCGTTGGGGGCCTTGTGCACTGCATCGCTCCACAGGCTCAACGGCGTTTCCCATACCGCATTGCGCTGCCAACCCAATACAGCCATAACAAAGAGGCATCCCATGCCGCAATAGCGCACCGATTGTCTCAAAAACGTGCCTATACTAACAAATACCGCGCACAGCCCAATCGTTCCGAGATAAAGCCGGTGCTCGTTCACTAACACGTTCAGCGGTATGAGTGTAGTCACGCTCATGGTCGCCATCCAGAATAGCACGCCCCGCGCAACCCAGCGCCGACTGAACAGCGCCATAGCTGCAATCGAACCTAAGAGGAGAAAAGAGAGCCAAACAGCCGGCAACAGCGTCGCAGATTCGGCGAACGGATGTTCAACGCTCAGCCGGTTAGGCATCGCAAAGAGATAGAGATAGTAGACCAGAACCTTAATCTGTGTGTAGAAGTGCCCCCCATAAGGACGCACTTCCTGCGCCAATGAACGCGGTAAAAACTCATTCCCATAAATCACGGACAAAAAAAGCACGGTAATCAGGCCATATGGGATATATGGGCGCACCGAAGCCCCCTTTATGGGACGAACAACCCACAGCAGAGGCAGCAGCACTACGGCCTGAGATTTGGCCAGCAGGCCCAAACCATATCCCATCCAAGAGGGCTTATGCCGACCGTTCAGCGCATAGTAAAGGGCACAGAGGAGGCCCAGTGCGGCCATACTCTCCGATCGAGAGCTTACGTAGTTGACGACTTGTGCATTTACCGGATGAACGGCAAAGAGCGCCGACGCCCCCCACGCCCCCCACCGGTCTCCAGTCCAACTCCGCAAAAAGAGGAATGCGAAAAGCGAAACCCCCGCATGCAGAAGGAGGTTAAACAGGACAAACCCAGAAGCGGAATGAGCGCCCAACGCGTAGTTGAATACGTAGCTCAGAACCACAAGTGGCCGATACATGGCCATACTAGGCTCGCCGGAGAAGACCGCTGGATCGTATAGAATACGGGGAAACACCTCAAGGCTGCGTATCGCCGGATTATTTACAATAGAATGTGCATCATCGTAGTGAAAAGAACCGGGCAAACTATTTGAGTGACTCAGCACGGCCAGCGCTACAATACTAAATAGATACCGAGTCTCACTCTTCATGGCAGCGTGCGGAGGACTTCTTCAACGTAGCGCAAACCGTTTCTCGGCACTTCGTAGGAGCGGTTGAGTCGGATTGCTTGCCTGTAATACGAACCGGCCTGCTCGAGCGCCCGCCGCTGGTCTTTTCCGCTCGCCTGTTGGGCGAGAGTTGCGTAGAAATTGCCCACGTTGGTCAGCAAACGCGGATTCCTTGGATTGAGAAAAAGGGCGCGCTCATAAGCTTCGCCAGCCCGCTGTCGATTGCCCATATCCGCGTAGGCCAATCCCATATTAGCCCAAGCATCGGCGTGATTAGGTAACTGCTGCAGTGCGCGCTCATAGTAGGAAACCGACTGTTCTAAGAGCGAACGACCCGCCTCCATTTCAGCGCGTCGTCCTCGCTCGTGATATATCGTTCCCAAATTAATCAGCGCATCGGCAAAGTTTGGATTGAGCTCTACCGCCCGCCGGTATGCCCGCTCGGCCTCTTCTGTATCTTGCAATACGAAACTGACGGCACCGAGGTTGTTAAGCGCACGCAGGGCCAGATCCCCGCGAGGCTGTAATTCGATCGCCCTGCGAAAAGCAGCGCGTGCCTGATTCCAATGCCCCAGCGCCTCAGAGCTGCCGACGATAGCTTGAAATGCGGCATCTTTATGGGCATTGCCCATGTAGAGATGGGTTCTCGGCATTTGAGGCGCCTTTTCTAACGCATCTTCCCAAAGCGTAAAGTCGTTTTTCCAAGCCGCATTGCGCTGGAACGTCAACAGCGCAAATGCTAGCATGGTGCCGCCTCCGATCGACACGGCATACCGGCGCAGAGAGGAACGCCGCAAAAGAAAGGCCAGTCCGAGGCAGAAAGCCGCGGCCGGCACATACAGGCGACGCTCGTTGACCAGCACATTGAGAGGCATAATAAGAACAGGTAACAGAGACAGTAAACCCCACAGGGAAGCAAAGAGAGTAAAGCGCATTCGCTTCCTGTATAAACCGAATAAAACCAGTGCAAAGGCAGACAGAGCCAGCAAAGACAGGAATACCGCCCCATCAAACCTGCTTGAAACCGAGAATTGGTGCTCTACGTTGAGTCCATAGGGCCAAACCAAGAGCTTGCCATAGTAGGCCAGCGCCTTAATCTGGGTGAGCATCTGTTCATCCATGCCTCGCACCCGATTTTCCAGTGAAGAAGTCAGAAAGCGGTTGAGGATAATGGAGTACAGATAGACAGAAGAAATCAGCCAATAAACTCCGTGACGGGAGGCCGCTTCGCGCAGGGACCACTCGGACCGGATTCTATGCAACAAGATACCATCCAATAAAAACAGCGTGGCCGGCAGGGTAATTACGCTCGACTTACTGAGCAAACCGGCCAGTAGACAGATCCAGGAGACATATTTAAACGCTCCTCTTCCCTGTCCATAGGCCACCGTAAAGGAGACGAGCCCTCCCAGATAGAACATACCGGCGAGACTCTCAGAACGCGCACTGATGTAGTTTACCGGTTCGCTTGCCAGCGGATGCAGCGCAAAAAGAAGCCCTGCGAACAGGGCCGTCCTTCGTCCACCGCCCATGGTACCGACTAGGGCCCAGAGCAAACAAGCACTAACGGCATGAATAAGGACATTGACGAAATTATAGCTCCATACTTCATAGCCTCCCCAGGCATAATTGAGCGCAAAACTCGCCACCAAGAGCGGGCGAAACATACCTTTTGAAGCATCAACCGAGAACGTAGATGGATCGGTAAAAAACTGGCTCCAGTTGCCCAGATCACGCAGGTGGATATTCTTTTCGATGGAGTGCTCGTCATCGTAATGAAAAGAGTTTTCAAGAGAATTCGAGTAGACCGTAAAGCAGGCTACGAGAATCCAAAGGGCATCCATAGGTCGCACCATTAGCTGTCCCCCTGCTCTCCAAGCAACCGCGCGCGCCGCTCCTTGGCAAGGCTGCGCAGCGCAGGATCGCTTGCCCTTTCAACAAGCTGATTATAGGCAGTCAACGCCCGATCCGAATCCCCCGCCGTTTCATAGGCGTTGGCCAACTGTAGCCATCCCTCGTCAAAGTCGGGATGGTCACTCAGCAGCCGCTCATTTTCGCGTATGCTCTCTTTCAAGCGTCCCTGCGATAACAGACTGACGCTCAGGAAGAAGCGCCCGTAGCGGTGTCGGGGAGACCCCCTGAGCGCCCGTCGGGCGCTATGCTCTACCTGCGCATAGTCCCCCGCTCGCAAAGCTTCTTCGGCTCTCTTCACGAAGCGGACGACGAGCCGATTGAGGTTGCGAACCCCGTCCGGTGCATTTCCTCGCGCAGCCCTCTCGTAGTAATACATGGCGCTGTCCGGCTGCCCCCCCTGCTCGAACGTGGTTCCTATGTTGTTTAGCGCAACCGCCCGATGTGGACTCTCAACTGGCAGTCGAGCATAGGAATTCCTCGCTTCGGCCAGCTGTCCGCCCGCCTGTAATGCCCGCCCTAGACTGTAGTTCAAATCGGTCATAAGCGGTTGGTCTTCCAGGGCCTTTCTAAACGCTGTAGTTGCTAAATCGACTCTTCCAAGATCCATCAGGGCATTGCCCATACCCGCTCTAACCACAGCATTTTCGGGTTCAATCTCTAGCGCCTTGGCATAGGCCCTTACCGCCTGATCTATATTACCGCGGGCCCGTTCAGCATTGCCCATATACAGCAGCGGGCGGACTGCTCGGGTGTTTTTCTCATGGGCGTCTGACCAGAGGGAAACCTCATTTCGCCAGGCTCCATTGCGCTGCACGACAAGGCCGGCCAATCCCAAAAGCAGCAGAGTTGCTACCCAACCCGTGCCGCGAATACGCCCGAGTCCGCGAATAGAAGTGACCGCGAATACAAATCCCGCTACGGAGAGATAGAGCCTGTGTTCATTGACCAAAACGTTGAGCGGCACGATGAGCGTGGGCAGTAAAGCGCCGATCCCCACCGCTAGGCCGAGTAACTCGCCCCGCCAAACCTGCAGGATCGCCAGCGCCGACGTAAGCGCCAGTGCGGCCAGTATTACCAGGGGGTCGCCAAGCGTCGAAGTATAAAAGGCGTGATCAACGCTTAACGAAAAAGGCGCCCAGAGCAAATAGGCGTAGTACACTAACCCTTTGAGTTGAGTGGCAACCTGTTCCCCCATCGTCCGCACCGGCTCGCTCAAGACGGCGCGCTCGATAAACTGGCGCACACCCCACAGATAGAAGAAAGCGATGCCAGCAAAAGGTGCATAGGCACTCCAGCGAAACGTCCTGGATCGCTGCCAATCCCAAACAGCGGGCCACAGGAGTGCCATTATAGCGATCGACTTGGACAGAAGTCCGAGGGCAAAACATACGAGTGATAGGACATAGAACCTGCGATTGGCCTCTTGCACACTCCCCATATAAAACCACAGAGCGCTTAAACATCCCAGCCCCGCCAAGAGTTCAGATCGCGAACTTATGTAGTTCACCGGCTCGGCACAAAGGGGATGCAGCGCAAAAAACAGCCCCCCCATCAGGGCCATCCAAGGCGGACGGCCCAAACGGAGTAAAACACCCCACACAAGCAGGGAACAGAGAGCGTGTATCCCTAGGTTAAACCAGTGATAGGAATGGGGCTCATATCCGCTCCAAGCATAGTTTAACGCGAGCGATAAAAGCACGAGCGGCCTGTACATTGCCTTGTCTGCGTCTCGCGAAAAGAGCGTCGGATCAACGAAAAAAGCCGGCCAGTTATCTAGGGATCGCAGGTGCGGATTCTCGACAATAGAATGTCGATCATCATACTGAAAGCTATTATCTACGGCTGGGGCATAAAGCAGCATTAAACAGACGAGGATCAGCAGCGCGGAGAATGCGTTCTTCTCAGTGGCCTGAGCATAGAAAGTTTTCATGCTCATGGAATACGCTCTCTTAACTGCAGCAGACGCTGACGCCCGCGAGCGTGGTGTACCTCGACAGCGAGCAAGCGCTGTAAGGTCTCCTCCGCCTCTTTCCACAAGGCCAATCCCCGGTCGCTCCCCCTAACCGCTCCCGCCCGCTCTCCGGCAACGAGTAGAACTTCTGCAAGATTATACCAAATATGCCCCGCATCCCCATCTAATGCGAGAGCTCGACGGTACGCATCAATCGCTCTGTCCAACTGGTCGAGACGAGCGTATCCATTCCCTAATTCATACCAAAGCTCTGCACTCTGCTCCCAATCGAGCGCTCTCGAGAAGAGGGATACAGCCTCGGCATAAGCGCCCTGCTGCATTTTTATCATCGCCCAATTATAATACGCATCCGCATAATGGGGGTGTTTTTCAATCGTTCTTGAAAAGAGGGCCTCCGCCTTTTCCCAGGTTCCCTGCATCATATAGAGACTACCGAGGTTGGTAAGCGCTTCCCGGTAATCGGGCTCTGCTTCCAAAACGCGTAGATAGTGCATTTGGGCACGGGCGAGCAGAGCAGGCCCGTTCGCAGAGTCGGTCCGAGCAGCTTCAAGGTAGATATTGGCCAAATTAGTCCGCGCTGACCGCTGAGATGGATCAATGTGAAGCGCCCGCTCATAGCAAACCTTGGCGTCCGCTTTTTCCCCTGCTTCTCGCAGGGCGTTGCCGAGGAATACTTGGGGCCGGGCCATGCCCGGACTTTTGCGCGCCGAATCCTCCCAGAGAGAGCGCTCATCTTCCCACACTTGGTTGCGCTCCTGCGTTAGCATAGCTGCGACGCACCCCCATCCACACAGCGCCCACTTAACATGAGATCGCCAACCCTGCCACTCTAAACTCAAAGCAACTCCAACAGCCGCTATTAACGCATATAGGCGATGCTCGTTCACCAATACGTTGAGCGGCACCACTAACGTGGGAGCCAGAGAAAGCAGACCCCAGCAGATGAAAAAGAGACCGCGCCCCCGATAGCGCAGAATCAATACGGCGCAGAGACTGCCCAATGCCAAGAGCGCAAATAGACAGCCCGTTTCCAACGAAGAAGACTCGTAGAACTGGTGCTCTACGTTGAGATGGGTGGGAAAAATTCCAATATAGGCATAATATATCAGCGCCTTGCTCTGTGTGAGTAGCTGTTCGTAAAGCCCTCGAGGTGCGTTGGCCAACGAAGCGCTTAAGAACCGATTGGAAAAAATTACGGAAAGGTAGATCCCACTCAAAGCCCAATAGGGTGCATGCCGCTCCCAATGTATTCGTCCCCTCCGCCAAAACACTTCGTAGGCAATGAGAACTGCAGGCAGAATAAACGCGACCGACTTACTCAGCAGCGCCAATATAAATGAGAGCCAGCCCATTCCGCGCCGCCTCAGAGTATCCCCCGTGAGAAAACAATAAAAAGCGACCAGCTGAAACAGCACGGCCAAACTTTCCGACCGGCTGCTAACATAGTTGATTGGCTCTGCGCAAACCGGATACAGGCCAAACAGCGCTGCTCCCCATAGAGCTCCTGCAGGTTGGGCACCTAGCCTCTTTGCAAGGGCCCAAACGAGCAGAGCACATCCAAGATGTAAAATCAGATTGACGAATAAATACCCCGTCGGGCTATAGCCCCCCAGCGCGTGATTAATCGTATAAGTAAGGAGTACGAGGGGCCTGTACATCGCCTTAGTGGGATCTACGGAAAAGAGCGAGGGGTCCGTGAAAAAAGACGCTGCATCCTCCCATGATCGAACGTGCGGGTTAAGCACGAGCGAGTGGAAGTCATCGTAGTGAAAAGAGCCGCCCAGCGCATTGGCAAACACCAGGCCAATACTAGCGATTAGAAAGAGCAATGCCCCCGCCGTGCTACGCGCCATTAGCGGACCTCCAACTGAACGACCCAATCCAGCACCTGCTCGCGGCGGGTATCTCGATGCTGCCACACAGACAAAAAGCGTCCGAACGCCTCCCGCGCTCTTAACGAATCCCCCAAACCCATATGAGCTTTGCCCAATCCGTAGAGCGCACGTGCGCGATCCTCCGTTCCCTCTACAACCTGAGAAAATCGTTGGACGGCTTCCTTATACCGCCCCAATTGGCTCAGCACCTCGGCCCATATGACGAGGACTTTTGTATTTTTGCCTTGGACAGTTGCCAGAATCCGTTCCGCTCGTTCCGGACGGCCTGCATCCCGTTCAATGAGGGCCCGTTGCAGCAGCCACTGGGTCCGGTCCTCTCCTCGTTCGAGATAGGTATCGACCAGCGAGAGAGCTTCGTCATAGGCTCCATACTGACGCAGAGCAATCGTCAAATTATAGGCGGCCGTTTCCGCTCCGCCCTCAGAGTATGAGATCGCTTTTTTATAATGGCCGATACTCTTTTCCCACTGCTTCCAGTCGCTGTAAATATTCCCCAAATTATTGTAGGGTTCGGGGCGGTCGGGCATTTCGGCAGCAGCCCGTCTAAAGGCCTTTTCTGCCTTTTCTAGTTGTTCCATATCGTAGAGAAGCTGACCGTAATTGTTCCAAATTTCGCCGCGCCTATCGTTGATCGAAAGCGCTTTCTCATATATAGAAATGGCCTGGTCAAGTTCACCCAAAAGGACATGTGCAGCCGCTAAGTTTTGGTGTATCTCTTCGTATGTTGGATAGGCAATAAGCGCCTTTTCATATAGGTCTATGGCCGCGCTGATATCTGATAAGGCCTCTGCCTTCGCTCCTTCGCCCAGTGCTTCTTCTCCTCGAAGGTGATGGATTGTAGCCATATTATTGTAGGCATCGCCGTGCCTAGGATCTATGTCGATAGCTCGTGCATAAGCTTGGAGCGCCCTTTCCCATTCTCCTGCTTCCTGAAGAGCTTTGCCAAGATTGTTCTGTACGGGATGCATATGAGGCGCTTTTTTTTCAGCGTCTAACCACAGCGTCAACTCATCGGACCACACGGCGGTGCGCTGAACGGTTAGGGCCGCAAATAAAACAAGCGCCATGCCTCCCAATCTCAGCGATACGCGCCCCTGCTTTACCGACCAAGCAATAGCGAGGGAAAGGGCTGCCAGCGGCAGGTAGAGGCGACGTTCGTTTACCAACATATTGAGCGGCATTAGAAAAGTGGGGGCCAGCACAAGCGCTGCCCATAGCAGCGCCCAACCAATAGGCGTTCTGCGCCCAAACCAAAGACAACACAACAGGCTCAGTGCAAATAGTCCGCCGAAGAAAACAGCCGGATCAAACGGAGATTTGCCGACAAAGAACTGGGGCTGCACATTCAGCTTTATCGGCATAGAGGCAACGTATAAGTAGTAGGCAGGCGCTTTTAATTGCGTGTATATCTGGGACGTTAAAGATCGAACCGGTGCTGCCAGTGAATCGCCGATAAACCGGTTGTGAATAACTAGTGCCGCATAGCCAACAGCCACCAGCAGCAACGGTATATAACGGCGCAGGGCCAAGAGGCGACCCCGCATCGCATCTAGCGATAGCGCTGCAAAGGGCACGCTAATCGCAATAGATTTTACCAACAGACCCGCTCCGTAAAACAGAACCGACGCCTGTTGAACACCGCGCACCGCACGAAGGTGTATAACCAGTACGCTCATATAGAACAAGGCCGCCAGAGACTCGGATCGGCTGCTTATGTAATTGACCGGTTCTGTGGCCAGAGGATGCACGGCAAAGAAGAGCCCGGCAATCCATCCGTCGCGCCGATTGCCCAGCAGCGCTTCTGCCAAGAGCGCTACCAGCAGGCTACAGAGGCCATGAATAACGATATTTAAAACGCGAAACCCCTCTGCGCTGTAGCCGCTAATCGCATAGTTTAGCGCATAGGTCACCAGAAGTAGAGGTCGGTACATGCTTTTTTCCGCATCTGCGGAAAAAAGGTCTGGTTCGATAAAAAACGCAGGGATATTACGCCAATCTCGCACGTGTGGGTTATCGACGATTGAATGATGGTCGTCGTAGTGAAACGACCCACTCAGCGACTGACCATAGAGCAGGGCGCACAGCGCCATGAGAAACAGCGCTCTCTTCATGGGCGCTTCTCCCTCAACAACAACACCCGCTCCCGGACAAAGGTTCGGTTATTTAGGTCTGTGAGAGCCGCCTGCTCGTAGGCGCGTATGGCTTCTTCTATCCGATTGCCCCTTTCCAAAGCCCCACCCAGACTCAGCCATCCCCCCCCATAGGCGGGTTCGAGTTCCACCGCACGGCGGAAAGCCTGAAGCGCCTCTCTGTCTCGTCCCAACATGGCATATGCATTACCTAAATTAACCTGGGTAGGCGCATCTGAAGGAGTCAACTGAAGCGCCATGAGATGGTAGCGCAGCGCCTTTTGAGGCTGGTTAAGGACCTGATATGTATTGCCCAAATTATTGAGCACCGCACCATCCTCGGGGAGGATTTTGGCAGCTCGCCTATAAGCAGACAAACTCTCTTCCCAGCGACCTTGGGCCCGCAAAACCTCGGCCAACGTCGACCACAAAGCTCCGTCGGTTGAATCTACCAAGATGCCTTCTGTCAGTATCTGAAAGGCCCTGTCATTCCGCCCATTGTCTAGATAGACTTCACCCAACCGTTGGTGAATTACTGTAAAGGAAGGATCCCACCGCAGGGCGTGCTCATAAGAGTGTATAGCTTCTTCCGTTCGGCCGGCACGCTCAAGAGCTTCAGACCAGTATACGTAGGGCCGAGCCATCATCGGCGCACCTTTGGCTGCCGACCCCCAAAGCGTCAACGGACTGGCCCATACGGCATTGCGCTGCACAGTGACCCAGCATAATACCAGGGAAATCAGGAGAGCGATTACTGACAGCCCAGAACGGTATCGATCACAGCGAATACAGAGCAGATTCATCCCGTATCCCAGAATCCAATATACTCCTAGACCTGGAATATACAGCCGATGTTCGTTCACTAAAACGTTGAGTGGGACAACAGAAGAAGGAGCCAAAACAAGCATAAACCATGCGTAAGAAAATGCTAAAATAGGGTGTTCCCTGCGATAGCGTAGCGCGACAAATAAAAGCGATAGGAGCAGGGCAAAAGCCGGTGCTGCAATCGGATCAAAAAGGCTATCCGAAACGAGAAATTGGTGGTCTATGCTCTGGCCACTCGGCCAAATCAGCATTTTCACGTAGAATACGAGTGCCTTGACCTGCGTCCATATTTGCTCGTCATATCCTCGAACCGGTTGGTCGATCGTGGCCCTAGCGATAAACTGCCATACCCCGAAAATATAGGCTGCCCCGATCAGAGCTAGGCCCACAACCAATCTCTTTGTCTGTCTCCAATACAGCGAACCGAACAGAGCGGCGTGCACAATCAGTATAGCGGGCAAAACAATAGCAATCGATTTCGAGAAAAGAGCCAAGGCATAGGAGCCCATAGCCCAACCCCACGGCACGCGTCCTTTCTGACCAAGCTGCAGATAGACCCAAAAGGCGAGGAGAAAAAACAGTCCCGACAATATTTCTGAACGACTGCTTATGTAGTTGAGAGGCTCGGTATTGATGGGATGAATGGCAAATAGCAGGGCCGCCCACCACGCCCCAAGAGTCTGACCAAGCAAGCGCAGCCCAATCGCAGCAACTAGCCCAACGCAGGCCAAGTGCAAAATCAGAGAGAGCAAATGATAGCTCCACGTCTGGTATTGGCTAATAGCATAGTTTGCGGCAAACGTCGCCAGTAGCAGGGGACGGTACATCGCATTCTCTGCCTCGCTAGAAAAGGCCGTCGCATCAATGAAAAACTGCGGCACTGCAGAAAGCGACCTCAGCCGCTCATTGTATACTATGGAATGGAAATCATCGTAGTGAAAAGGATTCTCGAGCGCATTGGCATATACAAGACACGTTATAAAAGCCAAGGAAAAGTAGCGCATTAAGAAGGGCGCTGTTCTGAGTATTTTTACCGCGCTCACAGCCAATCCTATTGCCTCTCGAGGGACAGCGCTTTGAACCTTCTTCGAACGTCGTCTGCCACGGCTTCTTCCCCGCGCCAGTAGCGGAGAAAAGAAGCATAATTTGCCAGCGCGCAGTGCCTATCTCCTGCGCGCTGGCATAGGCCACCCAATTTTGCATAGGCGCCCGCATAGGTTGAGTCTATCGCGACCGCCTCCAGGAATTGCTCCTGCGCTTCCTCATATCGTTCCATTCCCTCTAAGGCACCACCCAAATTAAAGAGGATTCTCGGGCTCGAATGGGACAATTCAAGCGCCGCACGTAGCGCTTCCTCGGCCGACCTATAATCGCCCATGCGCAGATAGTTTGTGCCTAAGTTATTGTGTAATTCAGCACGATTAGATCCTATCTCTAGCGCCTTCTGAAAAAGTCGATTCGACTCCGCGTAGGCACCCGCTTCGCTGTGGATAGTGGCAAGGTTGATCATAGCATCCACATACTGAGGCCACAGGGCGAGAGCCTGTTCGTAGGCCGCTTGAGCCTGTACTCGATCTCCTAAAGACCGATATACATTGCCCGCATTATTTAATGCGGGCGCGTGCTCTGGATCTATTGTAAGCGCCCGTCCGTACGACCGCAGTGCCCCCTGAAAATCCCCGCGTTCCCTGAGCAACACGCCCACCTTTACGTGAGGTCGAACCATGTGCGGCGCTTTCACCCGCGCGTCTTGCCACAGCGTCCATTCACTTTCCCAAACAGCGCTGCGCTGCACGGCCAGAGCGGAAAAGAGCGAAAAAGAAACAAGGCCGACAATCGACAGCCCCCGACGCCAACGACCAGAGGGCCACAGGGCGACGAGCGCTGCACAGGCCATTAAAGGTAAATAGAGCCGACGTTCGTTAACGAGTGTATTTAGGGGCACGATCAGCGTTGGAAGCAGGGCAAGAATCGCCCATCCGGCATAAAAGAATGCCGTGCGGTCGTAGCGCCACAGCCAGCGCCCTCCCAGAAATAGGAATGAAACAAGACAGACTGCGCTCAGGGTAAAAGTACCGCCGACTTGGTCAGCCACGTAAAATTGATGCTCAACGCTCTGGGGCTGCAGGCCCAGCAAGAGCTTTCCGTAATACAGAACGGCCTTGCTCTGCACGGCGATTTGCTGCCCCAGCGAACGCACCGGGGCTTCGAGTAAGGCTTCGCTCAGCAGCGACCGCGTAAAAGCAAGATAGCCTGCCAGTACAAACCCAAAACCAGCCAAGCGAAGCCAGCACATATCCGCCCAGTGCTGGACGCGTACGCTCCGTTCGTAGAGCATTAATACGGCCGGCAGGACAGCCACGCTTGCTTTGGCCATTAGAGCACAGGCAAAGAACAGGAGCGACAAAAATGCGTATCCCCTACCCACACGCATAAAAAACGTCAGGGACAAAACGGCGCCGAGTGCGGCCAACGACTCTGATCTAGCACTCACGTAATGAACGGGTTCGGCGACAATCGGATGCACGCCAAACAGCAGCGCCGCCAGCGCGGATCGGCCTGGGGAAAGCCCTATTTGCCGGTGCAAAAGATAGGCCGAGGCGACTACGGCCAGATGGATTAACCAATTGACCGACAGAAATGCCACCGGTTCGTAGCCGGCCACATGGTAGGTCAGCATGTAGCTAACCAGCACGAGAGGCCGATACATCTGACTGCCCTCATTGCGCGAGAATGCCTGCGTATCGAAAAAGAGCTGGGGTAGATTCGCCAGATCTCGTACAGCTGGATTTTCGAGCAGCGAATGCGTATCGTCAAAATGGAAACTACCCGTTAGCGCGCCGGCATAAATGAGCCCAACGATCCCGAGGATCGCCAACAGCCACGTCCGCTCTCTTGGAGAGGTGAAAAGCTCAGCGCGCATCAAAAAACTGACGAAACCACAGTTCAAGCGAGAGCAGACCCCAGACCGTTCGACCAAAGGGCTTTTCCCCGCGCACGCTCCCTTCGACAATACGCATATCGAAGAAACCGCGTTGTCTCGTGCGCTCCCCCAGCAGGATATCTTCGACATACTCCTTCAACTCACCGCCAAACCACTCAAATATGGGAACGGGAAACCCCATTTTATCTTTGCGATCGATTATTTCATTCGGCACGATTCCTCGCACCGCCTCTTTGAGTAGATGCTTGGGGCGCCCTCGCGCAAAGCGCACAGAAGCCGGCTGTCCAAGCGCGTATTCGACTAGGCGGTAATCGAGTAGAGGTAACCTCGACTCCAGCGAAGCAGCCATACTCGTTCGGTCTTCGAGGTGCAGCAACGACTGTAGGTGATTCTTTATGTCGATATACAGCATTCGATCGATGAGTTCATTGCTCTGCACTCCGTCAAATTCAGCGCAAAAAGCCTCAGCCGTAGAATAGCTTCCATCTCTCCAGCCCGAATTAGCAAGAATCCCCTCCATATCCTGCGAACGCTGCAAAAGTCGATAGTAGCGCGCACCAGGGTTAGCAAATAAATCGCTGGCAAACAGCTTCTGCATAGTTGGTTCAAAGCCGCGCAGGTAGGTCAAACTCTCCTGTATGCTGCTGAGAGATTCCCTACCCACTAGGGGCGCAGAGCCATAAATAGCCTTCTGAAAACAGCTCTCGACGTATCCGATCAGGTAGCGCGTGTAACCACAGAAAAGCTCGTCTCCTCCTTGGCCTCCTAGCACCACCTTGACGTGCTGTGAGGCGAGCTTTGAAAGAAAGTATTGGGGAAATACGGCAGCACCCGCAACGGGCTCGTCCAGGTAGTAGACCATCTCTTCAAGGGATCCAGCTAAGTCCTGAGCCGTGGGAAACACCTGGTGATATTGAGCCCCCAAAGACTCAGCTACAATCAGCGCATAGCGAGATTCGTCATACCGATTGGCGGCAGTAAACCCGCCCGTGAACACCGAAAGGGGAGCGTCCAGCTGCGGCGCCGCCAAACAGGCAATTGCACTCGAATCGAGTCCTCCGCTCAAATGGGTCCCAACCGGCACATCGCTGCGCAAACGAAGTCGCACGGCGTCCCTTAGCAGCTCTGCCAGAGCTTCGTCTGACCCTCCGTACTCAGCCGGGGTAAAGTCAAGGTCCCAGTATTTTTCGACGGACAGTCGGTTATCCTGCCAAGTCAAACAGTAGCCCGGCAGCAAGCGATGAATGCCCTTAAAGAGCGTCTTATCTTTCAGACAATACTGTAGATCTATATAGTCTTGGAGCGCATCAAAATGCACTTCAGCTCGTATCGCCGGGTGGTGCAAAAGGGCTTTTATCTCCGAAGCAAAAAGGAACATTCCGTCAACGCAGGCGTAGTAGAAGGGTTTTATGCCTAACCGATCGCGAGCGGCAAAGAGACGACGCTCGCGACGGTCCCAAAGGGCGAAGGCAAACATCCCGTTAAGTTCCCCTAAGCACGCGCTGCCGTCGCGCCGGTACATATTCAACAGGACCTCCGTGTCCGAGTCTGTGCGGGATATAAATCCATCCGACTCGAGTTCCTCTCGCAACTCGAGATAGTTGTAAATCTCACCATTATATGTGATCCACAGCCCCGAATCCCCCGTCGTCATGGGCTGATGCCCTCCCGCCAAATCGATTACGCTTAGGCGGCGATGCCCCAAGCCCACGCCCTCTCCCAGCCAAATCCCACTGTCGTCGGGCCCTCGATACTGCATGACGTCCGTCATCGAACGGAGCAAATGCTCGTCGACCATCCTGTCTCGGTCTGCGTGTATGATGCCCACAATCCCACACATACGATTCCCCTCTCTAACGTCCCGCTCCCAAGCGGTTTGCAGCAGTCAATGCCTTCTGAGCAAATACCTGATACTGACCATTATCACCGTAATCTTCCGAAGAAACGATCAGTTCATGGGCGCGCAGGTAGGCGAGTCCAGCCTCTCTTAGCGCACCTGTACTTTCAAGCAGATTTGCAAGATTAAACCATGCCTGGGGCTGTTCCGCATCAATCTCCAACGCACTGCGGTATCCCGCCATCGCTTCGTCCCACTGCCCGAGCCCTTCTTTGGCCTGTGCCAGGTTGTTGTGAGCCATTGCAAAATTTGGGTTTAGATTGAGCGCGCGCTCAAACCGCTCAACGGCTCCATTTAGGTTCCCTTTTGCCAATAGAAGGTTACCCATGTTGTAATGCCCACCAGCCAGCCAAGGCTGAATGCGGACCGCTTGTTCGTACGACCGTAATGCCCTGTCCATATCGCCCATTTCATGCTGCAAATTACCCAACTCCACCCAGGCATCAGCAAATTCGGGAGATGTTTCAACCACCTTTTCCAACCGCGCTTTGGCATCAAAAAGACGTCCGCCTCGAGCATAGGCCAAAGATAGGTTAACCTGTGCTCGCGGCTGTATCCTCCCCTCGCACAGAGCGTCTTCCCATAAGGTTATATCACTGGCCCACACGCCATTGCGAGTAGTGATTATCAGCAGGGAGAAGACTGCGAGGCTAGCAAGTGCAGAACGGCCTAATATCTTTTGACGCCTTAACAAATCACTCAGCGCCCACCCCGCAATAAGTATCAGTCCGACACTAGCCAAATAAAGTCTTCTTTCGCTTACGATAATATTGAGCGGAATAAGCGCGTAGGGAGAAAGGGCGACAAACCACCAGATAATCCCCTTTCCAATACACCGCCTGAATGAGAAGAGCCCCACCACACCGAGCGAAGACAAAAAAAAGGCGGCACTCAGTACGGTTCCTTCTGCCCAACTATTCGACTCGATAAATAGGTGATCTACGCTCAGGTTTACCGGCATAATCACAACCCCAATAGCATACGTCCAGGCTTTTATTTGAGTCCAGATATGGACATCCAGAGCCCGAGGTACCTTTTCTAAAGAACTTGGCAGGAAGCGGTTGGCCGTAATCAGTCCAATATAAAGCAGGACGACCGTTCCCATACCTACAAGCGGGCCACGAGCACGCTCCCAATACACGCGCTCCCCTCGGGCCATTCCAACTGCGCAAAGAGCCGGCAGCACAATCGCCGAAGACTTTACCAAGAGAGCGCATACAAAAACACTCAGCAGCTTGGCTATTCGTCTGTGTTGAGACTCCGTAAATGCCCAAAGACCGAGCAACAGAAAAAATGCGGAGAGCAGGTCTGACCGGCTGCTAATGTAGTTAATCGGTTCGGCCGCAAGCGGATGGAGTAACAACAAACAGCCCACCACGTGGGCCATCCTCAGATCTCCAAACCAAGCTCGCATCAGCTGCCAGACAAGAAATGCACATGAAATGTGCAGTAGCAGATTGAAGATCCGAAACCCAGTCACCCACTCTCCGTGTAAGGCGTAGTTCAGCGCATAGGAGCACAGCAAAAGGGGCCTAAACATCGTGCCAGCCCGTTCGCTTGAAAACGTGTGCAGATCGACAAAGAACGAAGGTATGTTGGCCAGGGAGCGGATATGTGGGTTGTATTGTACAGAGTGCAGGTCGTCAAAGTGAAACGGATTAGCCAAAGCCCCCCAATAGAGAGCGCCTCCAACGCAGGCCATAAGTAGGTAAATGCGAACTCCGATTTGACTCACTTCTGATCCACTATTTCTGGCAGAGCACGTAGGCGATCACGGGCCCTCACTGCTGCTGCACTCTTTGGGTCTAATTCAATAATTGACCTGTACGCAGAGCGCATGCCCTCAAGATCTCCCAAACGTCCATGGGCCTGAGCAAGCGCACTATAGGTTTGCGAAAGTGGATACAAACGGGCCGAACGATCCAATAGACCGACAGCATCATCAACCCGGCCTTCGACAAGCGCGAGCAATCCTTGCTTCTGCCATTTCATAGCAGTCGCTTTGCCCCCCTCGGCACGCATAGCTTTTGCTCCCTCCAAGCCTGCTTTAGCCAAGGTATAGTCGGGGTCAATCTGCAACGCGTTCTCATAGAATCTCACTGATTCGTCCCATTCTTCCATCGCCAAATAGACCGCACCCATATTGTTGTAAATGGACAGTCGATCCCCTCCGCTCAATACATTGGGATACACTTCCAACGCCTTATTATAGTGACCCAGTGCCTCTCTATTGCGACCGGCATTCCGCAGCGCATCCCCTATATAAATGTGTGGTCGCGGCATATAGTAGCTCTCTTCGAGTGAGGCCCTCCACAGCGTTTCCGGGGTCCTCCACTGGGCGGTACGGCGTATATCGAGACCAACATACAGGACAAATAGAGGAATCAACGCCCAGAACCTCATGGCGCCGCACCCCCTCTGCATCAGCGCCGCCAAGCCAATTGCAAACATAGCAGAAGGGACATACAAACGATGCTCATTAACCAGCACGTTGAGCGGCACAAAGAACGTGGGAGCCAGCACGAGTAAAAACCAGGCGCCCACTACTCGAGCTATTGGACCGCCACGCCACAGCGCAACTACGCAGCTGATGACCAGCAGCAACGCAAGACCCACTACGATTCCAGCGCTCCCCAGCGTGAACGGATGCTCCACGTTGAGCGGCCAAGGAAATACCAACAGCTTCGCGTAATAAGCAAGAGCCTTGACTTGAGTCGCCCACTGCGTCCATTCATCCCGCACGGGAGCCCCTAAGAGCGCCGTATGCAGCATTTGACGCATACCCACAACGTAGACCAAAGCGAGGAGAAAAAAAGGCGTAAGGCGTTTAATTAAGGTGCGCAGGGACGACACTGGTGAAAAGAAACGCCATTCACAGAAAAAGAGCAGCGGCACCAAGGTAACTGCCACTGACTTGCCCAGCAGCGCTCCGGCAAAGGCGAGGAGAGAAGTTCCCATCAACGGAACGGACCAGCGCTCTGCCCTGCGCGCATAGGCATAACAGAGAAAACTAGTCAAGAAAAAGAGGGCACACAGCGACTCAGAGCGACTGCTGATATAGTTTACGACTTCGCTATTTATCGGATGTAAAGCGAAAATCAGCCCCGCGACTAAAGGAGGCCACAGCCCACTCAAAAACAATCGACCAACCGCAATTACTAGCGCGC